>DASRSC010000249.1:0-5886 GCA_035695525.1 Pseudonocardia sp. | reverse complement strand
ACCGGCCTCGGGACGGGACTGCGATGGTGCCCGCCTCGAGGCCGTCCAGCAGCACTGCGAGCCCGACCGCGAGGGCCTCGCGTGCCTCGTGTTCCAGGTAGGGCGTCTGGCCGTCCCCGGTCCGCGCCGCACCCGCGCCCGCGAGCCACATCGTCTGGGGGAAGCGCTCGGCGAAGTCGGGCACGACCTCGGCCAGCTGTGCCGCCCGGCCGGCCCACCATTCCTGCTCGGAGGTGCTGCCCGCCGTCGGCGCGATACGCGCCTCCGCGATCGTCCTGGCCGTCCCGCGCACGAGGTGGAAGAGCACGCTCACGACGCGGCGCAGCACCTCGGCGCCCGCACCCGTCTCGCGCAGGATCCGCACCAGAGCCTCGAGGACGGCCTGCTCGTGCGGGCCGAGCACCGGCCGCGCGAACGACACCTGCAGGGCCCAGGGATGTCTCACGTACAGCGCGACGAGGTCCTCGGCCCACGCCGTGACGGCGGCGCGCCACCCCGAGGCAGGCCGGCCGTCGGTGGGCAGTTCGGCGTGGACGCCGTCGTAGATCAGGTCGACGAGCTCGTTCTTGCCCGGCACATAGGTATAGAGCGCCATGGCCGTCACGCCGAGCCGCTCGGCCACTGCACGCATGGACAGTCCGGCCACGTTTGCGTCGTCGGCCACCCCGATCGCCGCCGACACGACCGCGTCGACGGTCAGTCCGGGTTTGGGGCCGGGACCGTGTCGGTGCCCGGCCGCGCCCTTCTCCCGCCACAGCAGGGGCATCGACCGGGCGGCATCGCCCTGACCGGCGAAAACAGCCACAAAGACAACTCCTTACGTCGTACGCTAGGGTAGCGCGGCCATTGCTATACGTCGTAAAGAGTTCGCAGGGGGAATATCGATGTTCCAGGCACGGCTGCATGACGGGACGAGCATCGACGTCGAGGTTCGCGGCGCCGGTCCTACGGTGTTGCTGCCCGTGAATCCTCGACCGGTCGAGGGGCCGCAGGCCGACGCGATGCGCCGGTGGGGCGCGGATCCGGCACTCGGCCGAGCGCTCGTCGACGGGCTGGCGGACTCGTTCCGGGTGGTCGCCTTCGACTACGAGGGCCACGTCCTCGCCACTCCCAAGCCGGACACGCTGACGCCGGCCAACGTCGCAGGCGACATCCTGGCTGTGGCCGACGCCGCGGGCGCCGAGCGGTTCGCCTACTACGGGTACTCCTGGCTCGCGCTCTGCGGTCTCCAGCTCGCGATACGCACCGACCGGCTGTGGGCGCTCGCCATGGGCGGGTACCCGCCGATCGACGGGCCGTACGCCGAGATGCTGCAGGTGACGGCGGCGGCGCACCGGATGTCCACCGAAGTGGACGCCGTGCCGACGGATTTCAGTTCGGAGGGGACCGACTGGTCATCGGTGGAGGTGACGACGAGCGAGCGGCAGACCCGCCAGTTCATGACGCTGTACGCGGCCCTGCAGGCCTTCGACGACCGCGCCGCCCAGCGGCACATCACGTGTCCGCGCCTCTGCTTCGCCGGCTCGGCGGACGAGATCGAGTACGGGGAGCGCTGGGGCGGCGTGCGGGTGAGAATGGCCGGCCCGCTGGTCGGGCGGCGCTCGGAGCTGGAGGGCCACGGCTGGGAGGTGCACGTCATCGACGGGCTCGACCACACCGGAGCCATGCAGGCCACCCACGTCCTGCCGATCCTGCGGCCCTGGCTCGCGGCCGCCCGGCCCGCCGTGCCGCTTCGACGTGAGTAAGTCCCCAGACCTCGAGGGGTGCGCGAGCCGGGCGTCCACGCGCGAGCCCCGTCCAGGCGCAGAAGTGGTGGCAGCGGCCGACGTGATGGTTACACCGAGCGCCGGGCGCCGGGTGCTGATGATGCTCGCGATGTCATGGTGGTTGAGGTAGAGGACGATCCGCCATCGTTCCTCGTGGCGGCGCAGCAGGAACGGCGACGCCAGCGTCAAGGGTTCGGCGTCGTCTCCCTGGGGTCGACGTGGACGGTCCACGTCGTTTCGACCAGGGTGTGCAACCCGTCCAGCGGCGTCTCGGAGATGCTGTCGAGCTCCATCCCGCCCACCCCGACGCGGCTGACGGGACCGGCGGCCGCGGGGTACGTAACTGTGCGCGAACAACCGGATCGTCCGCATGTCACTCAGTAGCAGGGCGGGAACGGAACGCGTTTGCTAGTGAGTGCGCGCTCATTTACGGTCGCCGGCATGGTGACTCCGAGCGGCCGCGCCCCCCGCATGGCGCCCGACGCGCGTCGGGCCGCGATCATCGCCGCCACGCTGCCGCTCGTGCTGCGCCATGGCGCCGCTGTGACCACCCGGCAGATCGCCCAGGCCGCCGGGATCGCCGAGGGCACGATCTTCCGGGTCTTCCCGGACAAGGAGTCGGTGGTCCAGGCAGTGGTGGCGGAGGCGTTCGACCCGGCCCCCACCTTGCGCGAGCTGGCGGCCGTCGACTGTGAGCTCCCGTTCCGCGAGCGCCTCACGGCGGCCGTCACGGTTCTACAGGACCGCATAGCGGGGGTGTTCGGCCTGCTCAACGCCCTGGGTTGGACCGGACCCCCGGACCGGGAGGGGCGGCCGGCGGCGGCGCGGCACCCGCCGGGGACCGCGAACCCAACCGAGATCAACGACGCCTTCCGTGCGGCCATCGTCGAGCTGATCGGCTCCGACGAGTGCCGACTGCGCGTGCCGGCCGCCGAACTCGCGCACGTCCTGCGGCTGCTCGTCTTCTCCGGCACTCATCCGATGATCGCCGACGGCCACCAGCTGGAGCCCGAGCAGATCGTCGCGATCCTGCTGGACGGTCTCGCTGCCCCGCTCCCCGCACCCCCCGACACAGAGGAAGACCGTCCATGCTGATCCGCCTGCTGCGCGAGCGGTTGCGCCCCTACACCCGGCCGTTGCTGCTGGTCGTCATGCTGCAGCTGGTCGGCACGATGGCCTCGCTCTACCTGCCGAGCCTCAATGCCGAGATCATCGACCAGGGCATCGCCAAGGGCGACACGGACTACATCGTGGGCACCGGCGGGTGGATGTTGCTCGTCGCGCTCGTGCAGATCGCGTGCTCGATCGCCGCGGTGTACGTCGGCGCGCGCACCGCCATGGGGTTCGGCCGCGACGTGCGCGCGGCGCTGTTCCACCGGGTGGGGGAGTTCTCCGCGCGCGAGGTCAACCGGTTCGGTGCCCCGTCGCTGATCACCCGGGGGACCAACGACGTCCAGCAGGTGCAGATGCTTGTGCTGCTGTCCTGCACGATGCTGGTGACAGCGCCGATCATGTGCTTCGGCGGCGTGGTCATGGCCCTGCAGGAGGACGCTCAGCTGTCCAGGCTGATGCTGATCTGTGTCCCGGTGCTGGTGCTCGCGATCGGCGCGGTGATCGTGCGGATGGTGCCGGGCTTCCGCAGCATGCAGGTGCGGATCGACGAGGTGAACCGCGTTCTGCGCGAGCAGATCACGGGCATCCGGGTGGTGCGGGCATTCGTCCGGGAGCCGGAGGAGACGGCGCGGTTCGCGCGGGCCAACGCGGACCTGACGGACGTCGCGACGCGGGTCGGGCGCCTGATGGCGATGATCTTCCCGATCGTCATGCTCGTGCTCAACGTCTCCAGCGTGGCTGTGCTCTGGTTCGGCGCGAGCCGGATCGACGCCGGGCAGATGCAGATCGGGGCGCTCACCGCGTTCCTGAGCTACCTGATCCAGATCCTCATGGCGGTCATGATGGCCACATTCATGGTGATGATGATCCCCCGCGCGGCCGTCTGCGCCGAGCGGGTCATCGAGGTGCTCGACACGGAGTCGTCGGTCTCGCTGCCGGAGCGGCCGGTCGTCCCCCGGGCGGCCACGGGCGTGCTGGAGATGCGCGGCGCCGGCTTCGCTTACCCCGGAGCCGCCGAGCCCGTGCTGCGCGATGTCACGCTCACGGCCCGGCCCGGGACGACCACCGCAATCGTCGGGAGCACCGGAGCGGGCAAGACCACCCTGCTCGGGCTCGTGCCCCGGCTGTTCGACGCCGCGAGCGGCGCGGTGCTCGTCGACGGCGTCGACGTGCGCGACCTCGAACCTGAGCACCTCTGGAGCCGGGTCGGGATCGTGCCGCAGAAGCCCTACCTGTTCTCGGGCACCGTCGCGAGCAACCTGCGGTACGGCAACCCCGACGCCACGGACGAGCAGCTGTGGGGGGCACTCGAGGTGGCCCAGGCCGCCGAGTTCGTACGAGCCATGCCCGAGCGACTGGCGGCGCCGATCGCGCAGGGTGGCACGAACGTCTCGGGCGGCCAGCGGCAACGCCTCGCGATCGCGCGACTGCTCGTGCGTGCGCCGCAGATCTATCTGTTCGACGACTCGTTCTCCGCGCTCGACCTGGCCACGGACGCCCGGCTCCGCGCGGCACTGCGACCCGTCACGGCGACGGCGACGGTGCTGGTGGTCGCCCAGCGGGTGGCCAGCATCCGCGACGCCGACCAGATCGTCGTGCTCGACGACGGCGCCGTCGTCGGCATCGGGACGCACGACGAGCTGCTCGCGACCTGCTCGACGTACGCCGAGATCGTCGCGTCCCAGTTCAGCGCCGAAGAGATGAGCGCGGAGGAAGTGGTATGACCAGGCCGAGCACGTCCCCGACGCCCGTCCCCCCGGGCGAGGGGAGCGACGACACCCAGCGCGCGGCACGCGAAATGGCCGCCACGCGTCAGGGTGGCCCGCGGTGGGGGGCAGCTGGGATGCCGGCCGAGAAGTCGATGGACTTCGGTCCGTCGGCGCGCCGGCTGATCGGCAGGCTCGCGCCGGAGCGGGCCGGGGCGGTCGCCGTTCTGGTCCTCGGCATCATCAGCGTGACGCTGTCGGTGATCGGTCCGAAGATCCTTGGCCATGCCACCGACGTCATCTTCGCCGGTGTGATCGGGCGGCAAATCCCACCTGGCACCAGCACCGCAGAAGCGGCCGCCGCCGCCCGCGCCGCGGGCGACGAGACGTTCGCCAACGTCATCCAGGGCTCGGGCGTCGTGCCCGGACAGGGCATCGACTTCGCGTTGCTGAGCCAGGTGCTGCTCGGCGTCATCGCGATCTACGTCGCAGCCTCCCTGTTCGGCTGGCTGCAGGGGTACATGCTGAACGGGATCGTGCAGCGCACGATCTTCGGGCTGCGCCGCGAGGTGGAGGAGAAGCTCAACCGGCTGCCGCTGCGCTACTTCGACCGGCAGCAGCGGGGCGAGGTACTCAGCCGCGTCACCAACGACATCGACAACATCTCCCAGACCCTGCAGCAGACGATGAGCCAGCTGCTGACGTCGCTGCTCACCGTGGTCGGCGTGCTGTTGATGATGGTGCTGATCTCGCCGCTGCTGGCGCTGGTCGCGCTCGTCACGATCCCGGTGTCGGTGCTGGTCACGCGGGCCGTCGCGAAGCGGTCGCAGAAGCAGTTCGTGGCGCAGTGGCGGCACACCGGCGCTCTGAACGCCCACATCGAGGAGGCGTTCACCGGTCACGAGCTGGTGCGGGTGTTCGGGCGGCGCCGCGAGGTGGAGGCGGACTTCGGGGAGAAGAACGAGCGGCTGTTCGACGCCAGCTTCCGCGCGCAGTTCATCTCCGGGATCATCATGCCGTCGATGATGTTCATCGGGAACCTGAACTACGTGCTGGTGGCCGTGGTCGGCGGGCTGCGGGTGGCGTCCGGGTCGATGAGCCTCGGTGACGTCCAGGCGTTCATCCAGTACTCCCGCCAGTTCACCCAGCCCATCACCCAGCTGGCTTCCATGGCCAACGTCCTGCAATCGGGGATCGCCTCGGCCGAGCGCGTGTTCGAACTGCTCGACGCCGAGGAGCAGGTGCCCGATCCGGCGGTGCCCGCGGTGCCGTCCACCCGCCGCGGTCGTGTGGTCTTCGAG
>DASRSC010000248.1:0-18973 GCA_035695525.1 Pseudonocardia sp. | reverse complement strand
CCAGGAAGCGCCACCCGAGCACGGCCGCCACCACCCCGGCAACCGCCGCCGCGGTGACCTGCAGCCGGAGGTCGCCGGGGGTGCCGAGCGCGGTGATCGTGGTCATGGTGGACAGCAACAGCCCACAGAGCAGCCCGATCCCCTTGAGGTCGATGTGGTGGGCGGCCCGGGTGCGGGGCGTCCTCCGGATCAGGACGGGGACCAGGATCAGCAGCAGCACGCCCAACGGGAGGTTGATCAGGAAGATGGCCCGCCAGGAGGTGTAGGTCACGAGCACGCCGCCGACGATCGGCCCGATGATCGCGCCGATCGGGAAGATGCTGGTGAACAGGCCGATCGCACGGTCGCGGTCCCGGCCGAACTGGTCGGCCACGATCCCGGTGGCCGACGGCATGATCGCGCCGGCCGCCATGCCCTGGAACACCCGCACGATGATGAGGATGGCGATGTCGCCCGCCATCCCCGCGCAGAGCGAGGTCACGGTGAACAGGACGATGGCGGCCAGGAAGATGTTCTTGCGTCCGAACTGGTCACTGAGCTTGCCGGCGATCGGCATGGCCATGATCTGGCCGAGCGCGTAGACGGTGATCGTCCAGCTGGTCCAGGCGAGGGAGCCGCCGAGGTCGTGCTGGATCGCGGGGAGTGCGGTGGCCACGGACGTCTGGTCGATCGAGGCCATGAGCAGGGCGACGCTGACAACGCCGAAGACGGTCCAGCGACGGGGGAGGGGCTCCTCGCTCCCCCGTCGATCCTGTTCGATCGAGCCGATGACGGGTTGGGAGCGAAGCATGGACCGGATATTAATTGTTTGACGCTAAGCAAGCAAAAGGCTGGACAAGGTTCACCCGCTCCGCGGCGGCCGGTGCGGGACCACGCGGTGCAGGTCGAAGATGCGGTCGGGCACCACGGCGCCGCCAACGCCAGGGCGTCGGGCAAGTCCTGCTCGTGTTCGCCGAGCCCGGCGATCGCGAGGAGCTTGCGCGAGACGATCCGCCCCTCCGGGACGCCCGCGATCCCGGGCACCCCGTGTGCAGGTGCCGGCGGCGCAGTCGCAGGAGGGGGCGTGGGTCCGACCGGGGCCTTACCGAGGAAGCCGACGCGCCACGGATGACGGGAGGGCCGACATGGTCTTCCACTGGTCCCAGGGAATCGTCCAGTCGTAGATGTCACCGTCCCGGGAGGAGAGCGGGATGGTGCTTCCGGTGACCTCGACGGGATCCCCGTAAAGAGCCGAGTCGAAGTAGGCGCGCGCGTTCGACGTGGACAGGTTCACGCAGCCGTGGGTGACGTTCCGTCTGCCATGCGCGTAACCCGAAGCGGGGTTGGCGTGGATGAACTCGCCGTTGTTGGAGATCCGCACGGCCCAGTGCATCGGAATGTTCTCGTAGTTGAACGCCGGATTGGACATCAGAACGGTGGAGGACTTGCTCATCACGACATGGGTGCCACCTCGAGTGACCCGCCGCGGGTCGGATTCCAGCCCGTAGGTCGCAGGCACGTTGGTTACCTCCTTGCCGTCGCGGATGACGATCATCCGGTGTGACCCGATGTCGGCGCGGACGATCTGGGAGCGGCCGATGCTGAAGGTGCTGGTCAGATCGGCAGCGCCGAACCCGGCAAGGCCGAGGTCGCGCCCGTAGAGAGGGTCCTCGACCGTGACCCCCGTTCCGGAGGGCCAGTAGGTGGCCGGCCTCCAGTGGACTCGCGAGCCGCGGTCGTTGTCGGGCAGCCACGCCCAGGACCCCTCGACCGGCACGGTCGTTCGCACCTTCAGACCCCGTTGGATGGTGGCGCGTTCGGCCTCGGCGATGCGTCGGTCGAAGCGGATGTCGATCGGGGCGGCGACCCCGACGACCGCGCCGTCACCGATGCTCGTCGAGGCACGGACCAGCTGAGTCGGGTCGACAGCGGTGAAACCGCCGGTGACCGGGACGGACCCGCCGTCGTTGATGGCCCTACCCCCGAAGCGGTAGATGGTGCCGTAGGCGGGGGCGGCAGAAGCGGTCCAGGTTCGGCGGTCCCGCGACAGCGTGCCCGGTATCGAGGTGCCGTCGTCGGCGGTGAGGGTGATACCCGCGAGGGTGCCGCCGGTCGCTTGCACGCGGATCGGTGCCGCGGGTGCCACGGCGGTGGCGCCGTCGGCCGGGACGAGTCGGACGTGCGGGGGTGTCGCCCCCGCGGCGGCAGCGGTCGAGCCGGCAGGAGCAGCTGTTCCCGACCCGGACGCGACGAGCAGCACGACTGCCGCCACGAGCATCCCTGCTGCGCGCCGTTTCGCACGATCCGTTCCGGGCCTGACCACCGTTACTCCCCGCAGTCGATTCCCCGGAATTATGAGAACAATTGTGTGGGTCCAGGTCAATAACGTCGGGATCTCATTTCGGCCTTACGGCCTTCGATCGGGCAACCATTACCCAGAATGGTGAACATCGACCCCGTGTCGTAACGGAGAATGACTGCAGCATCGAAATTGTCGACCCATTACGCCATTGTGGCGAGAACGGTGGAGTCGCTCAGGCTCGTGCGGGGTAAAGCGTCTCGCGGAGCGTAGCCACGGCCTGGGCCGGGTGATGGGCGCGAACCGCCTCCCAGCGCCGTGACGGGGCGATAGCGTGCGCCTCGCGGTGATCACGCCGGCGGCCGCGGGCATCCTGGGTCCGGCCGCCGGGCGGAGGCCGTCCGGTTGCCGCTGCGGCTAGCGCCGGGCGTAGCCGGTCGATGCCGCGGGTGGAGCTGTCGACCACGCTCGTGCTGCGCGCCAGCACCGGCCCGCCGGGTCGCCCGCTCATACAGGCCGGCCAGGATGTCGGGGTGCCCCGCCGGTAAACCGGCGGGGCACCGATCGTCTGGGACGTCTCGCGGATGTCGATCGATCACCCCCTCCCGTCAAGGGACCTGATCTGCCCTGCCGTCAGGCGTTGATCTGCCGCGGCTCCTCGTCGGCGCCGGTGATCGCAATCTTGCGCGGCTTGGCCTGTTCGGCCACGGGGATGCGGAGGGTCAGTACACCGGCCTCGTAGGCGGCCTGGATGTGCTCCGTGTCGAGGCTGTCGCCGAGGAACAGCTGGCGGGAGAACATCCCAAGGGGGCGTTCGGCCACCTGCATCTCGACCTGCTCGCCGGACACGGTGGGCCGCCGCTCGGCGCGGACGGTGAGCACGTTGCGCTCGACGTCCAGGTCGATGGCGTCGGGGGCGACACCGGGCAGGTCGAAGGCGACCACGAACTCGTCGCCGGCGCGGTAGGCGTCCATCGGCATGGCGGTCGGACGACTACAGGTGCCGGTGGCGGTGCCGAGAACCTGCTGGGTGAGCCGGTCCAACTCGCGGAAGGGGTCGGTGCGCATGAGCATCGCTGGTCCACTCCTCTCGTGATCGACACAAAGCGGCGATGCACCGGGGTGGCGACCCGGGGATGGCCGGGAGCCACTCCAGATACCTGTAAGCGTAGATAGAGGTTTTGTGGAGTGCAAGCTGGCGGTCATACCTCGGTCGGGTGAGATTCCCGATGACGGCGGCTGAGGCCGCCGCTGCTGTCAGGGCGAAGGGCAGGAACACGATCCAGGACATCGCGCCGACGCCGGAGGCGACGCCGGCGCGCACCGTCGAGGGCACGGCGTCGTGCAGGAGGTGGGTGACGTGGATGCCGGCGGCCACCAGGAGCAGCGCCAGCACGATCTGGGCGATCATCACGACGACGGAGCTGGTGGCGGTGGTCAGCGCCAGGCCGGCCAGCAGCATGAGACCGACCGCGGTGGCCAGGGGGCGGGCCGGTCGAGCCGGAGCCGTCCGGCGAGCAGCCCGCCGAGCCCGAGCGTGGCCATCAGGCCGGCCCAGTAGGGGCCGTACATGATCACCGGCATGGCGGCGACCAGCCACAGCGGGCCGAACTCGAAGATCGACTGCAGGAGGAGCGAGGACAGCACGGCGAGCGCGATGACGGGCACCAGCCGCTGCTGCTGCGTGAGGATGCGGAACGTGGCGGCGACGTGCTGCCGCAACGCGGCCGGCTCCCCGGCCCTGTGCAGCCCGGGCTCCCGGAACCGCAGGAAGGCGACGACCGAGAGTGTGGCGAACGGAACGGTCAGGAAGTCGGTGAACCGGGTGGAAGTCATGCCGGCGATCCAGCCACCCGCCAACGCGCAGGCGACGAGAGCGGCGCTCGACGTGCAGGGGCAGCAGGCGCCGGCGCATCGTGGAGAGCCGCGGTTCGGCCCGGTGCGGGCCCGGCGTGCGCATCAGCATCACGGCCTCTGATCGGTTGAGGGGATCGATGGCTGTGCAGTGCCGCGACCGCGCCCCGGCGTTACACCCGTCCGTGCTGCTCCCGCCCTAAGCTCTCCGCATGGCGCGGTACTTCGATGTGCACCCGATCGATCCCCAGCGGCGCGCGATCGGCCAGGTCGGCGACATCGTCCGATCGGGGGGTCTCATCGCCTACCCGACCGACTCCTGCTTCGCGCTGGGGTGCCAGCTGGGCGACCAGGAGGGGCTGGAACGAATCCGGGAGATCCGCCACCTCGACGACAAGCACCACTTCACGCTCGTCTGCCGCGACTTCGCCCAGCTCGGGCAGTTCGTGCAGGTCAGCAACACGGTCTTCCGCACGATCAAGGCGGCGACGCCGGGCAGCTACACGTTCATCCTGCCTGCCACGAAGGAGGTGCCCCGCAGGCTGCTGCACGCGAAGAAGAAGACAGTCGGAGTGCGGATCCCCCAGCACACCGTGGCCCAGGCGTTGCTCGCCGAGCTGGGGGAGCCCCTGCTGTCGTCCACACTGCTGCTGCCCGACGAGCCCGAACCGCTCACCCAGGGCTGGGAGATCAAGGAGCGGCTCGACAACGCGCTGGACGCCGTTCTCGACTCCGGCGACTGCGGCACCGAGCCCACGACCGTGGTCGACTTCTCCGGGCCCGAACCGGAGATCGTGCGCCGGGGCGCGGGGGACCCTGCCCGGTTCGAGTGATCCGGCCTACCGGTCGGGCGCCGCACCGTCGAGGACGGCCTGCTCAGCCACCGGCCATCGCCCCCACGATGAGGAGCGGTTCGCTCCCCGCCGCCACCGCGTCGGGCAACGGGTCGTCGGGCGAGGCGTGGGAGATGTCCTGCTCGCAGGCGAAGTACCGCACGAACGCCCGACGCCGGTGCGTGTCGTGGTCGCGGATCGTGCCGCGCAGCACCGGATACGTGCGCTCCAGGGTGTCGAGCACCATGCGCAGAGTGGGCGGGCCCGCGAGGTCGAGCGTGACCTCGCCGTCGACCTGCGCGAGCTTCCGCAGGTGGGCGGGCAGCTTGATCCGGATCGGCGCGGTGGCGGTGATCGGGTCGCTCATGGGATCGTCTGCACCTCCACCGACAGCACCGCAGGCAGGTCCCGCACGATGGGCGCCCACGGGTTTCCGGCGTCCGATGACGCGTACACCTGGCCGCCGGTGGTGCCGAAGTACACGCCGCAGTCCTCGAGGGAGTCGACGGCCATCGCGTCGCGCAGCACGTTGATATAGCAGTGCTGCTGCGGCAGGCCGTTGGTGAGGGCCTCCCACTCGTTCCCGCCGGTGCGGCTGCGGTACACCCGCAGCTTGCCCTCCGGCGGGAAGTGCTCCGAGTCGCTGGTGATCGGCACGACGTACACCGTCTCCGGCTCGTGCGCGTGCACCGCGATCGGGAAGCCGAAGTCGCTGGGCAGGTTGCCGCCGATGTCGTGCCAGGTGTCGCCGCCGTCGTCGCTGCGCATGACGTCCCAGTGCTTCTGCATGAACAGCACGTCCGGCCGCGACGGGTGCATCGCCAGGTTGTGCACGCAGTGCCCCACCTCGGCATCGGGGTCGGGGATGCCCTCCGACTGCAGCCCCCGGTTGGTCGCCTGCCAGGTCTTGCCGGCGTCGTCCGTGCGGAACACGCCTGCCGCCGAGATCGCGACATGCATCCGGGCGGGATCACGCGGATCCAGCACGACCGTGTGCAGGCACATGCCGCCCGCTCCCGGCTGCCACTGCGGGCCCGAGCCGTGCTCGCGCAGTCCGGGCAACTCCTGCCAGGTGCGGCCACCGTCGGCGGAGCGGAACAGAGCGGCGTCCTCGACGCCGGCGTAGACCGTGTCCGGATCGTTCAGCGCCGGCTCCAGGTGCCAGACCCGCGCGAACTCCCAGGGGTGCGGTGTGCCGTCGTACCACTGGTGGGTGCCGGGCACGCCCTCGTAGACGAACTCGTTGCCCACCGCCGACCACGTGACGCCGCCGTCGTCGGACCGCTGCACGAGCTGACCGAACCAGCCTCCGGACGGCGCGGCGTAGACGCGATCGGGGTCGGCGGGTGACCCCGTCACGTGGTAGACCTCCCACCCGGAGAAGTGCGGGCCGCTGACGTCCCAGCGCTCGCGCTTGCCGTCGGAGGTCAGAACGAACGCACCCTTGCGCGTGCCGACCAGTACCCGAACACCCGTCACCGCAGGCCTCCACTCCACATTTCGCGCCGCACCGCACGGCGCACGGCAATGGTGACCGGCGCCGAGGCGGGAACTCATCGGTGCGTCCCGAAGTCCGCCCATCTGGTTGATCGCAGGATCGCGGCCGCTCGTCCCCCCGGCCGTCGCCCGCTCGTCCGCTGTGGGCTACTGTGCTGCCGGTTCATTGTCGGCCGTACTGTCCGTGCCCGCCCGCCGCATGGGGGCGTGTCCTGAGCGCAGCCCCCGTGACCTGTCCCGCAGGTGGAGCATCGCGATGTAACGTGCTACGCCAGGAGATGCCACTCCGCGTTGCCCGGCTGTGCCGCACCCACGCACGGCCCCCGAGGAGGGGAGCGGCGCATCGAACACGTTCGAGAGGATCGACTGGTGGTCGACAGGATGTTCGCATCCGAGGGCGACTCGGTGAACGTCGGACGCCAGGGATCCACACGGTGGCCCGACCGGTGGGACGATGTCCCTCCGCAGGGCCCGTCGGGCTACGAGGCCGCGGCCGACGTGGCGCGCCGGTTGCGGGCTCGCCTCGACCGGCAGCTGTGGCTGCTGGACCGGATGCGGACGGAGCAGCTCTACCCCGAGCCCGCCGCGCTTCCCGACCTGCTCGAGGCCAGCCGCCGGATGCAGCGCGACACCGAGAGCTTGCTGCTGCTGTGCGGCCAGGAACGCGCGACCCGTGACACCGCCCCCCGGCGGCTGTCCGACCTGCTGGCCGACGCCGCGTCCGCCGCCGAGGAGCCACACCGCGTCGACGTCCGGCACGCTCCCGCCGCCACCGTCTCGGCCGGCGCGGCCACGGAGTTGCTGCACGTGCTGGCCGAGCTCGTCGAGGACGTCACCGTGGTCTACCCGGGAGTGCATCTCGACGTCGCGAGTCGTATCGAGGCGCGCGCCCTCGTCGTCGATGTATCGGTGGACGGCGGGCCGCACCACGACCCCGACGGCTTCGACGGGCGAGGCGTGGCCGTCGTCGCCGAGCAGCTCGCCCAGCGTTCGCACCACGGCATCTCCCTGCATCGCCCGCTCGCCGGGCCTCCTCGCACCGGCTCCGGGCCGGTCGCGAGCGTGCACTGCCCGCCTAACGCCATCACCGTCGACGAGCCCGCTCCGGTGCTCTCCGATCCGCTCCTGACGATCGGAAACGGCATCGGCTCGCTGGGCAACGGATCCATGCAGCCGAGCAACGGATCCGCGCAGCTGAGCAACGGTTCCGGGCTGCTGAGCAACAGTTCCGGTCTCGCGGGCAACGGATCTGGTTACTTCGGCAACGGCTCCGGACACCCCGACGTCCCGCCGCCGGTCGAGCCGCAGGAGCCGCTGTACTCCCCGTCGGCGCCCTCTCAGGTGGACGAGCTGTTCGGCCCGCTGTTGGACCTGCCGCTCGAGCCGATCGACGACCGGTACGCCACCCCGATCTTCGAGGCCATCGCATCGGCATGGTTCCGTGACCCCGAGCCCGCCGCGGCCCTGGGGGACCCGGGCGGCCAGACCAACGGCGCCGACCCGCTGAACTGGGAGTCGCCGAACGACAGCGAGTGGCAGGCGGCCGCCGCGCGGGCCGCTCGCTCCGACCCCGCGCCCGTCACGCCGAGCGGTCTACCGCGTCGCCGTCCCGGCAACCAGCTCGTTCCGCCGCCGCGCGTCCAGGGCACGAACCCCGCCAGAGAACGCGTCCCCGACCGGGTGCGGGAGCGCCTCACCACCTACCAGCGAGGGTTGCGCCAGGGCCGCCATCGCGCGCCCGGCTCGGACGAGCCCGACGCCTGGTGACGCCGGTGTCCTCGGCCCCGGGTCAGATCACAGGTGGGATGATCACACGTGGGATGCCGCTCCCGGATGCTCATGACAAGGTTCGCGTATGCGCTATGACATCCAGGCCATCCGCGACCGCTTCCCCGCGCTGAAGGCCGGGTACTCCCACTTCGACGGCCCAGGAGGGTCGCAGGTTCCGGACGTCGTCGCTGACGCGGTGGCCCGCACACTGGTCTCCCCGCTGGCCAACCGCGGTCGGGTCACGGCAGCCGAGCGCACCGCCGACGACATCGTGACCGGAGCCCGGCAGGCGATGGCGGACCTGCTCGGCACCGACCCGGGCGGGATCGTGTTCGGCCGCAGCATGACCCAGCTGACCTTCGACATGGCCCGAACCCTGGCCGCCACCTGGCGACCTGGCGACGAGGTCGTGGTCACCCGGCTCGACCACGACGCCAACATCCGGCCGTGGGTGCACGCGGCGGAGGCAGCGGGAGCGGTCGTCCGGTGGGCGGACTTCGACCCCGCGACGGGTGAGCTCACCGAGGAGGACGTCGCCGCCGTGCTCTCACCGCGCACGCGCCTCGTCGCCGTCACCGCGGCGTCGAACCTGATCGGCACCTGTCCGCCCGTGCGGGCCATCACCGATCTCGCGCACGAGGCGGGCGCCCTCGCCTACGTGGACGGGGTGCACTTCACGGCGCATGCCGCCGTACACCTCGAGGCGCTGGGCGCGGACTTCTACGCCTGCTCCCCGTACAAGTTCCTCGGCCCGCACTGCGGTGTGCTCGCCGCGGCGCCTGCGCTCCTCGCCGACCTGCACCCGCAGAAGCTGCTGCCTTCCACCGACACCGTCCCGGAGCGGTTCGAGCTCGGCACCCTGCCCTACGAGCTGCTCGCCGGCACCACCGCGGCCGTCGACTTCCTGGCGTCTCTGGGTTCGTCGAGCGTCGACCCGGCGCTGGGTAGGCGGGAGCAGCTGGTCTGCGCCATGAGCGTGGTGGGGCAGCACGAGGACCGGCTGCGGGTCCGCATCGAGGAGGGGCTCGCCGCGCTCCCCGGGGTGACCGTGTACTCCCGCGCGGCTTCTCGGACGCCGACGTTGCTGGTCGGGTTCGCCGACCGGGAGCCCGGCGCGGCGTACGAGTTCCTCGCCGGGCGCGGCGTGAATGCGCCCGCGAGCTCCTTCTACGCCCTCGAGGCGTCGCGGCGCCTCGGTCTCGGTGACGGCGGTGCATTGCGCATCGGGCTCGCGCCCTACAACGACGCCGACGACGTCGACCGGCTCCTCGAGGGGCTCCGCGCGTTCCTCGCCTGAGCCGGGGTCACGATGGCTGGTCGGGCGCGGAGACGGAGCCGCGCCTGCCGGCCGCGCGCGTGTGCTCGAAGATCAGGTTGGTCTCGGTGCCGGCGATGGCGGGATCGCGGTTGAGGTGGTCGGCGACGAACCGGCGCAGCTCGTCGGTGCTCGCCGTGGCAACGTGCACGAGGAAGTCGTTCGCCCCGGCGACGAAGTAGACGTCGAGTACCTCACTGCGCCTGCTGAGCTCGGCCACCAGGTCGCCCATCACGGCCCGCGCGTGCGGCTGCAGCCGGATCGCGATCATCGCCTGAAGGTCGTGGCCGAGTGCCCTGGGGTCGATGTCGGCGTGGTAGCCCCGGATCACGCCGCTCTCATGCAGCGTGCGCACCCGCGCGAGGCACGTCGACTGGGCGACGCCGACCCGCTCGGCCAAGTCCTTGTTGGAGATCCTGGCGTCGCTGCCGAGGACACGGAGGATCGCGTGGTCAGTGCTGTCGAGGGGCCGAACATCCTGCGGCGGCAGGGCTCGGGCGGGCAGTGCGCCCGCAGGAGGCAGTGGCATAGAAGCAGGATACCGAATCTTCTGCGCAACTATTGCACGTGTTCAGTGATTTCTTCATTCTGCGCTTATGCGAATCGGAGTGCCCCGCGAGGTCAAGAACCACGAGTACCGTGTCGCGCTGACCCCTGCCGGGGCGCACGAGCTGACCCGCTCCGGGCACCACGTGCTCGTGGAGCAGGGCGCGGGCCTCGGCAGCTCGATCACCGACGCCGACTACGAGGCCGTGGGCGCTCGCATCGTCGCCACGCCCGACGAGGTCTGGAGCGCCGCCGACCTGCTGCTCAAGGTGAAGGAGCCGATTGAGCAGGAGTACCGCCGGCTGCGACGCGGCCAGGTGCTGTTCACCTACCTCCACCTCGCCGCGTCGCTTCCGTGCACCGAGGCGCTGCTGGCGGCCGGAACCACTGCGATCGCCTATGAGACCGTCCGACTGCCTGACGGCACGCTGCCGTTGCTCGCTCCGATGAGCGAGGTGGCGGGCCGGCTCGCGCCGCAGGCCGGGGCGAGCGCGCTGATGCGCGCCGCCGGTGGGCGTGGTGTGCTGCTCGGCGGCGTGCCCGGCGTGCGCCCGGCGAGCGTCGTGGTGATCGGTGCGGGTGTCTCCGGGCAGAACGCGGTGGCGATGGCCGTCGGGCTCGGCGCCGACGTCACCGTGCTCGACCTCGACATCACGAAGCTCCGCAGACTCGACGACCGCTACGCCGGCCGCGTGCGCACCATCGTGTCCAACGCGCACGAGCTCGAGAAGGCCTGCCTCGGTGCCGACCTCGTGATCGGTGCCGTCCTGGTGCCGGGAGCCCGGGCGCCCCGGCTGGTGAGCAACGATCTCGTCGCCGCGATGAAGCAGGGCTCCGTGCTCGTCGACATCGCCATCGACCAGGGCGGCTGCTTCGAGGACTCCCGGCCCACAACACACGACGACCCGACCTACCGCGTGCACGGCTCGGTGTTCTACTGCGTGGCGAACATGCCCGGCGCGGTGCCGCACACCTCGACCTACGCGTTGACCAACGCCACCCTGCCCTACGTTCTGCGCCTGGCGAACCTCGGTTGGGCTGACGCGCTCGCGGCCGATCCCGCGCTGGCCGCAGGTCTGTCCACCCACGACGGCGCCCTCACCAGCCTCGAGGTGGCCCACGATCTCGGCCTGCCCTACGCCGAGCCGCGGGGGCTCGTCGCGGCCTGAGGCCCGTTGCCCGCGGCTGGACGATTATTGTTCCGCCGTGTCCGGCGACTGGTGGATCCTCCTGCTGGCCGCCCTGCCCGTGCTGGCTCTGCTCGTGGCCGTGGCGGTCAGGAGCCGCCCGTCGGGCACCGATCCGGACTCGTTGACCGCGGAGCCGGAGGACCGCCCATTGCCCGCGGTCGTCGCGAACCCGACCAAGATCGAGCCTGGCACACGGAGGCGGATCGAGTCCGTCTGCGCGGGCCTGGGCTGGGCGGAGCCGCTGTGGCTGGAGACCACCGTCGAGGATCCCGGCACCGGCCAGGCCCGGCTCGCCGTCGAGCGCGGCGCCGACGTCGTCCTCGCCTGCGGCGGCGACGGCACGGTGCGGTCCGTCGCGCAGGCGCTCGCCGGTACCGGGGTGGCGATGGGTCTCGTGCCGGCCGGTACCGGCAACCTGCTGGCCCGCACCCTCGGTACCCCCGACAACGTTGCCGCGGCTGTCCGCATCGCCCTGACCGGCGACGACCGGAAGATCGACGTCGGCCGGATCCGGGTGGACGGCTCGGCGGACGAGCACGTCTTCCTGGTGATGGCGGGCACCGGGTTCGACGCCGCGATCATGGAGAGCACCCCGGAGGCGCTGAAGGTGCGGGTCGGTCCGCTCGCCTACGTGATCTCCGGGCTGCGGGCGATGCGGGGCAGGCGCACGCGCGTCACCCTGACCCTCGACGACGGGACTCCGCTGCGCCGCCGCACCCGCACGGTCGTCGTGGGCAACAGCGGCACGCTGCTCGGCGGGCTCGTCCTGATGCCGAGTGCCACGATCGACGATGGCGTGCTCGACGTCGTGAACATCGCCCCGAAGGGCCTCGCCGGGTGGGTCGCGGTGGCCGGTCGCGTGATCAGCAAGCGGCGCGCAGGGAACTCCCGGGTCGAGCACTGGCAGGCGCGGTCGATCCTCATCGAGGCAGAGGCGCCGCAGCCATCCCAGCTCGACGGCGACCCGATCGGGGACGCGACACGGCTGCAGATCCGGGTGGAGCCCGCCGCGCTCGTCATGCGCGTGCCCGACACCCCTCCGCCCGACGTGCCGGATCCGGGTTAGCGTCCAGCAGTGCGCAGGATCTACGTCATCGGTATCGGCGCGGGCGACCCCCAGCACCTCACGCTCCAGGCGGTGGAGGCGATGAACCGTGTCGACGTCTTCTTCACCATCGACAAGGGCGACGACAAGGGCGACCTGGCGCGGCTGCGTATCGAGCTCCTGGACCGGCACGTGACGCGACACCACCGCGTGGTGGAGGCCGGCGACCCGGAGCGGGACCGGGCCGCGGCGCCGGGCGGGTACGAGGCCGCCGTCGTCGACTGGCAGGAGCGTCGCGAGTCGATCTACCAGCGGATGATTGCCGACGAGCTCGACGAGGACGGATGCGGCGCCTTCCTCGTCTGGGGCGACCCCGCCCTCTACGACGGCACGCTCCGCATCCTGGAGCGCATCGGCGCGCGCGGTGCCGTGGGGTTCGAGGTCGAGTCGATCCCGGGGATCAGCAGCGTGCAGGCGCTCGCGGCGCGGCACCGGCTGATCCTCAACCGGGTCGGGCGCCCGTTCATGGTCACGACAGGACGCAGGCTCGCAGCCCAGGGTCTCCCGGCGGGCATTGACGACGTCGTCGTCATGCTCGACGCACACAACGCTTTTGCCACGCTTCCCGACACCGACCTCGACATCTACTGGGGTGCCTACTTGGGCACGGCGGACGAGGTGCTCCTGCACGGGGACCTGCAGCAGGTCAAGGGCGAGATCGTGCGGGTCAGGGCCGAGCAGCGCGAGCGCAAGGGCTGGATCATGGACACCTACCTGCTGCGGCGGCGGGACGGGTGAAGGTCCTCGTCCTCGGCGGCACCGGGCAGGCCCGGCGGCTCGCCGACGCACTGAACGAACGGAAGTTCGTCGTCACGTCCTCGTTGGCCGGGCGGGTGGCGGTGCCCTCACTCCCGCCGGGGGACGTCCGGATCGGCGGGTTCGGCGGCGTCGACGGGCTGGCCGCGTGGCTGCGCCGGCACGGGACCGACGTGGTGGTGGATGCCACGCATCCGTTCGCCGTCCGGATGACGGTGCACGCCGTCGCGGCCACCGCCGTTGCGGGGGTGCCGCTGCTCGTCCTGCGGCGCCGCGGTTGGACGGCAGGCCCGGGAGACCGCTGGCACCGGGTCCCGGACGCGGCGAGCGCCGCCGCGCTGCTGCCCACCCTGGGGGAACGCGTCTTCCTGTCCACCGGACGCGGGGATCTCGCCGCGTTCGCGGCGCTCGACGGGCTCTGGTTCCTGCTCCGCTCCGTCGACCCGCCGCAGCCGCCCCTGCCGGCCCGGTGCGAGGTCGTGCGCGCCCGCGGGCCGTTCACCGCGGACGCCGAGCGCGAGCTGTTGCGCGAGCATCGCATCGACGTGCTGGTCACCCGCGACAGCGGGGGCGAGATGACCGCGGCCAAGCTGGTCGCCGCGCGCGAGCTGGGCGTGCCCGTCGTGCTGCTCGACCGGCCGCCCGCACCCGACGTGCCCGCGGTGGGGACGGTCGAGGAAGCGGTGCGGTGGCTGGAGGAGGCCCGGGAGCGCGGCGCACCGTGACCCCGCGCAGATCGGCTGATCAGCAGGGTCGCTACGGCTGCTCGAACTCCGCCCGCACCCCGAGCAGGCGCACCGGGCGTCGCGAGGTGAACAGCTCCAGCACGCGCAGCGCACCCGCCTCGATCCGGTCGCCGTCATAGGTCGGCGCGTCGAGCGTCGCGCTGCGGGTGTAGGTGGAAAAGGGCGCGAAGCGCACCTTGACAGCCACCCGTGCGGCCGGCCTGCCATCGACCGTGATGTCCCGGGCGACGCGGCGGGCCAGCGCGGCCACCTCGGTGCGCACGTCGTCCCAGACGGTGATGTTCTCCTGGAAGGTCGTCTCGCGGCTGCGCGAGCGGCGCACCCACGGCGTGCCCTCCACCCTGGTGCGGCCGATGCCCCGCCCGAGCTGGACGTACCAGGGGCCCATTGAAGGGCCCAGGTCGGCGGCCAGTACACCCGGGTCGGCGGCGGCCAGCTCGCGCACGGTGGTGAGGCCCCGCTCGGCGAGCTTGCGGGCGGTCTTCGTGCCGATACCCCACAGGGCCTGGGTCGGACGCTCGGCCATCACCTCCTCCCAGTTGGCAGCGGTGAGGCAGAAGACGCCCGTACCCATGCCGGGCCCGCGTTCGCTCCCGGGCGACGCCTTGCCGAACTCGGTGGCCAGCTTCGCGCGCAGCAGGTTGTCGCCGATGCCTACCGTGCACGACAGGCGGGTCGCCGCGAGCACGGCGGCCCGTACCTCCCGGGCCAGGGACTCGGGGTCGTCGGTCTCCACGCCGAGGAACGCCTCGTCCCAGCCCATCACCTCGACCACCACATCGGGAATCCGGCGCAGGGTGGCCATGACCTCCTCGGAGACCTCCTCGTAGTGGGCGTTGTCCGCGGGCAGGAACACCGCGTCGGGGCACCGCCTGGCCGCCGTGCGCAGCGGCATCCCGGAACGCACACCGTGCTCGCGCGCAGGGTAGGACGCGGTGGCGACGACCGCGCGCTGCGTCGGGTCGCCCGCGCCGCCGACGACGACCGGCGCGCCTGCCAGCTCGGGTCGGCGCAGGATCTCGACCGCGGCGATGAACTGGTCGAGGTCGACGTGCAGTACCCAGTACCCCACGCGGACAGTGTGCCCGCCGGGACCGACACAGCACCTGCGCTGTACCGGGAGAGAGGGCATGCCGGGGCGCGGTCAGCGCTCCTGGGCGGGCGCTATCAGCCGCAGCACCGACGACGCCATCCGGAGCGACCCGATCCCCGTGGGGTGGAAGGGGAACGGGTCGGCCATCCCCTGCAGGTCCGGGCCCAGCCCGTCGGTGCCGTCCTCGCACAGCAGCGCCAGCTCGGGGCGGGCCACCGCGAAGCCGTACTTCTCCGCGCCGGCGCTCAGCACCGCGTTGAGCTGCTCGTTGCGCGCGGTCAGCAGCTCGATCTTCGCCGGGTCCAGCCCCGGGTGGCCCGCGGCCCGGGTGTCGGCGCAGTCGGCGTCGGGACGGAACGCCCCGTAGGACGTCATCACGATGACCTGGGGGCGGCCCGGCAGGTCGTTGAGGTCGACGAGCAGGTCGCCGTAGACGCGGTCGAACGCCGCCATGCGGTAGTCGAACTCGCCCTGGGTGAGCTGGTCGGAGCAGTCGGCCACGCCGTAGCAGTAGCGCAGGAAGTCGGTCCAGCCGACGTCGTTCGGGCCGATCGCCACGACGACGAAGCGGAGGTCCTGCACCTGTTTGAGCACGCCGATCTGCGGGGGAACCACTCGGTCGCCGCGCTGCTGCGGGCCACGCAGCCCTGTCGTGACGGTCGCGCTCGGACAGGCGAGGTTGAGCACCTTTGCCGAGGCCAGGTGACCGATCTCGGCGGCCAGCGAGTCGGTGCTGCGCTCGCAGGCGGCGTCGTCGGGTGTGCCGCCGGGCAGCGGGGGACCGCCGACGCGTACGGCCCGCGAGTCCCCGATCACCGCGCCGTCGTAGCCGCTGAGGGGCGGCCCGACCGGATCGGGGCTCAGGTGGTACGCGCCGACGAGCTGGGCGAGCGACGACACGCCGCGCAGCCCCTGCACGGCGCCGGTGTAGGCGAGCACCCCCGAGACACCCCATGCCACGACGGACGCGACGAGCGCGATCGCGGTCATCCGGCGGGCCGCCCGCACGCAGTAGGTGAAGATCTCGTGCAGCGGTGCGTGTCCACCGGTCTCGCGGCTCTGGCGGCGCAGTACGACGAGGGTGCGCAGACCCGCCGCGCCCGCGGCGGCCGCCAACGTGACGGCGATCAGGCCGAGCCCGCCGAGGACGTACCAGGTGATGAACGCGGTGGTGACCGACGACACGGCCTCATCGCGGACCTCTGGGCCCTCGACCGGGTCGAACACGGCGGCTGCCGCCGCGCTGCGCTGCACCGGGCCCATGGTCAGCTGCGGGCGCAGCGGTCCGTAGACGTGCAGGCGGTCGACGTCGAGGGCCGTGTTCCCGACCTGCACGAGTCGTGCCGGGCCGGCGACGGACAGCGCCGGTGGCCGGGCGCCGACGGAGATGTGCTGGCCGAAGGCGACGAGGTCCTGGGCCGGGGTGAGCGTGACCGTGACGGGGACGCCGACGCCGATGCAGAACAGCACGAGCAGGAGCGTCGGCCACGAACGGAGTTCGCGGAGCACCGTCCGCCCGCTGGGCTTCTTGTCCAGCGCTCCTCCTCCATGGGGCGAGATCGCCGCCGCCGTTGAAGCACCAGGATGCGTGACAGCGGGCTCCAGCGGTACCCGGACAGCCGCCAATCTGGCGGCCATGGGGCGACGCCGGCGATCCGGCCTGGTCAGGGGGTCGCGCGTACCGCCAGTAGTGCAACGTCATCGTTGAGCGGGTCGGCGGAGAACCGCTCGACCGCCTCCCGTACGGCCGCGACCACCTGTCTCGCCGGTCGTCCAGCCGCCTTCGTAGCGACGTCGAGCAGCCGCTCGGAGCCGAACTGCTCGCGGCCGCGGCGGCGTTCGGTGACCCCGTCGGTGTAGACGAGAAGCGTGTCGCCGGGCGCCAGCCGGTGCGGCGTGCACTCCAGGCGGATGCTGGGGACCAGCCCGACGGCCGTGCCGAACTGCCCGATGAGCTCGGCGGCGCCATCGGCCCGCACGAGCACCGGCTGGACATGCCCGGCCAGCACGAGCTCGACGTCGAGGCCGGTGTGTCCGGTGCGGGGCGAGGGGTCGATGGCCACCGGTCGACGCCTGCTGACCATGGCCGCGGCGATGGTGCAGAACTGCAGCGGGTCGCCCGCTTCGATCATCACCTGGTTGAGCATCTCGATGGCGCGCGGCAGCGGCCTGCCGTCCCGGATGAGCACCCGCAGCACGTCACGGACGAGACCGGTGCGGGCCGCGGCACGGGCGCCCTTGCCGCAGACGTCGCCGATCGATACCAGCCAGCGCGACGTGTCGACGGTGAGCACGTCGTAGAAGTCACCACCGACGTCGCTGCCGGTGCTCGCCGGGAGGTACTCGGCCGCGAAGTCGAGGCCCGGCGCCATCGGCAGTGCGCGGGGGAGCAGCGCCTGCTGCAGCGCCTGCGAGACCGCGACGTGGGCGCCCGTGCTCTGGGCGTTGTGGATCGTCAGCGCGGCCCGGCGG
Organism: Pseudonocardia sp.; assembly: GCA_035695525.1. GTDB lineage: Bacteria > Actinomycetota > Actinomycetes > Mycobacteriales > Pseudonocardiaceae > Pseudonocardia. The sequence continues at coordinate 1,518 of DASRSC010000248.1, read as the reverse complement.
GCGATGTCGCCCGCCAGCACGACGTCCTCCGGGGTGTGCGGACGGCCCTCGGGCCTGCCGACGAGGAGGGTGCCGATGGTGCGGCCGCGCGCGCGCAGCGGCAACGCGATCCCGTCGGTGGGCACGGCGAAGCGCACCGGGGCCGTGCCGTCGCGGACCAGCTCGGCGAACCGGGTTCGCAGCTCGGAGGGCAGGCCGGGAGTGCGGTCCGGATCCAGCACCCCGCGCAGCTCGGTGAGCTTGGTCTCGTCGGCGTGGGTGAGCGCTGCCAGCCGAAGCCGTCCGGAGGGCTCCATGAGGTGCACCGCGCACCACCGGCCGAGCCGGGGGACGACGACCTGCGGGACCACCGCCACGGCCAGCTCGACGTCGAGGGACTGGCCGAGCAGCTCGCTCGTCTCGGCGAGGTAGGTCATCCACGCCCGCCTGCGCTGGTCGACCCCACGCAGCCACTTCGACTCGACCGCCATGGCGACCCGGCTGGCGATCAGCTCGGTGAGGTCGCGTCTGCGGTCGGCCTCGACACCCGGCGCCTGCGCGCCAGGGCGGTGCACCACCCGCAGGACGCCGCGCAGCGGGGCCGTCATGGGCAGGCGGATCTCGACGACCGTTCCCCCGGCCCGACCGGCGCCGTCCCTGGCGATCTCCTGGGGGCCGTTGCCGTCGCCTTCGTCGACCTCCACGTCCACGGAGTCGGCGTCGAGGAGCTCGCGCAGCCTGCGGATCAGCTCGGCCACCAGCTCGGCCGGTTCGAGCCGGTCGCCCAGCGCCGACGGGACGTGCAGCAACCATCGAGCCTGCTCGGCGGTGCTCCACACGCGCCGGGTGTCGGGCGGGGCGGGCGGGGTCGGCGGGGCGGCCACAGCAGGACCGCGGCCGACCGAGAACCAGATGACGTGTCGGCCGTCGGACTCGTGGCGGGTGCCCCAGGTGGTGGCGAGCCGCTGGACGAGGGCGAGTCCGCGTCCGTGGCTGGCCGCACGGCCGTAGCGCTGTCGTGGCTGGGCGAGGTGCAGCTCGAGGGGACCTGCACCCCGGTCCGTCACAGCGACGGCGACCTCGTCATCGGTGACGGTGAGGGCCACCTCGAACTCGGTGCCTGCGTGCAGGACGGCGTTCTCGCACAGCTCGCTGGCGAGCAGCACGACGGTGTCGACGAGGTCGCCGTCGGCGCCGTCTCCTCCACCCAGGTCGAGGGGCCGCAGAGCCTCCTGGAGCATGCGCCGCGCTCGTCCGGCGGATCGGGCGTCCGGCGGCAGCCTGGTCCGCCGCTCGAGCTGAACGGGCACGACTGCAGTCTGCACTGTCCGCTGTGCGCGCGCTCGCGCCGATCCCCGACCGACAGCGAGGATCCACTGCAGACGGGATCGACTAGGGTCGTGCCTGCGGCGGCCGCGCCGGTGCCGTGGCGCGCATCCGTGCGGCGGCCGGTCCGAGCATGGGAGGACGGCGGTCATGACCACGACACGGCCCCAGAGCACCACGGTTCCGGGGACGACGGAGCCCGCCGCGGCGGAG
>DASRSC010000247.1:0-19410 GCA_035695525.1 Pseudonocardia sp. | reverse complement strand
GCCTCGATCCACACCCCGCCGCCCGACGGTGGGGGCGGCGGCACGTTCATCGACGCCCAGGGCAAGCCGTCGGGCACAGACACCGGCCGCCGGGTGGTCGACGAGTTCGCCTGGGCGCCGTACCCGAGCGTCGTACCGGGGCAGCCCGCCAGACCCACGATCGGCGGCATCAACCTCGCCGTCAGCGCGACGGGCGACCATCAGGACCTCGCGTTCGAGGCCATCCAGTGCCTGCGCAACCGCGACAACCAGCTGCGCAACGCCGTGGAGGGCGGTGTGCCCCCGACCCTTGCCGACCTCTACAGCGACCCGGCGTTCCAGGCGAAGTATCCGGCTTGGGAGGCGATCAAGAACTCGCTCGACAACGCGAGCGTCCGGCCGCTAACGCCGGCATACACGAGCATCTCGATCGTGCTGTCCGACCTGCTCAACCCGCCCGCGGAGATCAACCCCGACACCGCGGTCCCGGTGCTCGTCGACCAGGTCGAGGGCGCCGCCAATTCGGAAGGGCTGGTGCCATGAGTATCCAGAGTGGTGCTCTCGCAGCGGCGACCGACCAGGCGTCCCGGCGCCCGGCGGGGCCCACCAAGGCGCAGCTGTCGGAGGGCAAGCGCGCGGAGCGGAACCTCGGACTCCTGCTGTGTGCCCCGGCGGCGATCATCATCGTGCTGGTCACCGCCTACCCGATCGGTTACGCGATCTGGCTGTCGCTGCAGCGCTATGACCTCCGCTTCCCGGCCGAGCAGACCTTCGTGGGGCTGAGCAACTACGCCACGGTGCTGGCGTCCGGCTACTGGTGGCAGGCGTTCGGCGTGACGATGCTGATCATGGTCGTCTCGGTGGTGATCGAGTTCGTGCTGGGGCTCGCCCTCGCGCTGCTCATGCACCGCACGCTCGTCGCCCGCGGCCTGGTCCGCACGGTCATCCTCATCCCGTACGGGATCGTCACGGTGGTGGCCGCGTTCAGCTGGCAGTTCGCCTGGACGCCGGACAAGGGGTACCTGGCGGCGCTGCTGCCCACCGGCAGCGCACCGCTCACCGACTTCGGCTCCGCGCTGGCCATCATCATCGGCGCCGAAGTCTGGAAGACCACCCCGTTCATGGCCCTGCTGCTGCTCGCCGGTCTGGCCCTCGTGCCCGACGACCTGCTCAAGGCCGCGCAGGTCGACGGCGCAGGGCCGTGGCAGCGGCTGACGCAGATCATCCTGCCGATGATGAAGCCGGCGATCCTTGTCGCGCTGCTGTTCCGCACGCTCGACGCGTTTCGGGTTTTCGACAACATCTACATCCTGACCCAGGGTTCCAACGGCACCGGCTCGGTGTCGATGCTGGGTTACGACAATCTGTTCAAGGCCTTCAACCTCGGCATCGGCTCCGCCATCAGTGTGCTGATCTTCATCTGCGTCGCTCTGCTCGCCATTCTGTTCATCAAACTGTTCGGCGCGTCGGCGCCGGGCTCCGAGCCGACCGGGAGGCGTTGACGATGGCGACGACGACGGGCGATCCCCGCACGAGAGTCTGGTGGGGGATCGCCGGCCTGCTGGTCGTCCTCTACGCGCTGGTGCCGGTGCTGTGGATCTTGAGCCTCTCGTTCAAGACCACCGACACGATCACCGACGGCAACTTCATCCCGCGCAGCTGGACCCTGGACAACTACGCGCAGATCTTCTCGCTCGACATCTTCACCAGTGCACTGGTGAACTCGATCGGCATCGCGATCATTTCGACGGTGCTGGCCGTCGTGATCGGCACGATGGCGGCCTATGCCATCGCCCGCCTCGACTTCCCCGGCAAGAAGGTTCTGGTCGGGGTGTCGCTGCTGATCGCGATGTTCCCGCAGATCTCGTTGGTCTCGCCGCTGTTCGACATCGAGCGCGCGGTGGGGCTGTTCGACACCTGGCCCGGGCTGATCCTGCCCTACATCACGTTCGCGCTGCCGCTGGCGATCTACACGCTCTCGGCGTTCTTCCGCGAGATCCCGTGGGAGCTGGAGAAGGCGGCCAAGATGGACGGGGCCACGCCGATGCAGGCGTTCCGCTCGATAATCGTCCCCCTGGCTGCGCCCGGCGTGTTCACCACGGCCATCCTGGTGTTCATCTTCTGCTGGAACGACTTCCTGTTCGCGATCTCGCTGACGTCCACGTCGCGGTCGCAGACCGCCACCGTGGCGATCGCGAACTTCACCGGCGCGTCGCAGTTCGCCGAGCCCACCGGCTCGATCGCGGCTGCCGCAGTGCTCCTCACGATCCCGATCATCATCTTCGTTCTGTTGTTCCAGCGGCGCATCGTCGCCGGCCTGACGTCCGGTGCAGTGAAGGGCTGAGATCACGTGGCTGACATCGTTCTGGACCACATCACCAAGCGCTACCCCGACGGCACGATTGCGGCCGACGACATCAACGTCGAGATCGCCGACGGCGAGTTCATCATCCTGGTCGGGCCGTCGGGCTGCGGGAAGTCCACGGCGCTCAACATGATCGCCGGGCTGGAGGACATCAGCGAGGGCGAGCTGCGGATCGGCGGCGAGCGGATGAACGAGCGGGCGCCCAAGGACCGCGACATCGCCATGGTGTTCCAGTCCTACGCGCTCTATCCGCACATGACCGTCCGGGAGAACATGGGCTTCCCGCTCAAGATGGCCAAGGTGGACAAGGCCGAGATCAACCGCAAGGTCGAGGAGGCTGCGACGATCCTCGACCTCACTCAGCACCTCGACCGCAGGCCGGCGAACATGTCCGGTGGTCAGCGCCAGCGGGTGGCGATGGGCCGCGCCATCGTCCGTAGCCCCAAGGCGTTCCTGATGGACGAGCCGCTGTCCAACCTCGACGCCAAGCTGCGCGTGCAGATGCGCACGATGGTCTCCAAGCTCCAGCAGCGGCTGCAGACCACCACCGTGTACGTCACGCATGACCAGACCGAGGCCATGACACTCGGCGACCGCATCGTTGTCATGCGTGGCGGGATCGTGCAGCAGGTCGGTTCGCCGCAGACTCTCTACGACACCCCGGCCAACCTCTTCGTCGCCGGGTTCATCGGCTCGCCCGCCATGAACTTCCTGCCTGCGAAGCTCGAGGGTGGCACGTTCCGCACCCCACTGGGCGATCTCGCCCTCACCGACGAGCTGCGCCGCACGCTCGAGGACGCCGACGTGCAGCGCGAGGTGATCGTGGGCATCCGGCCGGAGCACTTCGAGGACGCGGCGCTCGTCGAGGAGCACCAGCGGGGCCGCGGGTCGGTGTTCACCGCCCAGGTGGAGGTACTGGAGTCGATGGGCTCGGACAAGTTCGCCTACTTCAGCATCGAGGGCGAGCAGGCGATGTCCGACGATCTGGCCGACCTGGCGGCCGATGCCGGCACCGCCGACGTGCCAGGGGGAGACACCGGCACGCTGGTCACGCGCCTGTCCGCCACATCGGGCGTGCGCGAGGGCGAGCGGACGGAGGTCTGGGTGGACACCGCCAAGATCAGGGTCTTCGACCCGTCGAGCGGGAAGAACCTGACCTCGGGAACGGGGGCCGCAACGGCCGGGGAGACGGTGCGCGCCTAGGGACCCTGCGGGTCGACCCGGTCAGGGGCCCGGGTCGGCCCGCAGGCGGTTGACCACCTGGTCGTCCCAGCGGTGGGTGCGCATCAGGCGGTAGCGCTGTGTGGCCAGCCGGAGATAGGCCTCGGCCTCCGTGCGGGTGCCGATCAGGCCGGCCTGCTCGAGCATGCGTACCACCGGGCGGTACTCCTCGGAGTACCAGCGCCGGGCCACCGTCTCGCGGTCGAGGTAGCGGTTCTCCTGCTGCATCAGCCGGAAGCCCCAGGCCTCGACGGCCTGACTGAGCTCGGCGTAGGACCACGCGTCGGTGACGAGGATCGTGCACAGCGAGGGGCCGGGCAGGGGGACGCGATCGAGGAACACCCGGCGCAGGTCCTTGGTGATCAGGTCGCCGCGCCTGGCGATTCCGGTTGCGTCGATCTTGGTGGTCACCTCGGTGACGTACGCGTCGATCGACCGGAGCCCCAGTGCGTGCGCCACCGAGACGCGGTGGTGGCCATCGCGCACGAAGTGCAGCTCACCCACCCGGTAGACGTCGATCGGGGGGATGGTCTCGCCCCGCCGCTGCGCCCGCGCCAGCCGCTCCCACCGGTCCCGCGTGCGTTGTGAGCGCGGCCGGAACCAGCGGTCGAAGTCGCGTGAGCGGTCGACGCTCCCGACGATCGACTCCAGCGGGACGACCTGCAGCCCGAGGCGGCGTTCCCCCGTGCGGCCCAGTGCGGCCACGACCTCGTCGAAGGGCAGGATCTCGGAGACGTCGTCAGGCTCGCGCCGCAGCCACGCGGCGAGCCGGGAGAGCACCTGCTTGCGGCGGACCCGGAGGAAGTCGTTCTCGGCATCGGCGGCGGGGAACCCGGTGGCGGGCATTCACCCCTCCTCGAGTCGGGGTCGCTGCTGCCCGGCCTCGACCTCGTCGCTCACCGCGCGGGGCCCCGGACCACCGGGGTCAGGGTACGTGTCATGGCGACGAGATGGCCCCGGATGCGACAGGATGCAGAGCGTGTCCCCCTCGTCCAAGCCGGGCCCGGTCGAGCGTGCAGGCGTGCCGCGCTCGTTCGACGCCCACGCCCGCACCTACGACAAGCTCGTTGCGGCCAACCCCGGCTATCACGAGCATCTCCGGATGACGGTGAGACGGATGGGCCTGCCGAACCGGGGGGCCGGGCTTCGGCTGCTCGACCTGGGCTGTGGCACCGGTGCGTCCACGGCCGCGCTTCTCGACGGTGCTCCGGAGGCCCAGATCACCGGAGTGGACGCGTCGGCGGAGATGCTGGCGCAGGCCCGTCGCAAGACGTGGCCGACCACCGTCCGGTTCGTGCACGGCAACGTCGAGAACCTGGCGATGAACGGGATCGTCGGCCCCTACGACGGCATCCTCGCGGCCTACCTCGTGCGCAACCTCGTGCATCGCGACGCCGCACTGCGCCAGTTCCACCGCCTGCTGCGGCCCGGCGCGCCGATCGCGGTGCACGAGTACTCGGTCCGCGACTCGCTCCGCAGCCGTGCGGTCTGGACTGCGATCTGCTGGGGCGTGATCATCCCGATGGGGAAGATCCGCACGGGCTCCGCCGGCCTGTACCGGTACCTCTGGCGCAGTGTCCTGCAGTTCGACGGCGTGGGTGCACTCACCGAACGGTTGGCCGCGGCCGGGTTCGACGACGTGCGGGTACAGACCGTCCCGGGCTGGCAGCAGCACATCGTGCACACCTTCCTCGGCCGCAGACCCGCCACTGACGAGCCGGCACGGATCGCGCTGAGGAGTGTCGACGCCCCGGATGTCGATCCCGACGCGATGACCCCGCCCGAGGGCGTCGACATGACCGAGGAGCCCACAGGGACGTGATTTCTTGAACCCGCGTGCCCGTAGGAGGCCGGTCGACTAGGGGCGGGGCCGCCTGCGCACTCGCCTGATCAGCGCGAGGTGCGCGCCAGATCGTCCTTCGACCACCGGTGCCGCACGTCTCGCGTGCGCTCGGACCGGCCCCGCTTCCGCGACCCCCCTTTCCCCCGTCGCAGGAGCGCAGAACACCCATGTCCATCGTCCGAACCACCCGGGTCTCCGGGGTGCCCTTCCTCGTTCTGGCTGGAGTCCTCTGGGGCGGCTGCGCTCATCGTCGGCGACGGTCGGTGTGGTGATGGCGCTGTTGGAGCCATTGACCGCTGCAGTGCTCGCCGCGCTGCTGCTCGACGACCGGCTGGGCGCCGTCGGTGTCACCGGTGCGGTGCTCCTCGGGGCCGCGGTCATCCTCGCGGGCCGGGGGAACCGGGATCGCCCCGTCCCGGAACGCAGCAACGCGTAGGCCACGCCGTTGTGCCCGGGGGCATGGCGATTGTGCCCCCGGCTCTACGTCATCCTGAAGCGTTGGGGCAGCGGCTCAGAAGTGGGCGCGTAGCGCGTAGCGGCGCTCGGCGTAGGCGATGTCGTCGCGCCAGAGCCGCCGGGCGGCCACACCGACGAGCGGGCGCAGTGCACCGGCGACACGTCGCGCGTGGCCGAATCCCGGACGGTCGGAGTGGGCCAGCACGGCCTCGATGACTGCGGTGCGGGGCAGACCGTCCTGGCCCGTTCGCAGCGGCGTGGCGTGGGTTTCGACGACGCTGCCGGTGCCCTCGCCATCGACGATCTCCATGGTGATCGTCCGCGCGTCGGGGCAGCTGAACTCCGCCCGTACCGGCACCCCGAAGCGCCGGCCGACCGTGAACGTCACTTCGACGAGAAAGCGGTCCTCCGCCGGGGGGCAGTCGATCGGTGGTGCGCTCAGCACCCGAAGCGCTGTGAACGAGTACGGGTGGAACCAGGCGCCGTGCCACGGGTCAAGCCTGTTGGCGATGACGTCCTCCGGCTCACACCGCCCGATCACCGTGGCGACGGCGGCGAGATCCCGGCCCGTGGGGCGAGGGCCGAGCACCGGGGCGTCGGACGGGCGACCGTCTGCGAGGTCGTCGAGACGCACCCAGGCGAGCACGCCGTCGTCGTGTGCCGGCACCGGCCGCCAGCCGGGCCGCCCGTCCGGCCCGAGCGCCAGGCCGTGCCACCGGCACACGAGTTGCCCGTTGTGCACGGGGGCATCACACAGGGCTGCGCCGAGGTGGGGGCACGCGCCCGGCCCGACGTACAGCATGCCGTCGTCGTCGCGCCATGCCACGAGCTCCCGGCCGGCGACCACGCGCCCGAACGCCCGGCCCGGCCGGATCTCGCGGCTCCCGGCCAGCACGAACCACCCGCCGGGCGACCGGTCCTGCGCCCGCCGCAACGCTGCGCCGATGAGCCCGGGTGTCGCGTCGGCCCATGTCGGCTGCTGCTCGGCCCAGCGAGGGCGGTGCAGCCTTCGCAGCGGGTTGACCGGACGGAGCTCGTTCACGCCGTCAAGGCTAGGACGGCCGCGCCCGACCCGCCGGTCGATCGCCCGACCCGGTCGGGTGGCGCGGCGCGGCGCCACGAGCTGCTGCGCGGTGGGCGTCAGAGCCACTCGTTGCGTCGGAACGCCCGGAAGAGCCCCGCGCAGATCACGACGATCACCAGCCATATGAGCGGATAGCCGTAGCGCCAGTGCAGCTCGGGCATGTGGTCGAAGTTCATCCCGTAGATGCCCGCGATCATCGTAGGGACGGAGATGATCGCGACGTAGGCGGTGATCTTGCGCATGTCGTTGTTCTGCCGCATCGTGATCTTCGCCAGCACGGCGTCGACCAGCGTGGTCAACAGCTCGTTGAAGCCCGCGATCCGCTCCGTGACCGTGACCAGGTGGTCGTCGACGTCCCGGAAGTACGACCGCACCTCGTGGGGCACCAGCGAGCTGTAGCCCTCCGTGAGCTTGCGTACCGGCGCACCCAGCGGGACGACCGCGCGGCGCAGCTCGAGCACTTCGCGCTTCATCACGTAGATCTGCTCGGAGTCGACCGCGGACCGCGGTGCGAAGACCTCGGCCTCTATCTCGTCGATGTCGTTCTCGATCGCCTCGGTGACGCCGAGATACGTGTCGACGATGTGGTCGGCGATCGCGTGCAGCACCGCTGCCGGCCCCAGAGCGAGCTGCTCGGGGTCGGCCTCCAGCTCGTTGCGCACGTCCCGGAGCGAGGAGTGCTCGCCGTGCCGCACCGTGATCACGAAGTCGGAGCCCAGGAACACCATCACCTCGCCGGTCTCGACGATCTCGTTCTCCGCCGAGGGCTGCGGCTTCCCCATGTAGCAGACCGTCTTGAGCACCATGAAGAGCGTGTCGTCGTAGCGCTCCAGCTTCGGGCGCTGGTGGGCCTGCACGGCGTCCTCGACGGCGAGCTCGTGCAGGCCGAAGACGTCGGCGATCCCGGTGATCTGTTCCTCGTCGGGCTCGTGCAGCCCGATCCAGACGAAAGCGTCGTCGCGGCGGCGCACCTCGGCGAGCGCGCGGTCGTGGGACCAGTGACCCGGCAGGCGCCCACCCTCCACGTAGACCGCACAGTCGACGACGTAGGCCGAGATCGGGACGCGCAACTTGGGCAGCAGCGAATCGCTGCTCTTCACGGACAGTCGACCGGCGCGGATGGCAGGCCGGAGCGAGGAAAGGGGCGGCACGAGGTACCTCCGGAGTTCGGGACGCGCGTGGAGCACTGCTCATCGCGCGGGCGTGGAGCTCGCGTCCCGACCGGGGAGACCGTTACGAGGTCGCCGTGCCGAGAACGCGGCGACTACTGCAACAGGGTGCCGTCGGCACCGCGCTCACCTCCTCGTCCTGTGCTCGTGGCCACGCGGTACGTGGCAAGCACTCAGAGACCCGCCAGTGGAAGTTCGTGGCCGGTCCGACCACTAGATTACTCCCACCTGGTTATCGACGATGGAGGCGGCGGCGTTGCAGTTCGGCCGGTACTACGAGGAGTTCGAGGTCGGAGCGGTCTACAAGCACTGGCCGGGCAAGACGGTGACCGAGTACGACGACCATCTCTTCTGCCTGCTCACCATGAACCACCACCCGCTGCACATGGACGCGCACTACGCGGCCGAGACCACGGAGTTCGGGCGCAACGTCGTGGTCGGCAACTACATCTACTCGCTGCTGCTGGGGATGTCGGTGCCCGACGTCTCGGGCAAGGCGATCGCCAACCTCGAGGTGGAGTCGCTCAGGCACACGAAGCCGACGTTCCACGGCGACACGATCTACGGCGAGACCGAGGTGCTGGGCAAGACCGAGTCGAGGTCGAAGGACGACCGCGGCGTCGTCCACGTCGAGACGCGCGGGTACAAGCAGGACGGCACGGTCGTCTGCACGTTCCGCCGGAAGGTGATGGTGCCGAAGCGGTCCTACGGCGATGCGCGCGGCGGGGAGCAGCCCGGCCGGCCGGTGCCACAGACCTGACGTCTGGCGGCGGGGCCCGGCGTGCCGGCACACGCCGTCAGCGCGGGAGGACGTCCCACTCCGTGAGCGTCTCCACGAGGTGTTCGACGAGCGGTAGCTCGGCCAGAGCCGCAGCGTCGCACCATCGGGCGTCGAGTGCATCGTCGCCGGCACGGAGTTCGCCGCCGATGACGGTGCACCGGTAGTCGGCGATGGCGTAGCGCCCGCGGAGCACCCGGCCGACCAATGGTCCGGGCCGCACCACGAGGCCGGTCTCCTCCGCCATCTCCCGGACCAGCGCCGTGGCGTCGTCCTCGCCCGGTTCCACCCGGCCTCCGGGCAGGGACCACAACCCGCGGCCGGGATCGTTCGCCCGGCGGACCAGCAGAAGCCTGCCTCCCTCGTCGAAAGTCAAGGCCCCCACGCACGGGGTATGTTCACCTCTTTGGATCATCGTCAACGACCATACGGCCCCGCGCGCCGGATACCCTCAGCCGGATGGGTGCGGTACAAATCATGGGCACGTGTCCCCTTACGCCAGAACGGTGGGTGTGGTGAACGTCAAGAAGCTCGTCGGGTTTCTCGCGATCGCGTTGCTTGTCTTCTACGTCTTCACCCAGCCGGACAGCGCTGCGGGCAACATCCAGAGCATCGGCACCACGCTGCGCAACGGGGCGGAATCCGTCATCCGCTTCTTGAACCAGCTCGTCGTGTAGTCCGGTGCTTGCGCCCCGCGAGATCGACGAGTACCTGCTCCCGACCGAGCGTCGGGTCATCCGCGTGCGCCAGCACTGGGCGTTCATGTGGAAGCACGTCACGCAGACTGCCCTGTTCCTGCTGCTCATGGTGCTGCTCGAGCGCTACCTGCCCAAGGGCGTGCTCATCGACAACCTCGTGTTCTACATGGCCCTCGTGGCGGTGTTGCGGTTCACCGTGCTGACCATCCTGTGGTGGATCGAGCGCATCGTGATCACCGACAAGCGGGTGATGCTCGCCCGGGGCATCGTCGTGCACAACGTCGGCATGATGCCGCTGAGCAAGGTCACCGACCTGACGTTCCAGCGCACGCTCGGTGGTCGGATGCTGGGCTACGGCACCCTGATCGTCGAGTCCGCCGGTCAGATCCAGGCACTCAACCGGATCGACTACATGCCTCGCCCCGAGGAGATCTACGAGGCCCTGTCCGAGCTGGTCTTCGGCGAGAAGGGCAAGACGAGGGCCACGGGCATGCTGGCCCGAGGCCGATGGCGGCGCTAGGCGCCGGGTTAGCCTCAGGCGTGGCCAGTCCTCGCATCGACCTGCATACGCATTCCACGGCCTCAGATGGCACGGACAGCCCCGCAGGCCTCGTGAGGGCCGCTGCTGCCGCCGGGGTGGACGTTCTGGCGATCACCGACCACGACACCACCGGGGGATGGGCCGAGGCGGCCGCCGCGCTGCCCGAACGGATGTCGCTGGTCCGCGGCGCGGAGTTCTCCTGCGTCAGCCCCACGGGCAGGGGCGACCGGGACGTCGCGGTGCACCTGCTGGGCTATCTCTTCGACCCGGACCATGTCGCGATCGTCGATGAGCAAGCGCGGCTGCGGGCCGAGCGCGTCGAGCGGCTGCGCAAGATGATCGAGAAGATGGCGGCCGACGGCTACCCCGTCGACGTCGAGACCGTCTTCGGGCTGCTCCCGCCCGGGGCGAGCGCCGGAAGGCCGCACCTGGCGCGTGCACTCGTGGCGGCGGGCGTGGTCGGGTCGGTGAGCGAGGCGTTCGCGACGATGCTCTACAACGGCAGCCCGTACTACGTGCCGAAGACCGACACGCCGGTCCGTGCCGCGATCGACATGGTGCGCGCCGCGGGCGGCGTGGTGGTGTTCGCCCACCCGCTGGCCCGGAAGCGGGGACGGGTGGTGGAGCCGTCGGTGATCGTCGAGCTCGCGGCAGCCGGGCTCGCCGGTGTGGAGGTGGACCATCCCGACCATTCCGCCGAGGACCGCGACCTGCTGCGCGGACTCGCCGCGGATGCCGGACTGGTGGCCACCGGCTCCAGCGACTATCACGGGAGCAACAAGACCACCCCGATCGCGGCCGAGGCCACGAGCGAGGCCGCCTTCGGGGAGCTGTTCTCCGCGGCCACGGGGGCCGAGGTGCTCACCGGGTGACCGAGCCCGGCGGGCGAGGTTTACGGTGCTGCCGGTGAACGGCGGTGCGCAGCTCGGTTTCGACTTCGAGACCACCCGGCTGGTACGGGTGACGCCGTCGAGGCTGGCCACCTGGACCGACTGCCCCCGCCGGTACCGGATGACCTACCTGGACCGGCCCTCCCCTCCGAGGGGAGGGGCCTGGGCACACAACACCCTCGGCGCCGTCGTCCACCTCGCACTGCGCTCCCTGTTCGACCTGCCGGCTGCAGATCGCACCCCGCGCGCGGCAGCGGCGCTGGTCAACCGGCACTGGACGAGCGAGGGTTTCCGAGACGCCGCCCAGGCGGCGGAGTACCGCGAGCGGGCGGGTGAGTGGGTGGCGGACTATGCCGCCGAGTGGAGCGCCGGCGGAGCGAGCATCGATCCCGAGTGGAGCGCCGGCAGAGCGAGCATGGACACCGTGGCCGAGTCGGACGTCGGTCCGGTGGGGCTGGAACAGTGGGTGTCGGTCGCCACCGACCGGATCCTCGCCGAGGGGCGGGTCGATCGGATCGACCGGAGGGGAACGGAGCTGGTGGTCGTCGACTACAAGACGGGCAGGCGTACCCCCACCGTCGAGGACGCGAGGTCCTCGCAGGCCCTCGCGCTGTACGCCCTTGCCACCGAACACACCCTCCGCCGCCCCTGCACGCAGGTGGAGCTGCACCACCTGCCGAGCCGTGAGGTGCTGGCCTGGCGGCACGACCGCGCGTCGCTGCGCGAGCACGTCCGGCGGGCGGAGGAGACGGCCGCTGATCTCGCTGCCGCCTCGGACGAGCTCGTCGCGGGCGGCGACGCCGAGTCGATCTTCCCGCCTCGTCCCGGGCCTCGGTGCTCGACGTGCCATGTCAGGCGCAACTGTCCGGAGGGCAGGGCCGCCGCTCCGGAGCGGACCTCGTGGGCCCTGCTCGCGCCGTGAGCGCCCGGCGAACCGGGGGATGGCTGCGCGGTCTGTCCGGCCTGCTTGCAGGCGGGCTCGTGGCGCTGCTGGTGGGGCTGTGCATCGCCTGGTACATCGCTGACCGTTCCGGCACGTCCGGACCGGGCGCAAGCACGCTCGCGTGGCACGCCGTCGCGGCCGTCGCGGCGGTGCTGGCTCAGCGGCACGCCGACCGTCACCGGGGCGCGGCCGGGGCCATGACCGCCTGTATCGTGATCGCGATCACGGTGGCACTGCTGACCGCCGAGTGGTTGGCCTGACGGTGGTCCCCGGGTGCTCCGCCTGCGCCCGCCCCGAGCCCGCGAGCCCCGGTCAGCCGGCTGGGCGCAGGGCGACCACCTCCGTGCCGCGTTGCTCGAGCAGCACGTTGCCCACGGCCGCGAGCCGGACCGGCGCCGTCGGATCGGCGCGGGCGACGGGAAGGGTTCGCAGCGCGGTGCCGCGGGCGGCGTCGACGTCCAGGAGCCCGGCCGGGACAGGCACGAGGAGGCCCCCGCCATAGGGAAAAGCGGGTCCGAGGGTGCCGTCGACCGTCCAGAGTGGGGCGAGGTCGGTGCCGTCGAGCGCGATCGTCCGGGAGCCGGTCCACCAGTAGACGCGGCCGTCTCCGGCGCCCGTCCCGTTCGCGCTGCCCACGGTGGACTCGGTCGTCGCGATCCTGCCGGGCGCGTCGGTCGCAAGGTCGGCGTCCGGTACGTCGAGGGGGACGAGGCCGACCTGTTGTCCGGCCCCGTCGAGCAGTTCCAGCCGTGGCGGCCCCGGCAACGCCACCGCGGCCCGGTCCGCCGAGAGAGCGACCAGCGTTGCGCCGGCTGAGGGCAGCGGGACCGAGAACTCCACCTGCGGCGTGTCAGCACCGTCCTCGCCGTCGGCGGCGAGCACCGTGAGCCGGTCGGTGGCCTCGCCCGGGCAGCGCTCGATGACCCCGACGCGTCCTCCGCTGGCCGCCACCGAGCCGTAGGTGCAGCCCGCCCGCGGCTGCCGGTCCGCCTGCAGGGGTGTGGTGACGGCGCCGTACTCGAGGGTCTTGACGAGGTCGCTGCGCCAGACCTCCAGGTAGTCGGCACCGGTCGCGACCACGTACGTGCGATCCGCCAGGAGTCGTGTGCCGGGCCGGACGTCGGGATTGCTCGCGGCGAGCCGCGTCCCGGTGTCCGAGCGCAGCGCCGTCAGCTCGCTGCAGTACCCGGTGGTGCCGGCGTAGAGAGCGAGGATGCGCCTGACTCCGCCATCGGGGAACGCAGAGTCGACAGTGCACAGCGGCCGGTCCCGGGCGTAGCTCCAGCGCTCGGCGCCGGTGGCCGCGTCGCGGCCGACGACGCGGGAGCCGTCGGCGGTGACAGCCGCCGGACCGGCCACGACGGGCTGGTCGGTGGCGCCGCTGGGCGCCCGCCATGCCTCGGCGAACCCGGCGGGAACATCCGTAGCCGCAGGCGGCGGCGCGATCGGGATGGCCGCCGGATCATCCGCGGTGTGGGCGACGGGGCTGGTGCGCCACAGGGTGAGACCGGCCCCGATCAGCAGCAGCGCCAGCACCACCGCAGTGACGATGTCGCTGCGGCGGCGCCGCTCGGGCGGTAAGCGCAAGCGCCGCGGCTGCGGTGACCGCAGCCGCCGGCTCGGCTCGAGACGCACCGGGTGCTGGTCAGCTGGCGGCGGCGTCCGGCGCGGACTGCTGCTCGCCGCCCTCGCCGTCGTTGCCCTCGGCACCGCGGCGGCGGGTGCCTCCACGCCGACGACGCCGGCGCGGCCGGTCTCCCTCGGCGCGCGACCCCGCTCCCGTGTCGGGACCACTGTCGGGCCTGTCGGTGGTAGTGGCGGCATCGACGGTGCCGCTCGTCGAGGCGGTGGGAGCCGAGTCGGTGGCCGTCTCGGCGCCGGTTGCGTCGCCGCCACCGACCGTCACGCCGGACCGGCTGCGCGTGCGGGCACGGGTGCGACGCGGGCGCGACCGCTCGGCGTCCTCGTCGCCATTGCGTGCGGCGCCGGTGGACCGTGCACCGCCGACGCGGCCGGCGCGGGAGGACTTGTCGCCCCGCTTGCGGCCGCCGTGATCGCCCTCGGTGTCGACGTACTCCGCGTCCAGCCCCGCGCGGGTGCGCTGGGAGCGAGGCAGCCGCCCGGTCGATCCGGTCGGGATGGCGAGGTCGGAGTACAGGTGCTCGGACGTCGAGTAGGTCTCGACGGGCTCGGGCATGTCGAGACCGAGGTCGTCGCTGATCATCTTCCAGCGCGGCATCTCGTCCCAGTCGACCAGCGTGACGGCGACGCCCTCCTTGCCTGCGCGCCCGGTGCGGCCGATCCGGTGGACGTAGGTCTTGGCGTCCTCCGGGCACTGGTAGTTGACCACGTGCGTGACGTCGGTGACGTCGATACCGCGAGCCGCGACGTCGGTGGCCACCAGCACGTCGACCTTGCCGGAGCGGAACGCGCGCAGCGCCTGCTCGCGGGCGCCCTGACCGAGGTCGCCGTGCACAGCCGCGGCCGCGAATCCGCGCTCGGCCAGGTCGTCGGCCACGCGCTGCACGGTGCGCTTGGTGCGCGCGAAGATCATGGTGAGCCCGCGCTCATCGGCCTGGAGCACGCGGGTGAGCAGCTCGACCTTGTCCATGGCGTGGGCGCGGTAGACCAGCTGCCGGGTGCGCTCGTGGATCGAACCCTGGTCGGCCTCCTCCGCGCGGATGTGCGTGGGCCGGTTCAGGAAGGCCCGCGACAGCGCGATGATCGGGCCGGGCATGGTGGCCGAGAACAGCATGGTGTGCCGCTTCTCGGGCAGCATCCGCATGATCCGCTCGACGTCGGGCAGGAAGCCCAGGTCCAGCATCTCGTCGGCCTCGTCGAGCACGAGGGCCTTGACACGGCCCAGTACGAGGTGGCGTTGCTCGGCGAGGTCGAGCAGGCGGCCGGGAGTGCCCACCACGACGTCGACGCCCTTACGCAGGGCGGCCAGCTGCGGCTCGTAGGCGCGCCCGCCGTAGATCGCGGTGACACGGACGCCGAGGTGCTTGCCGGCGTCGGCGATGTCCTTGGCGACCTGCACACACAGCTCGCGGGTCGGCACCACGACGAGCGCCTGCGGCACGTCCTTGGTGCGGTCGGCCGACTCGCCGTCGGCGTTGGCCGCGGGCTGCTCGGACGGCGGAGTGACGCGCTGCAGCAGCGGGACTCCGAAGCCGAGCGTCTTGCCCATGCCGGTGCGGGCCTGGCCGATGATGTCGTCGCCGGCCAGCGCCAGCGGGAGCGTGAGCTCCTGGATCGCGAACGTGCGCACGATGCCGGCCTCGGCCAGCGCTCGCACGATCTCCGGGCGCACCCCGAGCTCGGCGAAGGTGGGGGAGTCCGGCGCAACGGGGGCGCCGGCCTGCAGCGGGTGCGCCTCGACGATCTCGTCGACGGCTGCGTCTGTGGAGTTGTCTGGGGAGTCCACGGGGGACTCGGTGGATGTGTCGCTCTGAACCGACAGGATGATCGCCTCTCTCCGCGCACAGGAGCCGGGGCCGGCTCGTCGACCACCGGCTGCCCTGTTCCGTGGAGGTCACGGCGCGCCCAGGTGGGAGAACCGACAAGGCGCTGCACGCACCAGGTCGTTGCGGCTCCGATCCTGTACCCCCTCTGTGGGGGCTCCGGTCGGTGACCGCGGGTAGGCGCGCACCCGTGCGGGCGCTGCGCTGTCCGACATCCTACCCGGTGCCCGGTCCCCGGTCAGCCCCGCGCGCATGTCGACAAGGTGATGTGCACCGCCCCGCGGCGTCGCGTGACCTCTAGGCTCGTCCTATGGTGACTGCGCGGTCGGCGGATCCTGCCGGAGCGGGGCGGGCGACCGTCGACCTGCTCGGCGTGCTGGCGTACGGCGAGCTGTCCGCGTTCGACCGGCTCGCCGAGGACGCGAGGACCGCGCCGTCCCTCAGCGGCCGGGCCGCCCTTTCGGCAATGGCGGCCGCCGAGATAGGGCACTTCCGGATGCTCGAGGAGCACCTGCGGGGGTTGGACGTCTCCGTCGAGGACGCCATGCGTCCGTTCGTGGCGCAGTGGGACGCCTACCACGCGTCCACCGCGCCCCGGACCTGGCTGGAGTCGCTGGTGAAGGCATACCTCGGCGACGGGTTGGCAGCCGACTTCTACCGGGAGATCGGGGGCTGGCTCCCCGGCCCGACGGGTGAGCTGGTGCAGCAGGTGCTCGCCGACACCGGGCACAGCGCGTTCGCTGAACGCGAGGTCAGGGCGGCGTGCGCGAGCAGCAGGCAGGTGCACGACCGGCTCGCGCTGTGGGGGCGCAGGCTGCTCGGCGAGGCCGTCACCCAGGCACAGCAGATCGTGGCCGAGCGCGACGAGCTGGCCGAGTTCATCGTCTCCGGCTCCGGTGACCTGTCCGGGATCGCCGCGCTGCTCAAGCGGTTGCAGTCCAACCACGGCAAGCGCATGGCGAGGCTCGGGTTGACCTGAGTTCGCCGAGGGCGGACTGCCCATCAGGGCTCGGTGTGTCCAGCTGCACTAGCCTGGGCCGGGCCAGTTCGACAACGTGACCAGGAGGTCAACCGGTGGAGGTCAAGATCGGCATCGCGGAGAGCGCGCGCGAGCTCGTGGTGTCCAGCGACCAGACGCCGGACGAGGTCCAGGCTCTGGTCGACGACGCGCTGAAGACCGACGACGGGCTGCTCAAGCTGGTCGACGACAAGGGCAGGCGCTACTTGGTGCGCGCATCGCAGATCGCCTACGTCGAGATCGCGCCCGCGACCGCAGGCCGGGTGGGCTTCGCCATCGGCTGAGCTCGGCCGCCCTACCGGCCGCGCACATCTTGTGGTCACCGCGCACATCGCCTGACGTGTGTGCGGTGGCCGTCAGGTGTGTGCGGTCAGTCGTCCTCGATGGGTGGCTCGATCGGGAACGGGGGTACGCCGACTCCGGTCACGCGGTAGCGGCCCCACGGGTCGACGTCGCCGATCCTGGCCTCGGCCGTGGCGGCGCCGGTGCTCAACCCGATGCGGCTCGTCGACGCGGTGAGCGCCGTGTACAGCTCGGGCCCGGCCCCGTCGTCCAGGACGACCCTCCCGAACCAGTGCAGCCGGCCGTCCAGTGGTTCGTGCCGGGCGTCCAGGACCACCTGTATCGGCAGGTCGCGGCCATCGACGGTGAGCGTCGCGGGGCCTCGGTAGCCCTCCGTGTGGTCGTCATCCATGGTGCCCTCCGGCATCACGCTCGATGAGCCGCAGCGACGCCGGCGCGGCGGGCGTCCCGCCGAGCACGCCGGACACGCCGCCCCAGATCAACGTCGTCAGGTAGTCGGTGAGCGCCCCCCTGCTCATGGTGCGCCGCTCCAGCCACCAGTCGCCTGCGCTCTCCACCATCCCGACCAGTCCCTGTGCCCACGCCTCCGCGCCGCCGGAGTCGAGGCCGAGGCTGCGCAGCCGCTCCCCGATGAGAGTGGCCAGGAGCCGCGCGATCTGCTCGCGGGCGTCGTCGACGACCTCGGCCCCCGGCGCGCGTTCGATGGGGTGGTGCACGACGAACCGCCAGAGCTCGGGCTCGTCCTCGATGCCGGCGAGGAACGCGTCGACGACCCCGCGGATCAGCTCTGCCGGCTCGCGCTTCGGATCCAGCTCGGGCGCCATCCGTCCCATCAACAACGCGACCGCCTCGCGGCCGACGGCGCGCTGCAGGTCGGCGCGGTCGATGAAATGGCGGTAGAGCACTGGTTTCGTGATGCCTGCCCGCGCGGCGATCTCGGCCACGGACACTCCGGGGCCGTGCGTGCGGACGGCGTCGATGGCCGCCTGCACCATCTCGTCCCGGCGCTCGTCCCGGCGTTCCGCGCGGCTGAGCTGCCGGGCGGACGGGGGTCCGGCCTTGACAGGAGGGGCGTCGCGCGGCACCGTACCAGTGGTAACAGTTACCGCCGGTAACAACAAGCGGCAAGGGGGAACCGATGACCCGTACCGTGACGTCCGCGGGGACGGCGACCGGCACCATGGCCGGCACGCGGGTCCTCGTCACCGGTGCCGCAGGTGGTTTCGGCGCCCCGACCGTGGCCCGCCTGCTCGAGCGCGGTGTGCAGGTCGTCGGGCTCGACGTGGCCGCTGCCGAGCACACCATCGCGTGCGACATCACCGATGACGCTGCGGTCTCCCGGGCCGTCGCCGAGGCCGTGCGGCGGCTGGGTGGCCTGGACGCGGTGGTGCACTACGCGGGCATCGGCATCCCGAACGACGCCGGCGGCGCGCTGGCCCCCGACGCCCTGCGTGTCATCGACGTCAACCTGCTGGGCGCGTGGCGCGTCACCGCAGCCGCGCTGCCGGCGCTGATGGACGCCCGCGCCCGGCGTCTGGGGCGCAAGGGCCGGGTCGTGTTCGTCTCCAGCGAGCTGGCCTACCTGACGCTTCCGTTCGTGTCTGCCTACAGCGTGGCCAAGCGCGGGATGACCGCGTACGCCGACGCGCTGCGCCTCGAGTACGGCAGCGAACTGCATGTCACCACCGTCTATCCCGGCTACGTCCGCACTCCCATCCACGACGCCGGCCGCGAGCTCGGCCTGGCGCTGGAGGGCCAGGTGCGCCGCGAGGAGGTCGACGACGTGGTCGCCACGGTGCTGCGCGCACTCACCACGGCCACGCCGCCCCGGGACACCGCCTGCACCCGCAGGGGGGCGATCGAGCTGTGGGCAGGGCGGCACCTGCCCGGCCTCGTCGGGTCCGCCGTCGCCCGGCGCATCCGCCACCGCGCCGCCGCGGGCCACTTCGACGGCTCCCCGATCGCCGCCGGCCTCGTACGCAGGCTGACCGGCCGTGGCACCGACCCCGCGCCCATCAAGGAGAGGAGCGCATCGTGAACGTCAAGACCCTCAGCGACCGGGAGGCCACAGCCGAGCGGCTGCTCCGCTCATCGCTGGACCACTCGTACGAGCCGAGCATCGACGTCGACTGGGAGGCCCCGCTCGTCGAGGGCGCCTGGGGCATCCCGGCGCACCGGGTGTCGCTGTACGGGACCGAGCTGTGGGAGGGCCTCAGCGAGGAGCAGCGGCGCACGCTGTCGGTGCACGAGCTCTGCAGCATCGCCCGCATGGGCATCTGGTTCGAGATGATCCTCATGCAGATGTTGCTGCGGTATGCCTACGACCGCGACCCGCGCCGTCCGCACATCCAGTACGCGCTGGTCGAGATCGCCGACGAGTGCCGGCACTCGGTCATGTTCGCGAAGATGGCCGAGCGCTACGGGGTGCCCGACTACGCGCCCCGCCGCATGACCCACGAGCTCGGCAGGCTGTTCAAGACCATCGCCACCGGGCCCGCCATGTTCGCCGGCACGCTGTTCGTCGAGGAGATCCTCGACCAGCTGCAGCGCGAGGCCATGCGCGACGAGACGGTGCAACCGCTCACCAGGATGGTCAACAAGATCCATGTGACGGAGGAGGCCCGGCACGTCCGCTACGCCCGCGAGGAGCTGATGCGG
>DASRSC010000246.1:0-3182 GCA_035695525.1 Pseudonocardia sp. | reverse complement strand
GCTCTCCCCGATCCACCGCGTCGACCGCATCACCGCACCACTGCTCGTGGTGCACGGCCTGCACGACACGAACGTACCCATCGCCGAGGCACAACAGATGGTCGACGCCCTGCGCGAGCGCGGGGCCTCACCCGGCTTCCTGCTCTTCGACGACGAGGGCCACGAGGTGCGCGGCACCGAGAACAAGATCCTGTTCGTCCGCGAGGTGGTGCGATGGGTGACCGCACACCTGCAGGAGGTCGGGGAGCAGACAGCCTGACTACGCCTTGCTGAACGACTCGATGATCGTGCGTTCGTCCCCGTCGGTGCCCATCACGAAGCGGTAGGGCTCGCGAGTGGTCCTGCCGTTCTGCTCGGCGAACACCACCGTGGCCTCCACGGTGTCGTCGCCGGTCTGACGGACGTTCTCCAGGCTCACCGACTGCATCCGCCCGTAGAAACTCTCGAACCCGGAGCGACCGCCGGAAGCATCCTGTGCCGACGGGCTGAGCAGATCCCACGCAGCAGCCGTGTTGCCTGGGAGCAGCGAGTAGTAGTTCTGGATAAACCCGACCGGGTCGCTGGGCGCCGACTGTGGCGCCGGCTCGGGCGAGGTGGTCGGCGCCGGTGTGCGGCTGTGGGTCGGGCTGGGCTGGGGCGCGGGGATCGCGGGCGCGCTCGTGTCCGGGGTCTCTGAGGGCGCTGCGGCCGAGGGAGTGTTGACGGCGGAGGGAGCGGCGTGCGACCCCGCGGGGTTGCCCCCGTCCCCCCACAGCAGTACCGCTGCCGTGAGCCCGCCGCCCAGCAGGAGCACCGCCAGCGCGGCGAGCAGTGCGGACCTGCGCCAGCGGCGCGGGGGGTCCGGTTCCTGCCCGCTCGGCGGCGCCGCGGAGACGGTGGTGGGAGGGCCCGGTGGGGCCGGGGAGGCGGTGGTGGCAGCACCCATGATGGCGGTGGCGCCGGGAGCGGCGGCCGCGGCCGGCGCGACAACTCCGCTGTCGCGGCCGTTCGCGACCGCCGCCAGCGCGTCGCGGGCCTGCGTGGCGGAGGGGCGGTCGGTGGGATCGGTGCTCAACAGCCGCATCATCACGCCGGTGAGCGGGCCGGCCTGCTTCGGGGGCCGGACCTCGCCGGTGGCGACCTTGTGCAGTAGCGCGTACGCGTTGTCGTTGAGTCCGAAGGGCGGAGTGCCCTCCACCGCCGCGTACAGCGTGGCCCCGAGCGCGAACACGTCGGACGCCGCCGTCGGCTCGCCACCACGGGCGACCTCCGGCGAGAGGAAGGCCGGGGTGCCGGCGATGAGCCCGGTGCGGGTGAGCTGCACGTCGTCGACCGCGCGGGAGACGCCGAAGTCGGTGAGCTTGACGCGCCCGTCCTCGGCCAGGAGCACGTTGCCCGGCTTCACGTCACGGTGCACCACCCCGGCGACATGGGCGGCGGCCAGCCCGTCGGCCACCTGGCGGCCCACGTCGGCGACCTCCCGCGGTTCGAGCGCGCCCTTCTCACCGAGCACCTGGGCCAGCGACTTCGACGGGAGGTACTCCATGACGAGCCACGGCCGGTCCTCGTGCACCACGACGTCGAACATGCTGATCACGTGCGGGTGCTGCAGCCGCGCTCCGATCCGACCCTCCCGCAGGATGCGCTGCCGCGACTCCTCCAGCGCGTCGCCGCCCGCTGCCGTGGCTGGGACGGCCGCAGCGAGCAGCTCCTTGACGGCAACGGTGCGGTTGAGCAGCTCGTCGGTGCCGCGCCACACAGCACCCATGGCGCCAGCCCCGATCCGCTCGTCCAGGCGGTACCGGTTGCCGACGCGGATGGGGGCCTCCTCGGATCGCGAGCGCTCGCTCATCGCCCGTCAGGGTAGCGATCGCCACAACGGCACCGCCGAACGCGGTCCCTGTCGCATTCTGTCATCTCGGTAGGCCGAGCTTGATCGCGCACCCGGGCCAGGAACCATAGCCGTCCCGGTCGTCGCGCACCCTGGCGGCGACGGCGATCTGCTGCTCCCGGGTGGCCCGGTGCGCCGCAGGAGCGAACTCGATGCCGCCGTAGGCGCGCCAGGTGACAGCATCGAACTGCAGTCCGCCGAAGTACCCGTTGCCGGTGTCGATCGCCCAGTTGCCCGACGACTCGCACCGGGCGAGCCGATCCCAGACAGGCTCCGTAGTGGGGCCCGCCGTGCCGCTCTTCCCCCGCGTGGACGCCCCGGTGACGTACCGATCGCTGCCAGGCACCGTCGCACGCGCCTCCACGGCAACGCCCATCCACACGGCTAGCGAGACAACACCGCCCAGCACCGCAGCCACGGCGAGCACCGCGAACACCGGCGGCAGAACGGCATCAGAGAATGACGGACGACGCACGGGCGGACGCTAGGCAGGCAGGTGGGCCGCGCGAGGCCGAACGACGGAGCCCGTGTCGGGCACGACCTGCCGTTCGGTGGCAGGCGATCTGCTTCCCCCGCAGGTCAGGACGGCGTGGCCAGCGCTGACGGCCGTCCTCGTGGCCGAGCGGCGCTATTCGCGACCGTTACCGATCGGGCCGGCGTCCGCCCGCGAGGCACCTGGCAAGCCGGTGGGCGCACGGATCACGACATAGCACAGCAGCCGTACGCCGAGCGGGTGATCGGGGCGACGATGCCACCCGTTGGAGGGGGTCTGGGGGGATCATCAGACACAGCGGTTGAACCACAAGCGACGACGAAGGCGGAGAGTACATGAAGATCGCGGACATCCTCGCCGCAAAGGGACGAACCGTACATTCCGTGTTGCCGTGGCTCACCGTGGGTGAGGTCGCCGAGCGACTCGGCCGCCTCGGCGTCGGTGCTGTCCTCGTGTGCGACGAGAACAGGGCGATCCGCGGCATCGTGTCCGAGCGCGACATCGTCCGGGCGCTCGGCCGGGACGGCGCCGCACTCCTCACCAAGCAGGTCAGCGAGGTCATGACCCGGCACGTGAGCACGTGCGAGCCCGAGGAGACGGTGGCCCACGCGATGGCCAGGATGACCGCCGGACGCTACCGGCACCTGCCCGTGGTGGTCGACGGCGCGCTGGTCGGCATGGTCAGCATCGGTGACTTGGTGAAGAACCGTCTCAGGGAGATGGAGCTGGAGACCGGTGTGCTGCGCGACGTCGTGATCGCGCGCTACTGACCGCTCACGACCAACGGCGCTCCCGCGCCGGAGCAGGCGAGCGGGAGCG
>DASRSC010000245.1:0-23272 GCA_035695525.1 Pseudonocardia sp. | reverse complement strand
CCCCAGCCGGGGCCACCACCGCGGCGCGGCGGCCGCCCCGAGCGGCCTGCCGGCGGGGGCGGGGCGCCCCGTCCTCGGTACTCACCGTTCATGCTGCCCACCATCCCGGCCGCGCGGCCCCGTCCGGCGAACGGTAGCGGTGATCACGCGGCGCAGTTGTCCCACAAGAGAGGACGCGCATGCCCCCGCACCGGTTGCGTGACCGTCGCTACTCCTCGCTCAGTGGACGTTATGAGGAGAGCAGCGGCTCCCCTTCGAACTTGCCGAGCTCCTCGCAGTAGAACTCGATCCCGACGCCGTTCGGGTCACGGATGTAGAGGCTGTTGTCGACGCCGCGGTCCGGACCGAGATAGTCGACGCCGGCGTCGTCGAGGCGCTTGCGGGCAGCGGCGAACTCCTCGGGCGACGTGGACAGCGCGAGATGCTGGACCCCTCCGATCGTCTCGGAGAAGTCGGGATGGTCGTGGCCGGGGAAGTCGAAGAAGCCGAGGAGGTTGCGGTTGCCGATGTCGAAGAAGAAGTGGCTCGACCCCTGGTAGTCCCGATTCTCGACGAGCTCGACCAGCGGGAACCCGAGCAGGTCCTGGTAGAACTTGATCGTCTCCTCGACGTCGCGCGCGATCAGCGCGAGGTGGTGCACACCGCGCACGGTCGTCGCCGGACGCTCCCCCACCGCACGCAGGTACTTGTCCTTGAGCGCGACCCGTCTCGCTCGGACGGCTTCCAGCTCGGCGCCCTCTGGCTGTGGCATCGGATCCTCCATCTCCTGGACGTTCTGTGGCTGTCTCAACGGTACTTGCATCAGCAACATTCCGGCCCCGCTCCGCCCAGCCTGGCAGGCGGGGCACCGCCACGTCTCCCCGTCGTGCGGCGTGCGGTCGGCGGAGCGAAGGCGACCGGCGTGGCTCCCAGGCGCGGCCGAGCAGTAGGACAGCGTCGAGGCGGGTAGTAAGGGGGAACCGGAGGGGGCACGATGACCGACCGCTTCGACGGCTGGATCGCCGGGCTGGGGACGGCGGCCGGTCTGCGCGTCGTGGTCGGGTGCTGGCCGCGCTCGCCGCTCGGAGCGTTCACCGACGTCATGGTGGAGCAGCCGGACGGGCATCGCGTGCTGCTCGCACCGTCGGGCGAGGTCGCCGATTTCGTGGCTGCCACGTACGTGTTCGACGAGGTGCGGGTGGCCCCGGTCCACGCGGAGGTCGATGGAGCACGGTGGCGGGTCGACGCTGCGCCGCTGGACCTCGCGTTCACGGTCGGGGCGCGGACCCCTCTCGGACTCCTGCTCTGCGCAGTGCCCAGGCCCATGGCGACGAGCCCACGATGGATCAACGCGATCGACGTCGTAGCGCGCCGCCTGCTGCCCGGGGTGCGCACCACGGGCAGTGCCGTCGGCGGGCGCCGGGAGTACTACGCCGCCCTCGACCTGCACGGCCTGACGGCGGCGTCCACGACTTGGGACGGCGCGGACCAGGGCGTCCTCGCCCCGGTAGCGCCCCCCGTCCGGTTCGGATTCGGATCGACGCCCCGCGCCCCGTCGCTGACCCGCGTCGTGACCCTCGTCCAGCAGGCGTAGGCCGCTCGAGATGCAGACGTTCCTGCCCTACCCCGACTTCGCGGCGAGCGCCGCGGTGCTCGACAACCTGCGGCTGGGCAAGCAGCGGGTGGAGGCCATGCAGGTGCTGCGCGCCGTGACCCGGGCGACCTACGGCTGGAAGCGGCACCCGGCCGTGCGGATGTGGGCCGGGTATCCGGAGGGCGTCGCGGCGTACGGTCTGGTGATCTGCGCCGAGTGGGTGGGGCGGGGTCGTGCCGACACGTGCGCCGCCACGATCGGCACCGACCTCGCCGAGCACGGGCTGCCACCGCCGCGCACGCAGGCCGAGCTTGCCGCGCTGAGCCTGCTGCCGAAATGGATCGGCGACGAGCGTGTCCACCGCAGCCACCGGTCCGCACTGGTGCGCAAGGACCCGGAGTTCTACGGCCCGCTGTTCTCCGACGCGGATCCCGAGGCGGGCTACTTCTGGCCAGTCTGACTGGGCTACGACCGCCGCGCTCCCGGGCGCAGCGGGCGCGCCCTACGCGCGGTCGGGACCGGGGCCGCAATCCCTACAACCAGCGCGGCGCCGCCGGGACCGCAGCCGGCGCGCCGCCTGCGTCGACCGCATCGACACCGCCGGCGCTCCGGCCGATCAACCAGCCGAGTACGCGGGCCGCGTCACCACGCACCTCGACGATCCGCTCGGCCGGCTCCGGGCCGAGCGGCCACGTTCGATCGCGGTCCAGCGGAGCGAGTCGAGCGGCGGGGCAGCCCTCGCGCGACGACAGCGTGACCGTGACCTCGTCCAGCAGCGCGTCGACAATCTCCAGCGGGAGATCCGTGAGCGCGCCCCCGGCGTCGAGGTCGACGGCGTGCAGCCACACCTCCCGCACCCGCATCCACGGCACCTCGGTGGCAGGTATCGCCCGGCCGAGTGCGGTGCGCACCTCGGCCCGCCACGCCGCGTCGTCCAGCGCGGCGAGAGCCGCGTCGAGCTCATCGGCGGTGCTCACCAGCTCCCGGCGCAGCCTCTCGACCGGTGCCTGCGCCGACGACTCGATCTCTGCTGCCCGTTGCTCGCGGTCGGCGTACATCGGCGTCTCGATGCCGGTGCGCGCCCAGTTCGCGAGCCGGCTGAGGGCCTCCGCGTTACGCGCGAGGTGCGCGACGACGTGGGCCCTGCTCCACCCGGGCAGCGCGCTCGGCGCCCGGAACGCGTCGTCGGGCAGCACGTCGACGATTCGGCCGAGGAACTCGGTGCCGGCACCCATCCAGGGCAGGGTGACTGTGGTGTCCTGGCGATTCACGGGCGCGCCTCCAGCCGCGCTGCGACATCCGCCGGCAGCGCCTCCTACTCTCGCCGATCGGGCCGACCGTCGAGTGAACGAGACTGATCCACCCTCGTCCCGGTGACGGTAGCGCCCGGTCGGGGCTCGACCTGGACGCACACGCGCCGGTTCCGGGTCGCGCAGCGACCACGCCTACCCCGCTCGGTATGCCCGGGGGATGCGGATGAGCTCGAGGGCCGATCGACCGTCGACCTGCCCGTCAGCTTGCTCTCCACCAGCGCGGGCGGCATCCCCGACAGGTCGTCGGCCCGCAGGATGGCATGTCGTCGGACGGCACCCCGTCGCGTAGGCCCTGGCCCGGGGTAGGCGGCGATGGCGTCCTCGAGGGCCGCGGGGTAGGGGTCCTCCGGGGCGAGCCGGTAGTCGACCGAGAGCACGCGCACACCGGATTGGGCCTCGAGCAGGCGGCACAGCGGATCGGTGGAGGCGATGCTGCCCATGACGAACCCGCCGCCGTGGAAGTAGACCAGTCCGGCCGTCTCCGGCACGGCGGGAGGCACAGCGAGCCGGGCGGCGAGCGGTCCGGCCCCACGGGGCACCTACAGGTCCTCGGTGACCACGTCGTCCAGGCCGGCGGCGGCCACGACCTCGGCCGCGAGGTCGGCCTGCCGGCGCTGCTCGGCCAGCGCGGCCTGGTCGACCGTCCCACCGGCGGAGCTGGCCAACAACACGTCGATCCGCCCGAAGAGCTGCAGGTCCAGGTCGAGTACCTGCCCGTCGCGCTCGACGCGGCGTCCCGCCAGCACCCGCTTGACGGGCTGCGGGAGTCCGAACATGATCCGTAGACCCCAGCGCAGTGCCCGGAGTCGCGCCCTGGAGCCGATCACTCGGTACGCCGCACCGATCCGCGCCTCACCGTGTTGACGACCACGGTGTTCAGGCCCCTACTTGATGGCTCCCACGCTCAGCCCCTCCTGGATCCGGCGTTGGAAGATGACGTACACGGCGAGCACCGGCAGCAGGGCGATCACCAGGCCGGCGAACAGCGCGCTCCAGTCGGAGCGGTAGCCCTGGTTCGCCGCCAGCACCGCGAGCCCCTGGGAGAGCACGTAGTGCTGGCTGTCGGGCATCAGCACCAGCGGCAGCAGGTACTGGTTCCACAGCCCGAGGAAGTTGAAGATCCCCACGCTGATCAGCCCCGGACGTGCGAGCGGCAGCATGATCCGGAAGAACACCCCGGCGTGCGAGCAGCCGTCCAGCATCGCCGCCTCGGCGAGCGCCCCCGGCAGCGTCCGGAAGAAGCCGGTGAGGAAGAAGACGGTGAACGGCAGCGCGTACGCCGTGTAGACGAGGATCAGTCCCTGGTAGGTGCCGAGCATCCCGAGGTTCTGCACCACGAAGAACAGCGGCACGAGGGCCAGGAAGATCGGGAACGTCATCCCGGCGACGAACGCGTAGTAGATGACGCTCCGCCCAGGGAACTCGTAGCGAGCCAGGACGTAGGCCACCATCGAGCCCAGCAGCATCACCAGCACGACGGACACGCTGACGACGATGAGGCTGTTGACGAAGTACGTGCCGATGTTGGCCGTGGTCCAGGCCCGCGCGAAGTTGCCGAACTGCCAGTGCGCGGGCAGGCTCCACGGGTTGGTGAAGATCTCGCTGTCGGTCTTGAACGCGGTCAGCACCGCCCAGAGCAGCGGGACCGCCACCAGGATCGCCCACGCGACGAGGAAGCCGTGGGTGAAGACGCCGAGCGTCCGCTCGCCGGTCGACCTTCCGGCGGTGTCCTGCCGGCTGGCCCGCCGCTGCGGCCGGGCGGGAGGGGCCGTCGCGGGGGCCGATGTCTCGAGAGTCATTGCCGTCCTCCTCAGTACTCGCCCTGTTGACGGCGGGTCAGCCGCAGGACGGCAACCGCCAGCAACAGCGTCACCAGGCACAGCGCGACCCCGATCGCCGACGCGTAGCCGAACCGGCCCCCGGTGAAGGCGGTCTCGTAGAGGTACTGCGACACCACCACCGTGGACCCGTCCGGGCCGCCACCCGGCACCGGCAGCATCACCTGAAGCAGCGCGAACCCGTCGAGCACCATGATCCCCAGATAGATGTAGGAGACCTGGACGCTGTCCCAGATCATCGGCAGCGTGATGCTCCAGAAGGTGCGCAAACGGCCGGCGCCATCGAGCACCGCCGCCTCGAAGACGTCCGGCGGCACCGACTTCATGGCCGAGCTGAACAGCACGTAGTAGAAGCCGACCGCGCCCCAGATGAGCACGGCCATCACCGACGGCAGCGCGAGCGCAGGGTCGCCGAGCCACGGCCGGGTGAGCCAGCCGAGACCGACCACCCGGAGCACCCCGTTGAGCAGGCCCGCGTCGGGGTTGAAGAAGAACCCGAAGAGCACCCCGGCGATCACCACCGGGACGACCTGGGGGAAGAAGAAGACCACCTGGTAGAAGCGTGATCCCCGCACACCGCCGCGGCCCACCGCACCCTGGCGGCCCGCAACGGTCGTGACGGCCGCGAGGAACAGGGCGAACGCGATCGTCACCAGCGGCACCACCAGGATCAGCAGCCCGTTGTGCCCCATCGCCTGCCAGAACCGGCCGTCGGTGGCCAGCTCGGCGTAGTTGCGCAGGCCGATGAAGTTCTGCTGACCGGAGAAGCCCCGCCAGTCGGTCATCGAGATGTAGAACGCCTGGGCGTACGGCGACACGACGAACACGACGTAGAGCACCAGCGGGATCGCCAGGAAGCTGGCGATGAACCGGTATTTTCCGTGGCGCATGGCTGGTCAGCGGTGGTACTTGGCGATGCTCTGGTCCGCGGCGATCCGGTCGGTCTCCGCCTGCAGCTTCGCGAGGTAGCCCGCCGCGTCCGTGCGCCCGGTGAGCAGGTTGGTCGTCTCGGTGATCAGCAGGGTGCTGTAGCTCGAGTACCAGGTCCGGAACTGCCAGCTGAAGACGTTGCTCCCAGCGGCGGCGAGCGCGGCCGACAGCGACTCCAGCGCCGGCGTCTTCTTCGCGTTGGCGGTGGCGCCCTTCACAGCGGGCACTGACGCGGTGAGCTCGGCGAACTTCTCACCGCCCTGCTTGGACAGCATCAGCCGCAGGTACTCCATGCCACCGTGCACGTTCTTGGCCTTGGCCGGCACCACGAACGCCTCGGCCGGCTGCGTGCGCAACGCAGCGACCGGCATGGCCGAGCCGCTGCCCAGCACGGGAATGGGCGCCGCGGTCATCGCGAAGTCCGGCGGCGTGATGCCCTTCATCTCGTTCTCGATCCACGAGCCGGAGACGTAGAACGCGGCCTTGCCCTGCACCCAGGCCGTCTGCGCCTCGGTGTGCTTGAGGCCCTCCGAGCCCGGCATGAAGTAGCCCTTGCGGACCATCTCCTCGAGCCGCTGGGTCGCCGCCAGCACCGTGTCCTGCGTCCAGGCTCCCGGCTGCAGGTTGTCCATCTTCTTCACGACGTCGAGGCCGCCCTGCTTGATGGCCGCGCCCAGGTTGAGGTCGATGACGTAGTCGCTCGCGTTGACACCGCCGTAGGTGAACGGGGCGATCCCGGCGGCCTTGATCTTCTCGCAGAGCGCCATCATCTCGTCCCACGTGGTGGGCGCTTGCCAGCCGTTCTTCTCGAACAGCGGCTTCGAGTACCAGAGCGCGTAGGTCTCGTAGACGTAGTTGAGGATGACGAACTTGTCGCCGAAGGTGCCCTGCTCGATCACGCCGGGCAGCAGCGTGTCGCGCACCTTGACGTTCGGGTCATCCGCCGATGGGGCGTCCAGCAGCGGGCCCAGGTCGGTCAGCTGGTTGTCGTTCACGAGCACCGCGTACTCGATCTTCTGGGAGCCCGTGTCGTCCAGGACGTCGGGCGGGTTGCCCGCGACGAAGCGCGGCTGCATCTCCTGCGCGATCTGGGTGCTCCCCGAGTGCTTGACCTGCGCCTGCGGGTAGTGCTCCTTGTACATCGCCTCGTGGGCGAGGGCGTAGTCATCCCCGTAGCCGCCCTTGAAGATCACGACGTCCAGCGGCGCGTCGGTGGCAACACCGAGCGGGTTGGTGGCGCTGACCTGGCCCTGCGCGGCGGTGGTGGTTCCCCCGCCCCCGGTGGCGCACGCGGAGAGCAACCCTGCTCCTGGCACCGCGAGCAGGCCCGCGGCCGCCAGCCGCTGCAGGAACTGCCGGCGGTCGAGTCCGAGCACGGGACGAGACGGGTTCATGGCTGTCTCCTTGAGCTGAAGGGGGAACCGGTGGTGGTGCAGTTGATCAACGAGGGTGGGGCGAGGAGGGCAGGTGGTGTCGGCGGGGAGCGGACGAGGAGGGGAGGGCGGTGCTCAGGCGGACCTGCGGATGCGGCCGGCGTACCGGGCTTCCAGTGCGGAGTTGTGGGCGTCGCCCTCGGGGATGTTGGCCGAGAGGTAGACCGGTGGAGCCTCGCCTGCGGCGAGCATCGTGCGCACGACCTCGGCGACGACCATCTGGGCGAGCAGGGCGGCCGTGATCGACGAGATCCCACCGACGGCGAGCTCGCCCGTGGTCAGCACCGCGTCCCCGTACGGCGCCCCGTTGTCGAGGACGACGTCGGCGAGCTCGAACAGCCGCAGTCCGGAGGGGTGACGCGAGGTCACCCGCGAACTGTGGGCCATCGACGTGATGGCGACCAGGCCGTGCCCGCGCTCCTTGACGATCCGCGCCAGCTCCACGACCGAGCCGTTGCCGCCCGAGTTCGACGCCATCACGAACACGTCGGACGGGTGCACGCCGGCCAGCTCGTAGATCCGGTGGGCCACCGCCGGGTCCCGCTCCAGGTGCTCGTTGAACAGCACGTCCGGCCGGTCACCGCCCAGGATCACCAGGTCCCGCAGGGCGATCATGTTGGTGGGCACGAGACCCCCTGCGCGGCCGGCGATCTCCATCGCCAGCGCCTGGGAGTGGCCGGTACCAAAGGTTTGCACCACCCCACCTGCCCGCAATCCGTCGACCAGCAGGGCCGCCGCCGCCGCGACGGCGTCCGCCTGCTCGGTCGACACCCGCCGGACAGCGACAGCTGCTGCCTCGGCGAAGGCTGCTGCCGAGACGGGGTCGGACGCCGCGGCTTCGCTCGTGGTGTGCCTCTCGGACGTCATCAGGCTCCTCGGTGCGGGTCGACGGAGCGCGCGGATCCGCCCCTCGCGCGCGGCTCGTAGGGGGTGCGGTGCCCGGCCACGGCGTCGGCGGTGCGCGCGAAGGCTTCCGTCGAGCGCTCGTGCGTGCGTTGTGCGACAGCCAGGTAGAGCAGGTCGAGCACCAGGAACTGGGAGTGCCGCGCCGACATCGCCCCGGCGCGGAACGCCGTCTCCCGTACCGAGGTGCCCAGCAGGTGGTCGGCGACGTCGGCGATCGGCGACGTCGAGAAGTTGGTGATCGCCACCGTCGTGGCGCCGCGGCGCCCTGCCTCGGCCAGCATCTCGACGGTCTCGGTGGTGCGGCCGCTGTGCGACAGCGCGATGGCCACGTCACCGGCTCCGAGCAGGGCCGCGCTGGTCAGGCCGTTGTGCACGTCGGCCCAGGTCCAGGTGGCGATGCCGATCCGGTACAGCCGCAGCTGCTGGTCCTCGAGCACCGCTGCGCTGCCACCGGTGGCGTAGAAGTCGACCCTCCGCGCGGCCACCACCGCGTCGGCGACCGCGTCGATGACTGCGAGGTCCAAGGCCGCCGCGGTCTCGTGCATCGCCTGCATGTCCACGGCCAGCAACGTCCGCAACACCCGGTCGAGCGGGTCGGTCGGCAGTACGTCGGCGCCGATGCCGACCTCCCATCCGGCCTGGTCGGCGCGTCCGATCTCGGTGGCGATGCCCACGCGCAGCTCCGTATAACCCGCGACGCCCAGCGTGCGGCAGAAGCGGGTGACAGTGGCGGGCGAGGTACCGCTGCGCTCCCCCAGCTCCACGATGGTCGCCCGGGACGCCCACGCGGGATCCTCCAGGATCACGTTCGCGACCTGCCGCAACGCTCCGGCGAGCCCGGGGAGCAGGCTGCGGAGGTGCACGAGCAGCTGACCGGTGCCCGCCTCGGCAGGAGTGTCCGATCCAGCAACTTGAGCCACCAGTACAACCTTTCGAGCCGGAGCAAGGTGGTGAAAATTTCCACCGAGTCAGGTGAACTGTCAAGACTTCGGTAAGACGTTTCTGTTAAGGGAGCGCCGGGTGGACCTCTTCGTCGGGATGGACGTGGGCGGCAGCCGCTCTCGGGCCGCGGTTGTCGACGGCGCCGGGCGGGTGTGCGGGGCAGCGGAGGGGCCGGGCGGGAACCCCGTCTCGCACCCTCCCGACCAGGCATTCCGAGCGCTGGCGGGCGCGATGCGGGCCGTCCTGCAGGGCCTACCCGCGTCCGCCGTGCGGGCGGCCGTGATCGGGATGGCGGGCGTCGGGTCCGTCCGGTTGCCCGGGGTGTCGGCGAGCCTCGCCGACCTGGCCGTCGAGGTCGGCCTGCGCTGCCGGCCCACGGTCGTGGGCGACGTTGTCGTCGCCTTCGCGGCAGGCACTCCCGAGCGGGAGGGCACCGTCCTCATCTCGGGCACCGGTGCCACGGCAGCCCGGATCGCCGGCCTCGAACCCGTCGACGGGACGGACGGTCACGGCTGGCTGGTCGGCGACGTCGGGTCGGCGTTCTGGCTGGGCCGCCGCGCTGTGCGCGCCGCCCTCGCTGCACTGGACGGCCGGCGCACACCGACGGCCCTTCTCCCCGCCGTGACCGCCGCGTTGCTCGGTGCTGCGGTGAACACTCCCGACAGCGGCGTCACGGCCGAACAGATCGTGCACACGGTCCACGCCGCGCCGCCGATCGCGCTCGCGCGACTCGCCCCGCTCGTGAGCAGCGCCGCCCGGGCCGGGGACGCCGTCGCCGGCACCATCGTGGCGGCGGCGGCAACCGCGCTGGTGGCCGACGTACACGCGATCCGCCACCCCGACGAGCGCACGCCGATCGTCCTGGCCGGGAGTGTCGCGGGCGGTGACACACCGGTTGCCGAACTCCTGCGCACGCGGCTCTCCGCCCGCTGGCCGGGTTGCGTCACCACCGCGGGCGACACCGCACGCGCCGCCGCCTGGCTGGCCGCCGCCCGCTCCGTTCCGGCCCCGCGGGCGGCGGACCTGCACGCGGTGATCCTCAGAACGTGACGCCTCGGCCAGGCATCCACTTCCCGATCAATGCGGGCACGGCCGGCGCCTCACGGGGCGCCGCCCCGCCGCGGTCGGCAGAGCCCGAGGGAAAGCGTCGCGGCCTGATTCCGGCAATACCATCGAACCCGACGAGCCGGCAGAGATCGGATGTCTCATGCGAGAACCTCCCCCCGAGCTTGCACGGACTCGGAGATTGGCCGTATAAAGACCGACGATACATCCGATGTCTGAGGGAGTAGCGGTGCGGCTTCTACGTGTGGCGCCACAGTACCTGGCGCCGACCGCGCCGGGCTCCGGCGCTGAGATGTGTCCCCTGACCCTGGCCACACACCGCGTCCCCGACGGCGCGGCCTGGGCCCGCGAACCGCAGCGGAGCGCGCAGTGACCGCGGGAGGCGGGGGCGAGTTCGCCGGGCTGGCTGCGATCGTCACCGGTGGCGGCTCCGGGATCGGGCTGGCCACCGCGCGGCTGCTCGCCGAACGCGGCGCCCGCGTCGCCTGCCTCGACCTCGACCCGTCCGGCGTCGACGCGCCGCTGCTCGGCCTGGCCACCGACGTCACCGACCAGGACTCCGTCGACGCCGCAGTCGCCACCGTGGTGGAGCGCTTCGGCGGACTGGACGTGCTGGTGAACAACGCCGGAATCGGTGCGCAGGGCACTGTCGAGACCAATCCGCTGGACGAGTGGCACCGCGTCCTCGACGTCAACGTGCTCGGCATCGTCCGGCTCAGCCGGTCCGCGTTGCCGCACCTGCGCCGGTCGTCGGCCGCGGCGATCGTCAACACCTGCTCGATCGCGGCAACGGCCGGCCTACCCCAGCGGGCCCTGTACAGCGCGAGCAAGGGCGCCGTGCAGTCGCTCACGCTGGCAATGGCGGCCGATCACGTCGCCGAGGGCATCCGCGTCAACTGCGTCAACCCCGGAACGGCCGACACACCGTGGGTCGGCAGGCTGCTCGACGCGGCCAGTGACCCCGCCGCCGAACGCGCCGCGCTGGAGGCGCGCCAGCCGATGGGACGCCTGGTGTCGGCACCGGAGGTGGCCGCGGCCATCGCGTACCTGGCGAGCCCGGTGTCGGCCGCCACCACCGGGACCGCGCTCTTCGTGGACGGCGGTATGCAGGGCCTGCGGTTGCGGCCGCGCCAGGACTGACTCGAGCAGCGGTGCTGGGCGACACGGCGCGCCGGATCCACAGGACGTAGCCGCGCGCCGGTCCCTGCTCCTCGCAGAGCCCAGTGGTCCTGCGACGACAACACCGAGCGCGCGGAGTCGCGTCAGGGAGAGTCGCCCAGCGCGCTGCGCAGCCACTGCTCGACGCCGGCCACGTGGATGGTGGCCCACGAGCGGGCGATGTCGGGCTGACGTGCAGCGATCGCGTCGCAGATGGCGGCGTGCTGTTCGATGGTGCGCGCGACGGCGCCCTCCTGTGTCAGCCCGCGCCAGATCCGGGCCCGGGTCGTCGGGCCGGAGAGGCCCTCTATCAGCGAGCACAGCACGGTGTTGCCGCTGCCGACCGCCACCCTGCGGTGGAACTCCAGGTCGTTGGCCACGAGAGCCTCGACGCCGGGATCCTGGTCGAGCTCCGCGAGCACAGCACGCAGTCCGTCGACCTGCTCCTCGGTCATCGTGAGGGCAGCCATCGCGGTGGCGGCCGGCTCCAGGATGCGCCGTACCTCGAAGAACTCCAGCACCGTGTCGTCGCGGTGGAAGTCGACGACGAAGGTCATCGCGTCGAGCAGCAGGTGCGGGTCCAGGCTGGTGACGTAGGTGCCGTCGCCCTGGCGGACGTCGAGCACCCGGATCAGAGAGAGCGCCTTGACCGCCTCCCGCAGCGAGTTGCGCGACAGCCCCAGTCGCTCGGCGAGATCCGCCTCGCGCGGCAGCCGCGCGCCGGGGCCCAGCTCACCGGAGACGATCATCGCCTTGATCTTCTCGATGGCTTCGTCAGTGACCGGCACCCAACCTCCCAAGACATCGGATGTCTGAGAGTACTGCCCCGTGCAGCCCGTGTATGTGGCGTACACGTCGCGCACCTGACACGTACTCGAGCACGCACCAGGTGCGCGGCTCGGGTCGTTGGCGGCGGACGGACTCAGGCACGGCCAGCGGGCCATGCTCGACGAGATCGTCACGGTGTACGGCCCGGTGGCGCGGGAGCTTTGAGGTGGTTGACTCCGTGCACATGGAACCCAGTAGCCGAGGCCTGCGGGACGTACCGACGGCAGTGAGCACCTGATGGACACGGGACTTCAGGGACGCACCGCGATCGTGCCGGGGTCGAGCTCCGGGCTCGGGCTCGCCGTCGCCCGCACGCTCGCCGCGGAGGGCGCCAACGTCGTACTGGCCGGGCGGCGCGGGGAGCTGGTGCGGGCGGAGGCGGCCAAGCTGCCGTCGGCCGTCGGGGTCGAGGCGGATCTTGCCGAT
This sequence comes from Pseudonocardia sp., assembly GCA_035695525.1. Classification (GTDB taxonomy): domain Bacteria; phylum Actinomycetota; class Actinomycetes; order Mycobacteriales; family Pseudonocardiaceae; genus Pseudonocardia. The sequence goes on along the minus strand of DASRSC010000245.1, from coordinate 10,860 downwards.
CCCGACGCGCCCGCGACGCTCGTGGCGGAGGCGGAGCAGCGCTTCGGACAGGTGGACGTGCTGGTGCTGAACGGTGGGGGGCCGCCCCCGGGGACGGCCGCCGAGTTCACCCCCGAGCAGTTCGCAGCCGCGGTCAACCTCCTCGTGCAGCCTCACCTCCGGCTCGTCGCCGCGGTGCTGCCGGGCATGCGTGAGCGCGGTTTCGGCCGGATCGTGGCGGTGGGATCGAGCGGCGTGCAGCAGCCGATCGAGGGGCTCGTGGCGTCCAACGCAGCGCGCGCCGCCCTGGCCGGCTACCTCAAGACGCTCGCCGGTGAGGTCGCCGCGGACGGCGTGACCGTGAACATGGTGCTGCCCGGCCGCATCGAGACAGACCGCGTCGCCGTGCTGGACCGCGCCATCGCCGAGCGCTCGGGCACCACGCCGGAACAGCAGCGGGCCCGGGCCGAGGCGGCGATCCCCGCCAGGCGCTATGGCACGCCGGAGGAGTTCGCCGCTGTCGTCACGTTCCTCGCGAGCGCCGCGGCGTCCTACGTGACGGGCGAGCAGGTCCGCTGCGACGGCGGGATGATCCGCACCCACTGAGCGGTCGTGCGCGGATACGGGTGCTGGCGCGCTCGTATCCGCGCACGGGCCCTTATCCGCGCCCGATGAACGGCATGGACGTAGCGGTGATCGTGAGGAACTGCACGTTGGTGTCGAGCGGCAGGCGGGCCATGAGAAGCACGGCATCAGCGACGTGAGCGGCATCGAAGGTCGGCTCCGGCCGGACGCTCCCGTCGGCCTGCCGCACGCCGGTGGCGATCCTGGCGGTCATGTCGGTGGCGGCGTTGCCGATGTCGATCTGCCCGCAGGCGATGCGGTACGGCCGCCCGTCCAGCGAGATCGACCTCGTCAACCCGGTGATCGCGTGCTTCGTCGCGGTGTAGGCGGCGCTACCCGGTCGGGGGGTGTGGGCGGAGATCGAACCGTTGTTGATGATCCGCCCACCCTGCGGCTGCTGCGCGCGCATCGCGGCGAAGGCCTCCCGCGCGCAGAGGAACGCCCCGGTGAGGTTGGTGCCCACCGTGGCCGTCCAGTCCTCGACGGCGATCTCGTCGATGCTGCCGCTCGGGCCGGATGTGCCGGCGTTGTTGACCAGCAGATCCACCCGCCCCCACGTCTCGCGCACGGCTCCGAAGAGCCGCGCGACGGACGCCGCGTCGGCGACGTCGGTGGGCAATGCCACCGCCCCCGGCTCCCCGGCTGCCGTGTCTTCCAGAGCATCACGGCGGCGACCGGCCAGAGCTACCCGGAAACTCGCGCAGAGCAGCGCCCGCGCAATGACCCGGCCCAGGCCGGAACCCGCGCCCGTCACCACCGCTACCGAGCCGTCCGTCACCGTTGTCCTCCGATCATCGGGTCGACCGGGACGTTAGCCTGACCCGCGTTGCGCGGTCGGGTGGGCTGGGCGCTGCACTGGCCCGTCTGAACAGCCCCAACCTCCATGACGAGCACGTCAGCGGCGTCACCGGCCCCGGGCGTCCACGCGACCGCTTGACGTATCGAATGCCTCAGAATGGGTTGAATCACATCCTGGTATCGATTTCCGCAGGGCTCCCGCAACGCCTCCAGGGTGTCCGGTTAGTGCCTGTCACGAGGGCTCCATGCAGGTTCAAGCGTTTACGCAACCGTTACGACTTAGTGGTTCAGCCCCTTGCGCAAATGCCGTGAGTATGGTCACGGCTGTGCATTGAACAAAGTCCAGGGTGGATGCGTAAGCCCAGACATGATGAGTGAACGCCCGGTCTCGACCGGCAATGAGGTCTTTGCGCGGCGTGAGTCGCGCGTTCGCAGTTACAGCCGCAAGTACGACGTCGTCTTCGAGGAGGCCCGCGGGAGCCTGGTCTGGGACACCGAGGGCCGGGAGTACCTGGACTTCCTGGCCGGAGCCGGGGCGCTCAACTACGGACACAACGACCCGGACATGGCGGATGCCCTGGTCGCGCACATCAGGGGCGGGGGGATCACGCACGGGTTGGACCTCTTCACCCGCCCGAAGATGGAGTTCCTGGAGGCCTTCGAGGGCCTGATCCTCGAACCGCGCGGCATGGACTACCGGGTTCAATTCACCGGCCCGACCGGGACGAACGCGGTGGAGGCGGCTCTCAAGCTGGCCAGGAAGGTCACGGGCCGCCGCAACGTCATCGCGTTCACCAACGGGTTCCACGGCGTCAGCCAGGGGGCGCTGGCCGCCACCGGGAACCGGGACAAGCGCATGGGGACGACGCTGTCCCTGCCCGACGTGACCCGGCTGCCCTATGACGGCTACCTCGGTGGCTCCGTCGACACCGCGGACCTGCTGGACCGCATGCTGTCCGACCACTCCAGCGGCGTCGACGAACCCGCCGCGATCCTCCTCGAGACCGTGCAGGGCGAGGGCGGCCTCAACGTCGCCTCCCGGCCGTGGCTGCGCCGCATCGCTGCCATCGCGAAGACGTACGGCGCACTGCTGATCGTCGACGACATCCAGGCCGGTTGCGGACGCACGGGCAGCTTCTTCAGCTTCGAGGGCACGGGGGTCACCCCGGACCTGATCACGATGTCCAAGTCGATCTCCGGCTTCGGGCTGCCGATGGCGCTGCTCCTGCTCAAGCCGGAGTTGGACATCTGGAAACCGGGCGAGCACAACGGAACCTTCCGCGGCAACGCGCATGCGTTCGTCACCGCGCGGGTGGCGCTCGAGAAGTTCTGGGGCGACCGCAGCTTCCAGGAGGACGTGGTGGCAAGCGGTGTACTGCTCGGCGAGCGGCTGACACAGATCGCGAAGCTCGTGCCCGGCGCCCGGGTGAAGGGCCGCGGGATGATGCAGGGCATCGACGTTCGCGACGGGAGCGTCGCCGCCGAGATCTGCCGGCTGTGCGCGCGTCAGCAGCTGATCGTGGAGACTGCGGGCCCCGACGACGAGATCGTCAAGATCCTTGCCCCGCTGACCACTCCCACACATCTCCTGCACCGTGGTCTCGACATCATCGAGGAGTCCGCTGCGGCCAACCTTCACGACGTCGCGGTGTGAGCACGGCATTCGACGAGGGGACGCGGCCGGCCGGCGTGTTCGGCCGGCTCGCGGACCTGGTCCTCACCAGCGACGACGCTGCGCCAGTCGGTCCGCTGGACCCGAGCGCCTGAACCACCTGTTCGAAGAACCCAGCGGTGCTGCGTGCCCACCCTGCTCTCGACGATGCACGACGACCTCCCCGATCTGAGGTTGCTGCTGGTCTCCGGGGAGGCGTGCCCCCAGGACCTCGCCATCCACTGGCACCGCCCATTCGACGTTCGCAGATGGGTGCCAGACCTCGCGACCGGTGTGTGACTGCCACCACACGGGGTATGTCCAGGGCGCATTCTTCACCGCGAGAAGGGAGCACCCTATGGCGACCGCAGAGACCGGGCACATCACGGGGACCAGGGACAAGGACTACAACCTCATCTGGTTCACCGAAGCCTGCCTGGACAACACACTCCGCCTGGAGACCTACATCGAGGACGCAGAGAGCGACGGCGACAACGAGGTCGCCGAGCTCTTCCGGCGAGCACAGACAGAGAGCCGCAAGGGCGCCGACCAGGGCAAGCAGTTGCTGGCCCGGCGGCTGTCCGGCTGACCGCCCCGTCCGGCGTCGGCAGACCGGCGCCGGACGGTTCCCCGGCCTCCGCGCCCCTTCACGATGTCCTCATCGTCCTCATGGCGACGGCTGGGGCACCTGGCACTCGATCCGAGGATTGACCCCGAGGTAGTTCAGCGGCCCGACGACGACGGTGACCAGCACCGTTCCGAGCGCGGCACAATTCACGTCAGACTGTCCGAAGTAGCCCCGCTGATAGGTCGCGATCAACCCGATCACGAGCCAGATCACGACGATCACGCCACCGATCCGCATACTGCTCCCCAGCTCCCCAAGGTCAAGTGCTCTCCGGTACCCGTCGGACACCTCGTTCCAAACCGGACGGATACCACGCGCACGGCGCGCTGAGCATCCTCAGACCCGGCGATGTGGGCAGACTGCGGACAGGATCTCCGGTGTCCCCCTCACGAGGAAGGTCGTCTCCGCCCGCATGGACTTCGACTCCGCGTACCGCCACGGCTTCCTCCGCGTCGCGGCCTGCACGCTCAGTACCTCGATCGCCGACCCGGCCGCGAACGCCGAGTCGGTGCTGCGCGTTGCCCGCGAATGCCACGACGAGGGCGTTGGCGTGGCCGTCTTTCCCGAGCTGACCCTGTCGGGCTACTCGATCGAGGACATCCTCCTCCAGGACTCTTTGCTCGACGCCGTCGAACAGGCGCTGCTCGACGTCGTCACCGGGTCCGCCGACGTCCTGCCGGTGCTGGTCGTGGGCGCGCCGCTGCGCTTCCGGCACCGCGTCTACAACACCGCCGTCGTCATCCACCGCGGGCGCATCCTCGGCGTGGTGCCGAAGTCGTACCTCCCGAACTACCGGGAGTTCTACGAGCGGCGTCAGCTCGCGCCGGGCGATGACATCAGCACGACGATCCTCATCGGCGGTCCGGATGCGGCTCTCGACGTCCCGTTCGGCCCCGACCTGCTGTTCTCCGCCTCCGACGTGCCCGGGTTCGTCCTGCATGTCGAGGTCTGCGAGGACATGTGGGTGCCGATCCCACCGAGCGCCGAGGCGACGCTGGCGGGGGCCACGGTGCTGGCGAACCTGTCCGGCAGCCCCATCACGGTCGGCCGCGCCGAGGACCGGCACCTGATGTGCCGGTCCGCCTCGTCACGATGCCTCGCCGCCTACGTCTACGCGGCCGCAGGCGAGGGCGAGTCGACCACCGACCTCGCCTGGGACGGCCAGACGATGGTCTACGAGAACGGTGTGCTGCTGGCGGAGTCGGACCGCTTCCCCCAGGGCGAACGGCGGTCGGTCGCCGACGTGGACCTCGACCTGCTGCGGGCCGAGCGCCTGCGCATGGGCACCTTCGACGACAACCGCAGGCATCACTCCGCCCGTACGGACTCGTTCCGCCGCGTCGAGTTCCGCCTCGACCCGCCGGGCGGCGACATCGGGCTGCTCCGGGAGCTCGAGCGGTTCCCCTTCGTGCCGGCGGACGAGTCGCGGCTCGAACAGGACTGCTACGAGGCGTACAGCATCCAGGTGTCCGGGCTCGAGCAGCGCCTGCGCGCCATCGGGCAGCCCAAGGTGGTCATCGGCGTCTCCGGTGGGCTGGACTCCACCCACGCGCTGATCGTCGCCGCGAAGGCGATGGACCGTCAGGGCCGGCCCCGCAGTGACATCCTCGGGTTCACGTTGCCCGGGTTCGCCACGGGCGAACGCACGAAGGGCAACGCCATCCGGCTGGCACGCGCGCTCGGGATCACCTTCGAGGAGCTCGACATCACGGCGACGGCACGCCTGATGTTGACCGAGATCGGCCATCCCTTCTCCCGGGGGGAGCCGGCCTATGACGTCACGTTCGAGAACGTGCAGGCCGGGCTGCGCACCGACTACCTGTTCCGGATCGCCAACCAGCGCGGCGGCATCGTCCTCGGCACCGGGGACCTCTCCGAGCTGGCACTGGGCTGGTCGACCTACGGCGTGGGCGACCAGATGTCGCACTACAACGTCAACGGCGGCGTGCCGAAGACCCTGATCCAGCACCTGATCCGGTGGGTCGTCTCGTCGAAGCAGTTCGAGGCCGAGGTCGGCGAGGTCCTGGAGTCCGTGCTCGACACCGAGATCACTCCCGAGCTCGTGCCGACCGGCGAGGACGAGCAGGTGCAGAGCAGCGAGGCGACGGTCGGCCCCTACTCCCTGCAGGACTTCTCCCTCTTCCACGTCCTGCGTTACGGGTTCCGTCCGTCCAAGATCGCGTTCCTGGCCTGGCACGCGTGGCGGGACCCGGACCACGGGGACTGGCCAGCCGGCTTCCCCGCCGACAAGCGGCCCGCCTACACGCTCGCCGAGATCCGGCACTGGCTGGAGGTCTTCGCCCAACGGTTCTACAGCTTCAGCCAGTTCAAGCGCTCGGCACTGCCCAACGGCCCGAAGGTCTCAGCCGGCGGATCACTGTCGCCACGCGGCGACTGGCGGGCGCCCTCGGACATGTCCGCCCGCATCTGGCTGGAGGAGGTGCGGCGCGAGATTCCCGAGGAGTGAGCGCAAGTCGTGGCCCCCGGTCGACGGCGAGGTTGTGCCGGAGGAGGATGGCCCGCCGTGTCTCGCTCCTCGCTCTCCCTCGCGTGTTCAGTCCTCGCGGCCGGAATGGTCGCCCTGACCGGTTGCGCTGCCTCGAACACCCCGGCCCCGGCCGCCCCGGCCGTCAGCCCACCGACCACCGCCGCCGCGGGCGGCGCAACGCAGCAACCCGGCGGGCACCACGGCGGACACGGCTCACCCGGCGACGCCGGGCCTTCGCTGTACGCCGTGCAGAGCGGTCCCCTCGGTGTCGTCGCGACGGACGGCGCCGGGCACCTCATGTACCGGTCCGATGCCGACAGCGCCGACCCATCGACGTCCAACTGCTCCGGGTCCTGTGCTCAGACGTGGCTGCCGGTCCTGGTCGCGGCCGGACAGGAGCCCGAGCTCCTGGGCGTCGACGCGGCTGCGGTCGGCAGGCTCACCCGCCCCGAGGGCACCACCCAGCTCACCCTCGCCGGCTGGCCCCTGTACCGCCACCGCGACGACCAGGGCGGCCTCCAGAGCGCCGGACAGAACGGCGCGGACGGCATCTGGTTCGCCATCACGCCCACCGGCGACAAGGCGACCGCAGCTTGAGCCGGGCCGGATCCGGTGGATGACGTCCGCCGGGCACGGTGTTCCTCCTGGCCCTGCCCGTGATGAGCGCACTGCTCGTACTCGGGCCACGGGGTACTGCCGGAGTATCCCGACCCCGACGCCGGCCTGCTGGACCTGGTCAGCGCCGGGCATGTCGGTCGTCGCCCTGCTCGCAGTGGTCTACGGGCTGAAGCAGATCGCGCAGGACGGTGTGTCCGTGGTGCCGGCCGTCGCCGGCGGCCTGGGCGTCGGCGCGCTCTGGGTGCGCCGCCAGCGGCAGCTTGCCGACGCATGATCGACGTCGGCCTGTTCCGGATCCGGGCCTTCAACGCCGCCCTCGTCGTCAACTTCCTGGCGATCTTCGTGATGGTCGGCTACTTCCTGTTCATCGGTCAGTACCTGCAGCGGGCGTAGCCCGCATACGTCGTGGCCGGCGGCCTGGCCGCCTCGGCGGTCGGAGTGGCCGCCCAGCTCCCTGAGGCCACGGGTACGGCCCTGCTCGGCGTCGCGCGCGAGGCGTTCGTGACGCGGCTCCACCTGACCTCGGCGGCCGCCGCCGTCATCGCGGCCGTGATCGCGATCATCGCCGCGGTTGCGCTCGAGCAGCCCGCCCAGCTTGCGAGGACCAGGCACGGCAACGCCGACGACCCACCGGTCGGGCCAGGCCGGATGTCTGACAGCCCGGACATCGAGGAGAAGGTGCTGAGCCCCTGCTCAGGAGCAGTGTGCGAGACCGGGTGAGGGCACGGATCCCAGTTTGCTGATCGGGCCGATCCGGTCTGCTGATCATGTGCTGACCGCGGGCGGCGAAGATCGGTCAGCCGTACGATCGACCGCGACGCCCTGAGCGCGAGCATCGAGCCGCTCGCGCTGCGGGACTACCGTGTACTCGGGGTCGCGGGCCGACGCCATGCCGGCCTCGAACACCCCGTAACGGGTGGCAGCCGAGCCTGCGTTCAGCAGCGCGGCGGACACCACCGAGAGCAGTCGCGTGTGCCGGCCTGCCTTCGCGGACAGCACCGCCCCGACCGCTCCAGCGACGGTGGCCGCTCGCGCGGCTTTCAGCACGGCTCCGGCACGACCGGTGCGGTAGGCGCGGGCGGCCAGTCCGATCCGCCGTTCCAGCACGGACGTGGCGGCAAGCTCGACGGCCGCCCCCGCCACGGCGATGGCGCGGGCCGGGCCTGCCTCGTGGCCCGCCAACATCCCCACGCCCCCACCGCTGGCGAGCGCGCTGCCGGCGAACACGAACGGGAGTTCCCGGTAGGCCTCGTGCCACGCCGGAACCGCGGTGTCGGCCAGCAGCACGGCCGTGTATGTGGTCAGCGCCGGGCCCAGGGCACCGGCGCCTGCCCCGGCGAGGCGCGCGAGGCCCGGCGCGATCCCCGTGAGCTCGGAGGCGGCGGTGGCGCCGGCCAGAGCGCCGAACGGCGCGAGGATCCACGACCCGACCGACAGTGGCGAGGTCGGCTTGAACACCCGAAGCATGTGCAGGAATCGGGTGGGCCTGCCCAGGTCGTGGACCAGCGCGCCCACACTGACGGTGGCCCCGAACGCTGCGGCCAGCCGCCCGACGCGGCGCAGTACCGGCCTGCCGGTCGCATCGGCCAGCGCGGCCGTCGCCGACGACACCCCCGCCACACCACCGAGGTAGAGGTAGGTCGGGACGTCGGGCACCTTCCAGACCGGGGGCTTGATGATCGGGCGGTCGTAGTAGGAGCGGAACTCCGCGTCGGGCACCATCAACTGCTCGCCGCGCCCACGTCGACGCTGCTGGACCCGCGGGTTCTGGGCCACCGACCGGTCCGGGCCCGCGCCCCCCGGACCGGCCCCGCCGGGCGCGGTGCCGCCCGGCCGGTCGTCCCTGGTGCCGTAGGGCGCCCAACCGCCGACGCGGTCGCCGGTCCAACTCGTGTTCCTGCGTTCCGCGGAACGTCGCCACCTCATCGCCGCGCCCCGAGGAACGCCGCCGCCACGACACCGGCCACCGCGGCGGCCGCGGCACCGGCATGGCGCCACATGGAGGGCAGATCGCGGGTGGTGACCACCGGGTCCGGCGGCAGGCCGTACACCTCGGGCTCGTCGAGCAGCAGGAAGAAGGCGCCGTCGCCGCCGACGCCGTCGTTCGGGTCGTGCCCGTACAGCCGCGCGTCGGTGACCCCGGCCAGGTGCAGCGCGTCCACCCGCTCGGCGGCGCGGGCACGCAGCTCGTCCAGCGGGCCGAACTGGATCGACTCCGTCGGGCACGCCGTGGCGCACGCAGGCATGAGCCCGGCGCCGAGGCGGTCGTGGCACATCGTGCATTTGAACGCGCCACCGTCGCCGGGCCGCTGGTCGATCACGCCGTACGGGCATGCCGGGATGCAGTATCCGCAGCCGTTGCAGATGTCGTTCTGCACGACCACGGTGCCGTGCTCGGAGCGGATCAAGGCCCCGGTGGGACAGACGTCCAGGCAGGCCGCGTGGGTGCAGTGCTTGCAGACGTCCGAGGACATCAGCCAGCGGACCTCGGTGGCATCGCCGCTGCCGTCCGTCCCGGCTCCGGGCAGCGTGGCAGCGGGCATCCCCAGATCGACCTGCGGCGACTTCCGCGCGGGCACGCTCTGCTCCACGAACGCCACGTGCCGCCAGGTGCTCGCCCCGAGGCCGCCGGTGTTGTCGTAGCTCATGCCGGTGAGGTCGCCGGGAACGCCTGCTTCCTCTGACGGCAGCGCGTTCCACTCCTTGCAGGCCACCTCGCAGGCCTTGCACCCGATGCAGACGCTGGTGTCGGTGAAGAACCCGACCCGTTCCGGGTGGTCGGAGGGATAGCCGGCATCGGCCGACGGGTCGGGCAGCGGCCCCGAGAGGCGGTTGGTCATCCGTGCTCCTCCAGCCCGGCGCGGCGCCGGTACGCGGCCAGGTACTCCACCAGCTGCGGCCCTCTAGGCCGTCGGCCGGGGCGGATGTCGCAGGTGGCGGCCTTCGTCTCCATGATGTGCACGTTCGGGTCGAGCGTGACGCCGAGCAGCTCGTTGGCCGCGTCCCCGGTCGAGAGGCCGTTCGGGCCCCAGTGCCACGGGATACCGATCTGGTGCACGACCTTGCCACCCACCCGTAGGGGTTTGGCCCGTTCGGTGACCAGCACCTTGCCCTCGATCGCCGACCGCGCCGTGACCACCGTGGCCCAGCCCGTGTGCTCCAGTCCGCGCTCGGCGGCGAGCTCCGGAGAGACCTCGAGGAACATCGCGGGCTGCAGCTCGTTCAGATACGGCGTCCACCGGCTCATCCCGCCGGCCGTGTGCTGCTCGGTGATCCGGAACGTGGTGAACACGAAGGGGAAGACGTCCGCCTCCGGTGTGCCCGCATCCGGGTGGTACTGGTTCTCCGGGCGGTGGTAGCGCTGGCGGGCCGGGTTGCGCTGCTGCCCGTACAGCGCGTTGCGCACCGGCGACTCCTCCGGCTCATAGTGCGCGGGCAGCGGCCCGTCGACGAGGCCGGCCGGGACGTGCAGCCACGCGCGGCCGTCGGACTGCATGATGAACGGCTCGTCGCCGGCGAGCGCGTCCTGCGCCTTCGCACCATCCGGGGGCCGGTAGTTCGGCGGCTTCGTCACCTCGAAGTCGGGCACGTCCGGCCCGACCCACTTGCCCTCGTCGGCGTCCCAGCGGAGCAATGCCTTGCGCTCGCTCCACGGGTTGCCGTCCGGGTCGGCGGACGCCCGGTTGTACAGGATCCGCCGGTTCATCGGCCACGCCCAGCCCCACTCCGGGGCCACCCAGCTCTGCTCGTGGCCGGGCCTGCGCCGCGCGGCCTGGTTGACCTCCTCGGCGTACACCCCGCTGTAGATCCAGCAACCGCTGCTGGTGGATCCGTCGGCCTTGAGCCCCGTGTAACCGGAGAGCGCCTTGCCGTCCTCGTCGGCGCCGTTGATCTCCCGCAGGACTGCGTCGGCGCTCGGTTCGTCGTAGGGACCCTCCGTCGGATAGTCCCAGGTCAGCTCTAGGATCGGACGGTCCCGCGGGTCCGTCGAGCCGGCCAGCTTCTCCCGGATCCGCCGGCCCAGGTGGAAGTAGAACCACAGGTCACTGCGGGTGTCACCGGGCGGGTCGATCG
>DASRSC010000244.1:0-2570 GCA_035695525.1 Pseudonocardia sp. | reverse complement strand
GGACACGTTGTCCTTTACCTCCGTGGGCTGCTCGAGCTGGTGCGCGGGCGGTACGCCGATGCGCTGGCCGCGTTCCGGGGCGCCGAACCGCTGGCCCGTCGACTCGTCGCCCCGCACTACACCGTGCCTCGGGCACGAGCGCTGCTGGTGCACGCTCTGGTGCGCCTGGACGATATCGACGGCGCCGAGCAAGCCCTTGCCCAACTCGGCAGCGAAGACCACGAGCATGGCGAGATGCGTATCGCCACCGCGGTGCTGCGGCTAGCCCAAGATGACCCGCACGCGGCGGTAGCTGCGCTTGCGCCGGTCGTCGACGGTACCTCGGCCGCACTCCCGTGGATCGGGCTTGCGCACGCGTTCCTGCTGGAGGCGATTGCCCGGGACGCAATCGGCGACGAGGATGCCGCCGATCGGGCACTGGAGCGCGCGCTCGACCTCGTCGAGCCTGGCGGCGCGCTCGCGTTGTTCCTGCTGCACCCCGCGCCGGGGCTGCTCGAGCGCCACCCCCGGCATCGCACCGCCCACGCCGCCCTGCTCACCGAGATCCTCAACCTGCTCGCCGGCAACAGACGTCTGCCATCGCGCGGCGGGCGGGAACCGCTGCGGGAGCCGCTCAGCGCCAGCGAGACCCGTGTCCTGCGCTACCTGCCGACCAACCTCTCAGCCCCGGAGATCGCCGACGAGCTCTACCTGTCCGTGCACACAGTCAAGACGCACATGCGCCACCTCTACGCCAAGCTCGACACCCACCGCCGAGCCGAGGCCGTCGAACGGGCCCGCGCCCTCTACCTGCTCGCCCCCTCCTCGCGTGAGCGCCAGGACTGACGAGCCTGTCGACGAAGGGCATTCGTGCCGCTGCCCGATCGTGGCCGGCGTGCTGGCTTGCCCACCCCTCCCCGCCGCATCGCGGTTTCCGGCGGCAGTGGGCGACCGCCTGGTCATGATCAGGACGCTGGCCCAGGACACGTCGGGCCTCATGGTGAGCGGTCATCCGCTCGTGCTCGCGGGCCCGTCCCGGGTAGCCATCAGCCAACCGAAGATCTCCAACGATGGACAGCCGATCGGTGATTCACGCGGGGGTGCGCGACGTCGTGCTCCGGTTCCTGATCGAACCGGCACCTGGGAGCCATGCTCCGGGGGACCGCGGCCACCTCGGCGCCGAGGAAGCCGGCGCCGACCACGACCACTCGCGGCGGTCAACAGCCCGACGCGCGGGCCAGTCAGGCCCGGGGCCGAGGCCCCCCACGATCACGACCCGATCGAGCACGGGTCTAGTCCTCGACGGTGATGGCCAGGGCGGGGCACACCGCGGCCGCGAGCCGGACGTCGTCGGCGCGGTCGACGGGCGGGTCGGGGTCGAGCAGGACGACGATGCCGTCCTCGTCGCGCTGGTCGAAGATGTCCGGGGCGGCGAGCACGCACTGCCCGGAGGCGACGCACTTGTTCTGGTCGACGGTCACCTTCATGGGATGTCTCCTCTGATTCGTTGTCGTCACCAGGTGACGGGCAGGCGGTAGACGCCGTAGACAAGCCCGTCGTGCTTGAACGGGATCTGGTCGAGGTCCCCCAGGCCAGTGGCCAGCCGCAGGGTAGGGACGCGGCGGTAGAGGGTGCCGTAGACAACCTGTAGCTCGACCCGGGCCAGAGGTTGGCCGAGGCCCTGGTGGACACCGAAGCCGACGGCCACGTGGCGGCGGGCGTCGCGGTGGAGGTCGAGCCGGTCCGGGTCGGGGTCGTGGAAGGCGTCCGGGTCCCGGTTGCCGATGTCGTTGGCCAGGATCACGCCCTCGCCGGCGCGAATGGTCCGGCCGCCGATCTCGATGTCGGTCAGCGCCACCCGGCGCCGCCCGGTGTGCACGATGCTCAGGTGGCGCAGCAGCTCTTCGACTGCGCCTGCGATCAATTTCGGGTCGTCGGTGGCGCGCAGCTCGGCCAACTGCTCGGGGTGCTGCAGCAGCGCCAGCGTGCCCAGCGCGATCATGTTCGCGGTCGTCTCGTGCCCGGCGATCAGCAGCAGGCGAGCCATGGAGGCGGCTTCGTGCCAGGACAGCTCCCCAGTGGCGACGTGCTGAACGGCCAGCTCCGAGAGCAGATCGTTCCCCGGATTCGCGAGCTTTTCGGAGATCAGCCGGTCGAGGTAGTCGAGCAGCCGCTGCTGGGCCGCCAGCGCCTGCTCGGGAGTCGCCGTGCGCTTGACCAGGATCCTGGAGTTGGCCTGGAAGAAGTCGTGGTCGGCATACGGGACGCCGAGTAGCTCGCAGATCACCAGCGACGGGACCGGCAGGGCGAACGCCTCGACCAGATCCACTGGGGTGGAGCCGGCGAGCATGTCGTCGATCAGGCCGTCCACGATCTTCTGGATGGCCGGCCGCAGCGCCTCCACCCGCTTGATTGCGAACGGTGCGTTCACCATCCGGCGCAGGCGGCCATGCTCCGGATCGTCCATGCTGATGAAGGCCTGCACCTGCTTCCGGGACGCTGCTTGGCCTGCGCTGACAAAGGGGTAGTGCGGGTGGATGGTGTCGGCGCTGATCCGCGGGTCGGCGAGCAAGGCTCGCTGGTCGTCGTAG
>DASRSC010000243.1:0-10696 GCA_035695525.1 Pseudonocardia sp. | reverse complement strand
GTTCGGCCGCCCGCTCGGTCCGCACCCGGTGCTGCAGGACCTGCTGGACCAGCGGGTCACCGCGGCACTGGCCGGCGATCCGGCCGCGGGTACGGCCGTGTTGCTGGTCGGCCGCGGATCCACCGACCCGGACGCGAACGCGGAGGTCTGCAAGGTCGCGCGGCTGCTGCAGGAAGGCAGGGCGTACGACTTCGTCGAGCCGTCGTTCGTCTCGCTGGCCCGCCCGGACGTCATCACCGGGCTCGCCCGCTGCCGCGCGCTGGGCGCGCGCCGGGTGGTCGTCGCGCCGTACTTCCTGTTCGACGGCGTGCTGCCGCGGCGGGTCGTCGAGCAGGCCGTGGCGTTCCGCGCCGAGCACCCGGACGTCGACGTCCGTGTCGCGGACCACCTCGGCGACTGCGACGAGCTCGCGGGGCTCGTCGTCGAGCGCTACCGCGAGGCGCTGCACGGCGACATCAGGATGAACTGCGACACCTGCGCCTACCGTGTGCTGCTGCCGGGGTTCGAGGACAAGCTCGGGGCTCCGCAGACCCCGCACCACCATCCCGACGACCCCGCGCACGGGCACGGGCACGGCCACGGGGGGCACCCGGCGGCCACCGTCGACGCGGTGGTGGGGGAGTGGTCATGACCGAGCCATATCTCGTCGGCCTCGACCTCGCCGGGCGCCGTGTCGTCGTCGTCGGCGGCGGCACGGTGGCGCAGCGGCGGATCGCGGGGCTCCTCGCTGCCGGTGCGGACGTCGAGGTGGTGGCGCCCGAGGTCACCACGGCGGTCGAGGGCATGGCGACGGCGCAGGAGCTGCACTGGACCGCCCGCGGATATGCCGACGGTGACCTCGTTGGGGCCTGGTACGTGGTGGCCTGCACCGACGACGCCGGCGTGAACGCGGCGGTCGCCGCCGAGGCGGAGCGGGGCCACGTGTTCTGCGTGCGCGCCGACGACGCTCCCGCCGGCAGCGCCGTCACCCCCGCCGTCGGCAGGCACGACGGGCTCACCGTCGGGGTACTGGCCGGGCGGCGTCCCCGCCGCTCGGCCGCGGTCCGCACCGCACTCGTGGAGGCGCTGCAGACCGGGCTCGTCGACGACTCCGCCGAACCGGTCCGGCCCGGGGTGGCACTGGTCGGTGGCGGGCCGGGTGACCCGGAGCTGATCACGGTGCGCGGGCGGCGGCTGCTGGCCCGCGCCGATGTCGTCGTCACCGATCGGCTCGGTCCGCGCGAGCTGCTCGACACGCTCGCCCCGCACGTCGAGGTGATCGACGCGTCCAAGATCCCCTACGGCCGCGCGATGAACCAGGCGCGGATCAACGAGCTGCTCATCGAGCACGCGCGGGCCGGGCGGTTCGTGGTGCGCCTCAAGGGCGGCGACCCGTACGTCTTCGGGCGCGGGTTCGAGGAGGTGCTCGCGTGTGTCGACGCGGGCGTCCCCGTCACCGTCGTGCCCGGAGTGACCAGCGCGTTTGCCGCGCCCGCCGTCGCCGACGTGCCGGTGAGCCACCGGGGTGTGGCGCACGAGATCGTCGTGGTTTCGGGACATCTGGCTCCGGGCGACCCGGGCAGCCTCGTCGACTGGCCCGCGCTCGGGCGGTTGCGCGGCACCGTGGTCCTGCTGATGGCGGTGGAGCGGATCGCCGCGTTCGCAGCGGCGCTGATCGACGGCGGCCGCCCGGCCGACACCCCCGTCGCGGTGGTGCAGGACGGCACCATGCGGATTCAGCGTTCTGTCCGCGCGACCCTCGCCACCGTGGCCGACGCAGTGCGCGAGCACGGCATCAGCCCGCCCGCGGTGGTCGTGATCGGCCCGGTCGCGGGCCTGGCCGCTGGTCCGGTCACCCAGCTGACCTGATCAGGAGGAACCCGATCGTGCCGAACAATGAGAAGTCGCTGCTCGACCTGACGGTTCGCGAGCTGTTCGACTCCGTGGCAGCCCGCACCTCGGCCCCCGGCGGCGGCGGCGCGGCGGCGCTGGTCACGGCGCTGGCAGCGGCACTCACCGGGATGGCGTCCCGATTCGGCGACGGAGCTGCGGTCGCCGAGGCCGACGACCTCCGTGGCCGCGCCACCCCGCTGGCCGACGCGGATGCCGCGGCCTACCAGGCCTTCCTCGACGCTGTGCGGCTGCCGCACGACGACCCGTCCCGGCCGGCCGCGGTCGCCACCGCCCGGCGGGACGCGATCGGGGTGCCCACGGAGATCGGGGAGCTTGCCGCGGCCGTCGCGGAGCTCGCCGCCGGCCTCGCCCGGGACGGCAACCCGCGGCTGCGCGGCGACGCCGTGGCCGCTGTCCGGCTCGCCGCAGCGGCCGCAGCCACTGCGGCCGAGCTGGCCGCAGTCAACGTCCACGGCGCGGAGGGCACGGCCGATCTGGAGCGCGCCCGCACGGCCGCCACGGCGGCGCGCCACCGCGTGACGGAGCTGGACCGGGAGCAGCCGGGCCCGCTGACCACCGGCTGACCCAATCGCTGGAACGGCACGTTCGTCCGGGCCGATCGGACGGCAGTGCCGCTCGTCCGGGTTCGTTCGGTGCCAGACCTCTCGTTGACCCGGCGGTGGGCTCTGTGATCTGGTTTCCATCGACGGCAGTGGAGGAAGCCGGTGGGAATCCGGCGCGGTCCCGCCACTGTCACCGGGGAGCGGACGCCCACCTCATGACCACTGCCGGGAGGCGGGAAGGTCGGGCGGCCCGTGCTGATCTGGGAGCCAGGAGACTCGCCGCCGTCGCATGTCCCCGAACAGAGGGCGCGGACCCTCGAGGAGGAACGATGACGGGCGCCGAGACTCCGGTCCTGCTGCTGTCCACCGCCGACACGGAGCTGCTGGCCGCCCGCAGCTCCGGCGGGCTCTACCGCACGGCCAACCCTGCTCGGGTCGAGCCGGCGGGCCTGCCCGCGCTGCTCGACGGGGTGTCGATGGTCGTGCTACGGCTACTCGGGGGGCGCCGGGCCTGGCCCGAGGGCGTGGACGTGCTGGTCGCGTGCGGGCTGCCGGTGGTGCTGCTCGGTGGCGAGGCCGCGCCGGACGCGGAGCTGATGGCGGCGTCGACGGTGCCTGCGGGTGTGGCGTCCGAGGCGCTGGCCTACCTCGCCGCGGGGGGGAGGGACAACCTCCGCGAGCTGCACCATTTCCTGTCCGACACGGTCCTCCTCACCGGGGAGGGCTTCGCGCCACCCGCGCCGGCACCCGACTTCGGCGTCCATGGCGAGCGCGAGCAGCGTCCGGACCGTCCGACGGTCGGGGTGGTCTTCTACCGGGCGCACGAGCTGTCGGGCAACACCGCGTTCGTCGACACGCTCTGCGACGCGATAGAGGCCCGGGGCGCCAATGCGCTGCCGGTGTTCTGCGGGTCGCTGCGGGGTCTCCCGCCGGGTGCGTCGGACGAGGGGTCTGGTCTGATGGAGTTGCTGGCCCGCGTCGATGCGCTGGTCGCCACGGTGCTCGCCGCCGGCGGAACCCGGGCGACAGACGCGGTAGCGGGGGGCGAGGAGGACTCCTGGGACGCGGGCGCGCTCGCCGCGCTCGACGTCCCCGTGCTGCAGGGGCTCTGCCTGACGACGTCCCGAGCGACGTGGGCGGCCTCCGACGCGGGGCTCTCCCCGATGGACGCCGCGATGCAGGTGGCGATCCCGGAGTTCGACGGCAGGCTGATCACGGTGCCGTTCTCGTTCAAGGAGCTCGACGCAGGCGACGACATCCCGGTGTATCGCGCCGACCCCGAGCGGGCCGCCCGGCTGGCCGGGCTCGCCGTCCGGCACGCACGGCTGCGGTCGACGCCCGTCGCCGAGCGGAAGCTGGCCGTGGTCCTGTCCAGCTACCCCACGAAGCACGCACGGGTCGGCAACGCGGTCGGGTTGGACACGCCGGCGTCCGCGGTCGTGCTGCTGCGGGCGCTGCGGGACGCCGGCTACGCGGTGGGGGACTTCCCGGAGGACTCCGACACGCTGATCCACACGCTGATCGCGGCCGGCGGCCACGACGTCGAGTGGCTCACCGAGGAACAGCTCGCGGCCGCTCCGTCGCGGGTGCGGCTCACCGACTACCGCCGGTGGTTCGACGCGTTGCCGGCCGCCCTGACCGACGGGATCCGCGAGCACTGGGGGGAGCCGCCCGGCTCGCTCTACGTCGCCGGCGCCGGAGATGACACGGCCATCGTGCTGGCGTCCCTGCGGTTCGGCAACGTGCTGCTGATGATCCAGCCACCGCGCGGGTTCGGCGAGAACCCGGTGGCGATCTACCACGACCCGGACCTGCCGCCGTCGCACCACTATCTCGCCGCGTACCGCTGGCTCGAGCACGAGTTCGGCGCCGACGCCGTGATCCACCTCGGCAAGCACGGCACGCTGGAGTGGCTGCCCGGCAAGGGCCTGGGGCTGTCGGCGGAGTGCGCCCCCGATGCCGTGCTCGGCGAGCTGCCGCTGGTCTACCCGTTCATCGTGAACGATCCCGGCGAGGGCACGCAGGCCAAGCGCCGCGCCCACGCGGTCGTCGTCGACCATCTGGTGCCGCCGATGGCGCGCGCCGACACCTACGGCGAGATGGCGAAGCTCGAGCAGTTGCTCGACGAGTACGCCACCGTCGCCGCGATGGACCCGGCGAAGCTCCCGGCGCTACGCGCCCGGATCTGGGAGGTCGTCACCACCGCGCAGCTGCACCACGACCTGCACCTCGACTCGGCGCCCGGGGAGCAGGACTTCGACGACTTCGTCCTGCACATCGACGGTTACCTGTGCGAGGTCAAGGACGTCCAGATCCGCGACGGGCTGCACGTGCTGGGTGGGGTGCCGGCCGGCGAGGCGCAGGTCAACCTGGTGCTGTCGATCCTGCGCGCGACACAGGTCTGGGGCGGCCGCCGCGCCCTGCCCGGCCTCCGAGCGGCGCTGGCAACCTGGGCGGGGCTGGACGAGCAGACCCTCCTCGCCACCGCGGGGGCGCGCGTCGCCGGACTGGACGAGCGGCCCGTTCGGGCGGACGTGTCGGCCGGAAGTGCCGTTGGTTCAACCGGGGGCGTGCAGGGGGAGGCGGGGCCGGGCCTGACCGGGCTTGCGCCCGGGCCGGACGAGCGGGCCGTCGGTGCGGACCTGCTGGACGACAGTGCCGTTCGCCCGGTGGGGGAGCCGCTTCAGCGGCTCGTCGGGCTGGCCGGGGGGCCTGCCGTCACCGGCGCCGATCTCGTCGACGTGCTCGAAGCGGTCGCCCGCGCGCTCGTCACGGAGGTACAGACCCGGGGCTGGAGCGGTGCTGCGGCGGTGTGCGCGGAGCTCCTGGGTGAGGAGATCCCCGACGTGGTGGCCGTGCTGGAGTTCGGCTGCGCCGAGGTCGTGCCGCGCCTGGAGCGCACGACCGACGAGGTCGCCGGTGTGCTGCACGCTCTCGATGGCGGGTACGTCCCGGCCGGGCCGTCGGGCTCGCCGACCCGCGGCCTGGTCAACGTGCTCCCGACCGGGCGCAACTTCTACTCCGTGGACCCCAAGGCGATCCCGTCGCGCTCCGCGTGGGAGATCGGGAGCGCGCTGGCCGAGTCGCTGGTCGCCCGGCACCTCGCCGACACGGGTACGTACCCGCAGAGCGTCGGCCTGACGGTGTGGGGGACCTCCGCGATGCGCACCCAGGGCGACGACCTCGCCGAGATCCTCGCGCTGATCGGCTGCCGCCCGGTGTGGGACGAGGCGTCGCGGCGGGTGACCGGCGTCGAGGTCGTTCCGTTCGAGGAGCTGGGCCGGCCGCGGATCGACGTGACCGTGCGGATCTCCGGGTTCTTCCGCGACGCGTTCCCGCACGTCATCACGCTGCTCGACGACGCCATCCGGATGGTCGCCGAGCTGGACGAGCCCGCCGAGCAGAACCACCTGCGCGCCCACGTCGAGGAGGACGTCGCTGCGCACGGCGACCGCCGCCGGGCCACGTCTCGAATCTTCGGCTCCAAGCCGGGCGCCTACGGGGCCGGGCTGCTGCCGCTGATCGACGCCCGCAACTGGCGCAGCGACGCCGACCTCGCCGAGGTCTACGCCGTGTGGGGCGGCTACGCCTACGGCCGCGGGCTGGACGGCCGTGAGGCACGGGCGGACATGGAGCAGTCGTTCCGCCGGATCGCGGTGGCGGCCAAGAACCAGGACACCCGCGAGCACGACATCCTCGACTCCGACGACTACTTCCAGTACCACGGCGGGATGGTCGCGATGGTGCGTGCGCTCACCGGGCGCTCGCCGGCAGCGTACGTCGGCGACTCGGCGGTCACCGACGCGGTGCGGACACGCACACTCGCCGAGGAGACCAAACGGGTCTTCCGGGCCAGGGTGGTGAACCCGAAGTGGATCGCGGCGATGCAGCGCCACGGCTACAAGGGCGCGTTCGAGCTGGCCGCCACCGTCGACTACCTGTTCGGCTACGACGCAACGGCCGGTGTCGTCGACGACTGGATGTACTCCCAGCTCGCCGAGAGCTATGTTTTCGACGAGACCAACCGCGCCTTCATGGAGAGGTCGAACCCGTGGGCGCTGCGCGGGATCACCGAGCGGCTGCTCGAAGCCGCCGACCGCGGGATGTGGGCCAAGCCGGACGACGCCGTGCTCGACCGGTTGCGGCAGACCTACCTCGACCTCGAAGGCGACCTGGAGGGCGAGTCGTGATCAACACGCTGGTCGGCGTCGGCGTCGGCCCCGGCGACCCGGAACTGGTCACCGTCAAGGCGGCGAACCTGCTGGCCAAGGCCGACATCGTGTTCGTGCCCGTCGCCGACTCCGGCGAGACCGGACGCGCCGAGCAGACTGTGCTCTTCTACGCCGAGGCGTGGCGGGTCGAGCGGGTGGAGTTCGCGCTCCACGACCGCGAGCACACCGAACGCCGGGAGCGGGCCTGGGACGCGGCCGCGGCGCAGGTGGCGCGCTGGTACGCCCGGCGCCCGGGCGGCACCGCGGTCTTCGCGACGATCGGCGACCCGTGCGTGTACTCGACGTTCAGCTACCTCGCTGCGTCCGTGCGGGACGTGGTGGGGGAGCTGTCGGTCGAGCTGGTGCCGGGGATCACCGCGATGCAGGCCCTGGCCGCGCGCAGCGGCACGTCACTGGTCGAGGGGCGCGAGGCGCTCGCACTGTTCCCGATGACGGCCGGCCCGGAGCGGTTCCGTGAGGCGCTGCAGCGCGGGGACGCCGTCGCCGCCTATAAGTTCGGTCGGATGCTGCCCGAGACCCTTGCCGTCCTCCGCGAGACCGGCCGGATCGACGAGGCGGTGTACGGCGCGGGGCTGGGGCTCGCGGAGGAGGACATCCGTCCGGCCTGCGAGCTGGACCCTCGTGAGCCTGGGCCCTATCTCTCCACCCTCGTCGTCCCGCCCCGGCGCACGGGACGCGGCCATGGCCTGCGCTGACGCGCCCGTGCGCGGAAACGGGTGCTATGACACTCGTATCCGCGCACGACCGCTGGAGGTGGCCAGGTGAACTCCGACTCCTTCTACGAGGTCGTGAACGGCAGGCGGGACGTCCGCTCGGGTTTCCTCCCGGACGCCCCCGTCGACGACGCCGTGCTGCGCCGCGTGCTCGCCGCTGCGCACGCCGCGCCGAGCGTGGGGTTCTCCCAGCCGTGGGACTTCCTCGTCATCCGGGACCGGGCGGTGCGGGAGCGGGTGCAGGCCCACGTCGCCGCCTCCCGCGCCGCGTACGCAGCCTCGCTGCCAGGCGCGCGGGCCGCGGCGTTCCGCGACCTGAAGATCGAGGCCGTTCTCGACGCCTCGCTGAACATCGCCGTCACCTGCGACCCGACTCGGGGCGGTCGACACACGCTCGGCCGCCAGACGCAGCCGCGGACGGCGTCCTACTCCACGGTCGGTGCCGTGCAGAACCTGTGGCTGGCGGCGCGGGCGGAGGGTCTGGGCGTCGGCTGGGTCAGCTTCGGTGACGAGCGCGCCATGGCCGCCCTACTCGGTCTCCCGCCGCATCTGGAGCTGGTGGCATACCTGTGCGTCGGGCCCGTCGACGCGTTCGCGACCGAGCCGGAGCTGGCGACGGTGGGGTGGGCGCGGCGCAGGCCGCTGCGCTGGGCCGTGCACCACGACACGTACGGCCGCCGGGGGCTACCCGGGGAGGAACCGATGGACCTGCTCGACGAGACCGTGGCCGCGATCGTCGCGCCGGACGCCGCGGCGCGCGCCGCCGCCGGGGAGCGCCTCGACCGGATGACGAAGCCGCGTGGCTCGCTCGGGCGCGTCGAGGACGTAGCCGTGACGCTTGCCGGGATCAGCGGGAGCTGCCCCCCACCGGTGCCCGAGCCCGCCGCGGTGGCCGTGTTCGCCGCCGACCACGGCGTGCACGCGCAGGGGGTGACGCCGTGGCCGCAGGAAGTCACGGCCCAGATGGTGGGGAACTTCCTGGCCGGCGGGGCAGTGGTGAACGCCTTCGCGCGGCGGCTCGGGGCGGAGGTGTGTGTCGTGGACGTCGGGGTGGCGGCGCCGCTCCCCAACGCCGGCATCGGAGCGGTTCCCGGCCTGCTTCCGCGGCGCGTCGCGGACGGCACCGCGGACATGACCGGTGGACCGGCACTCACCCGCGCGCAGGCGCAGTCGGCCGTCGAGGTGGGCATCGAGACCGCGCGTGACCTCGTCGCGGCAGGCAACCGGTGCCTCGTCACCGGCGACATGGGCATCGCCAACACCACCGCGGCCGCTGCCCTGATCTGTGTGTTCACCGGGGCCGACCCGGCTGCGGCCACGGGCAGGGGCGCCGGCATCGACGACGCCACGCTGGCCCGAAAGACCGCGGTCGTCGCTGCGGCGCTCAGGCGGCATGAGCCCGACCCGGCCGACCCGGTCGGCGTGCTCGCCGCGTTCGGCGGGCTCGAGCACGCCGCGCTGGCCGGGTTCGTGCTCGGTGCCGCTGCGCTGCGGGTGCCGGTGCTCCTGGACGGGGTGAACGCGGGGGCCGCTGCATTGGTGGCGGCCGCGCTCGCCCCGGCAGCGACGGGTTACTGCATCGCCGGGCACCGCTCCGCCGAACCGGGGCACAGCCACGCGCTCGCACACCTCGGCCTGCAACCGCTGCTGGACCTCGGGATGCGGCTGGGAGAGGGCACCGGCGCGCTGCTCGCCCTCCCGGTGTTGCAGGCCGCCGTCCAGGCGCTACTGGACGTCGCCACGTTCGACGCGGCCGGGGTGACCGAGAAGGCGGAGACGCAGGAGTGAACGGTTCTGCCGGACGTCACGCGGGCCTGGCGGCCGGGACGACGGCGCCCTGACCTGGGTCAGCACGGCGGCGTCGGCGAGGGCGCCGTGGAGTCGGGGAGCCACGGGCCGGTGCGGGGGCGCACGGCAGGCCAGGACACCCGCGCCAGTTGGACGGCCAGCGCCGCGACGACCGCGCCCTGGAACACCAGCGCCGTCCGCTGCAGGATCCCGCCGGGGTCGACGCCGCCGAACACCGAGACGAACCCGGGAATCCAGTCGTTCAGCCTGCTCACGACGTACACGACCGCCAGCGCGGCCGCCGCGACCGACAGCGCCCCCACGAGCCCGACCACCGGTCGCCACGGCTTGCTCTCGGCCAGTCGGGGGGCGGCCGCGAACCCGGCGAAGGACAGCAACGCGAGGATCCCGGCCCCGGCGAACTGGTGCACCCAGCCGGCGAACGTGAGGATCCGCGGCGAGTCGTCGGTCGGAAAGATCGCGGCCAGCACGAGACACAGGGCCCACGTCGTGAACAGGACCGTCGGTCGGCCCGCCAGCCGCACCCCGGCGCGGGCCATCCCGAACAACACGGCGAGGGCTCCGACGGCCAGGGCCACGACTGCCGAGGTGAGCAGCTGTGAGCCACCATCGACGAACTCGTAGAAGCTCAGCGGTTGCGAGATCGGGTCGACCTCGTCCCGGTAGGCCACGCCGAGGTAGATCATGATCACCGTGGCCCGCCCGGCGGCGAGAAGAGCGAGCATCGCCAGCAGCAACGTGCCGATCACCGACCACCGCAGGCCGGATCTCCGCATGGTCCACATCATGCCTCGCCCGCCGGGGGCAGGCGATCACCGAGGACGACTCGAAACGGTTCTTTTTCACCGTTCGGTCGTCCTCCGACGGCCACCCCGGGAGGTGACGGTCAGACGGGAATCACGCGAGGACGACCTGGGCGCTGACGGGCAGGTGGTCGCTGGGCCCACGCGGACCCACCCGCACAGCGCGCAGCCGTGTGCTACGGCCGAGCAGATGGTCGAGCTGCATGCCCGGTCGCCACGCCGGGAACGTGGCGGTGGCAGCCGCCACGAGCCAGCCGGTTCCGGCAAGTGCGGGCCGGAGGAGCCGCAGCGGCAGGTTGAGGTCGCCGATCAGCAACGCGGGTAGGCCGCAGGCCGCGGTCCAGGACGCTGCGTGGTGCAGCTGTCGCACGCCGCGCCAGACCAGGTAGGACAGGTGCGCGGTGGCGACGACGAGGGGCCGGTCGCCCGGTGGAACCACCTGCGCCCGCAGCACCGTCCGTGGTTCGTGGTCCCAGCCTGGCAGCGCGCGTCCGGCGTCCTCGGGACGTCGCTCGCCCGCGCCGCCCCCGCAGAGCGTGGTGCGCTCAGGGCAGAGCAGCGGATGCCTGCTCAGCAGCCCGATCCCGTACGCGGGACCGCCGGGGTCCGTGCCATCGCCCGGGGCGGCGTGCCACCGCCTGGCCGGCTCGCCGAGCAGGGCGGGCGCGAACACGCTGTGCCAGCCGAGCCTGCCGGCAAGGTCG
>DASRSC010000242.1:0-8589 GCA_035695525.1 Pseudonocardia sp. | reverse complement strand
ATGCCGACGAACGGGGTCCAGGAGATCCACCAGGCCCAGTAGAAGACCGTCCAGCTCGCCAGCCACGCGGCGGTGGCGTCGCCGCCGGTGGCCGCGGTGCGGGCAGCCATCTGCGCCATGTTGCCGAGGTAGTCCCCGATGGCCGTCGGGATCAGGTTGAGGATCAGCACCGTCGGACCGGCCACGAACACCACGACGGCGAGCACGGCGGCGAGCACCATGTTGATGTTGGAGAGCCACTGGATGCCCTTGGCGACACCGGTGACGGCTGAGCAGACGAACGCGATCGTCAGCAGAGCGATGATCGACACCAGTAGCAAATCGCCGAGCGGCGGCAACCCGTTGGCCTGCAGGCCACCGCCGATCTGCAGCGTCCCGAGCCCGAGGGACGCCGCGGAGCCGAAGAGCGTCGCGAAGATCGCCAGGATGTCGATCGCCTTGCCGAACGCGCCTTCGCTGCGCCGCTCGCCCAGCAGGGGCGCGAACGCGGAGCTGATCAGCTGGCGGCGGCCCCGGCGGAACGTGCTGTAGGCGATCGCCAGCCCGACCACCGCGTAGATCGCCCACGGGTGCAGCGTCCAGTGGAACAGCGTGGTGGCCATCGCCACGTCCAGCGCCTCGGCCGAGTTCGCGGGCACGGTGCCCGGCGGCGGGTTCGTGAAATGGGCGAGTGGCTCGCTGACGCCGTAGAACATGAGCCCGATGCCCATTCCGGCGCTGAACATCATCGCGACCCACGAGACGGTGCGGAACTCGGGCTTCTCGCCGTCGCGGCCCAGCGGGATCTTCCCGTACCGGCTCATCGCCAGCCACAGCGCGAACACCACGAAGCCACTGGCCGCCAGCACGAACGCCCAACCGCCCGCGTTCATGACTCCGCCGAGCACCGCGGTGGCGACCGCGCTCAACGTGTCGGTGGACAGCGTGCCCCAGACGATGAACGCGACGACGAGCGCCGCGGCCACACCGAAGACCCACCTGTCCACTGGGTAGCGCTGCTCGGCCGAGCCTCGGCCGGACGTCGCATCCGCCGCGGTGGGATCGCTGCTCCCAGGTGTCTCGCTGCTCCTGGGTGTCTCGCTGCTCCTGGGTGTCTCGGAAACGGTCATTCTGTGCGGCTCCGATGGGCGGAGCCTCCCCTTTCGTGCGGATGAAACGGGCGAAGTTCGCGGATGGGTGCACCCTGCGTCTCCCGGGGCGGCGGCGTCAACCGGAGCGCCGGGACGGCAACCTTCTCGTTGTGGAAGCAGGGGCGGCATTGCGCATGATCGGCCCGGTGGTGCGGCCGGCAGGCGCCGACCGGCCGCCTGCGCTCAGGCGAACCGGCCCCAGCCGTGCCATGCCTCAATCTCGAGCACACCCGTGACCCGTGGCCGGTCGCGCTGCGGGTACGGCTTGCCGGTGTAGTGCCGGGCGATCATGTCGAGGACCTGGAGGTCGGGATCATCCTGCAGGGTCAGTCTGCCCTGCATGCTGACGTGCGTGCCCCAGTCCTCCCCGTCCAGGACGGTGATCGACACCCGGGGATCGTGCCGGATGTGGTCGAGGCGCCGCCGTTCGGCGTCCATGTTCACGAGGATCCGTCCGTCGCGGTAGAGGTACCAGGTGGCGACGGTGACCGGTGCGCCGTCGCGGCGGACGGTGCCGATCACCGCCGGGTTGGGGTGACCCAGCATCTCGACGATCTCGGATGGTAGGTCAGGCGTTGTGTTATCTGTCATGGCCGGATCGTCACTGAGGACGGCTGCCCGCGCAGCGCCGAGCGGTGCTCAGGCCTGCCCGGCGAGCCGCTTCAGCAGCGGGGCGAGGCGGTGCTCCACGAGCGTGCGCATCACCAGGGATGTGGTGGTGCGCTCGACCCCTTCGGTGGCGAGCAGTTGCCCGGCGATCCGGTACAGGTCGTCCGCGTCGCGGGCGACCACCTGTACCAGCAGATCGGCCTGGCCGGACAGCCCCAGCACCTCGATCACCTCCGGCACCCCGTCGAGCGCGGCGGCGACCTCGGCGAGGCGGCGCTGCACGACCTGCACCGTCACGAAGGCGGTGAGCGGGTAGCCGAGCGCTGCCGGGTCGATCCGGCGCTCGAAGGAGGTGACCGCGCCGCGAGCCTCGAGGCCGGCCAGCCGGGCCTGCACCGTGTTGCGGGAGAGCCCGAGTCGCTCCGCCAGCGCGAGCACCGATGCGCGTGGGTTCTCGGTGAGCGCGAGCAGCAACCGCGCGTCGGTCGCGTCGACGCCACCTGTGGTGCGCATTCTGCTCGCTCCCTTCCCGTGGCGATCACCTCGGACTCAGCATTATGTCTAATCACAGCGCCTTCGGTTGTGCAGTCATCGTGCTGGTGGTCCAGTTGACGGGCAACATGGTGTCAGGAGGGCATGATGACGAGCATCGAGGCGCGGCGGGACACCGCTTCGGACGCGAGCAGGACCGACCCGGCCGCGGTGCTGCGGGAGATCGAGCGACGGGTGCTCTGGCTCGCCACCGCGATCGTCCACCACGCCAACCGGGTGCGCCCGAACCCCAGCGGGCTGAAGGTGGGAGGCCACCAGGCGTCGAGCGCGTCGATCGCGACGATCATGACCGCGCTCTGGTTCGAGCACCTGCGCAGCGGTGACCGGGTCTCGGTCAAGCCGCACGCCTCGCCGGTGCTGCATGCGATCAACTACCTGCTCGGCGAGCTCGACGAGCGCTATCTGACCACCCTGCGCGCGTACGCCGGGCTGCAGAGCTACCCGAGCCGGGCCAAGGACCCCGACCCGGTCGACTACTCCACCGGCTCCGTCGGGATCGGCGCGACCGCGCCGATCTGGGGTGCGCTCGCCCGCCGTTACGTCACCTCCCTCGGCGCCGACCCGGGCATGGGCCGCCAGTACTCCCTGGTCGGCGATGCCGAGCTCGACGAGGGCGCCTGCTGGGAGGCGATCCTCGACCCGATGGTCGGCGAGCTCGGCGAGATCGTGTGGATCGTCGACCTCAACCGGCAGTCGCTCGACCGCGTGGTCCCGAACATCGGGGCATCGCGACTGCAGGGCATGTTCGACGCCGCGGGCTGGCAGGTGCTCACCGTCAAATACGGGCGGCTGCTGGAGGAGCTGTTCACCCGCCCCGGCGGTGCTGCCCTGCGTCGACGCATCGACGAGATGCCCAACCCGGAGTACCAGCGGCTCCTGCGGTGCACGGCGGACCAGCTGCGCGAGCGGCTCCCCGGCGACGACCCGGCGCTGAGGGGGCTGATCGGTGAGCTCGATGACGCCACCCTGCACGCTGCCGTCCGCAACCTCGGGGGTCATGATCTCGCGGCTCTCCGCGACGCCTTCACGGCGATCGACGACGCCCGCCCCACGGTGGTCTTCGCCTACACCGTGAAGGGGTACGGCCTGGCCAGCGAGGGGCACCCGCAGAACCACTCGTCGCTGCTCACGCCCGAGCAGATGACCGAGCTCGCCGGGGCCGTCGGCGCGTCCCTCGAGGATCCCTGGGCGCGCTTCCCCCACGGGTCCGCCGCTGCCGAGGTGTGCGAGTCGGTGGCCACGCGGCTGCGCCGGGAACCGGTGGCGTCGGCCGCCGTGGCGCCGATCCCGGCCGATATCGGCCGCACCCCGGCCGGCACCGCCACCACCCAGGCGGCGCTGGGCCGCGCGCTGCTCGACCTCACCCGCTCCGCGCCCGAGGCGGCCCGGCGGGTGGTGACCCTGTGCCCGGACGTCAGCTCGTCGACGAACCTGGGCGGCTGGGTCAACAAGGTGGGCGTGTGGTCGGCCCGCGAGCGGGTGGACTGGTTCGCCGACGATCCCGAGACGATCCTGCACTGGCGCGAGCGGCCCACCGGCCAGCACCTGGAGCTGGGCATCGCCGAGACGAACCTCGTGGGACTGCTGGGGGAGCTGGGCGCCACCTGGAGCCGCTGGGGTGAACCGCTCCTGCCCATCGGGGTGCTCTACGACCCGTTCGTCGAGCGTGCGCTCGAGCCCTGGTCGTTCGGGATCTACGCCGGCGGCCAGTCGATCCTCGTCGGCACGCCCTCCGGAGTGTCGCTGGCGCCGGAGGGCGGGGCGCACCAGTCGATCAGCACGCCGTCGGTGGGGCTGGAGCAGCCCGGTTGCATCAGTTACGACCCCGCTTTCGCCATCGACGTGGAGTGGACACTGCTGGCGTCGCTGGCCCGGCTCGGGCGGCCGGACGGCACCTCGGCCTACCTGCGGCTCTCGACACGGCCGGTGGACCAGACACTTGCCGACGTGCCGACCGACCCTGCCGCGCGGGATCGCCGTCGGCGACAGGTGGTGGCCGGGGCCTACCCGCTGTACCGGGCAGGAACGGGTTGTGCAGGAACGGGTCGGGCGGGAACCGGCACCGCCACGGAGCCTGCGCTGACCGTCGCCGCGATGGGTGCGGTCGTGCCTGAGGCTCTCGCGGCCGCCGAGCGGCTCGACGCGCTCGGCTACCCCACCGACGTCGTGTGCGTGACGAGCGCCGGGTTGCTGTTCGACGCGCTGCAGGCCCGCAGCGGGCACGGAGACGGGGAGACCTGGATCCTCGACGCCGCGTTCCCGGCCCGCCGCGCGACGCCGATGGTCACGGTGCTGGACGGGCACCCGCACACGCTGGCCTTCCTGGCCGGCATCAACCAGGTGCGAGCCGCGCACCTCGGCGTCTCCCGGTTCGGGCAGTCGGGCGACCTGGACGACGTCTACCGTCACCACGGCCTCGACGCCGACAGCATCGTCCGCGCGGCCCTGGACCTGGCTCCCTGACCCGGCCCATCCCGATCGTCCGCGTTCGTGTCGCTCCGGACCCGGCACGGTCAGCTCGCCCGGGGGCCCAGCACCGGCTGGCGGCCGCGGAAGCCGGGATGCCATGGCCAGTGATCCCGATCGTCGGCCCACACCACCTGCAGCGCGCGCACGGCCGGCCCGTACAGGACCTGGGCCACGACGAGGTGGACGTCGGGATGCTCGACCGCGACGAACTCGACCAATGGCCCACCGACGAGCCGCGTCTGCTCACCGGGCGGTGGCTCGGTGGCGTGCAGCAGGTGCGACGCGACCCCGTCCAGCAGCGTCGCGGCCCGGGGCGCCGGCAGCCCGGTGATCACGAGCTCGGGCCGGTGGTGGGACGTGAGGCCCACTGTGTACGACCACGGTGGGCGGTCGCGCCGGCCCGACACACCCTGCACCACCCATCCGTGCTCCTCGATCAGCCGAGCCGTGTGCTCCAGGTACTGCTCGGGTTGGAGGGTGGGGTCGTCGCACATCCAGCACATCGGTTCCTCCTCGGTCGGTCGACTCCGACCGGGCCACGATGACCGTGACCACCGACGGCGACGGGCGTACGCCGCGCGCCGGCGAGAAGTTGTCCACAGGGCCGGTTCAGCTGGGCTGCGCCCCTCCGCGCCCCTCGTCGCCGTTGTCGTCACTGTTGTCGTCACTGTTGTTGTCATCACTGTTGTCGGCGTCGCCATGGCCGGCGAGGAACCGCTCGACCTCGGCGGCGAGCTCGTCGGCACTGGGCAGCGTCCCGGAGAGCCCGAGGCTCGACCGCTCGCCGCGACCGGTGGACACCGTGTCGTACTGCCGCTCCAGCGCCTGGACGACCTGGCGCACCTCGTCGGAGCCCTCCACCTGCTCGGCGATCTCCGCCTCGGCGCGTTCGGCGGCCTTCAACAGCACTTCGGTGGGCAGGTAGAGCCCGGCGGCCAGCCCGACGTGGTCCAGCAGGACGCGCGCGGCCTGCGGGTACTCCGCTCGGGCCAGGTAGTGCGGAACGTGTACCGCGAAGCCCATCGCGTCGAGCCCGGCCTCCCCGAGGCGGAACTCCATCAGCCCCACCGCGCTGCCCGGCACCTGCGCTGTGGCGAACCACGCCTCGTGGCCCTCGGTGAGCTCCGGGCGGGTGCCGTGGGCGGTCACGCCGATCGGCCGCGTGTGCGGCACGGCCATCGGAATGGCCGTGAGGTTGATCACCAGACGGATGCCGAGTCGCCGCACGATCTGCTCGACGGCAGCAGAGAAGCGCTCCCACTGCGTGTCCGGTTCGGGACCGGAGAGCAGCAGGTATCCGGTGTCGGCGGTGTCCGACAGTGCCACGACGTCGAGTTCGGGCGGGTCGTAGGCAGCCCAGTGGTCGGTCTCGAAGCGCAGCGGTGGGCGCCGCGACCGGTAGTCCACGAGCTGGTCGGCGTCGAAGCGCACCACGTTCCGCGCCTCGCGGTCCGCCAGCAACGCTTCCACGGCCAGTCTCGCCGCGTTCCCCGCGTCGACGAAGCCCTCCAGCGCCACCAGCAGCACCGGCTCGTCCAGCTGCGGCGCATCCGCCGCCACCTCGTACAGCTCGGCCGGCTCCAGCACCGCACACCTCCGGTTTCTCGACGGGGCACCGGGCCCCGCCCATCGCACGTCGCACGGCCGATGGTTCGCCCTTGCGATCAGGTCTCACCGGTGCAACGTGAATTTCCCCGCACAGCATCCCCGTTCGGGCGTTTCCGCACGCACGATGGAACTGACATGAACGTGCATCATCGCGCCTGGGGCGTCTGGGCGGTGGGGCTGGCTGCCTATCTCGTCGGCGTCATGCACCGCACGTCGTTCGGAGTAGCCGGCCTCGACGCCGCGACCAGGTTCCACGCTGGTCCGGCCGTGCTGTCGGGTTTCGTGGTGCTGCAGCTGCTCGTCTACGCGAGTCTGCAGGTACCCGTCGGCGTGCTGCTCGACCGGTTCGGGGCGCGCCTGCTCGTCGCGGTCGGGGCGATCACGATGGCCGCGGGACAGCTGATGCTCGCGCTGGCCACCGCGCTGCCGCTGGCGATCCTCGCGCGGGTGCTGGTCGGCGCAGGGGACGCGCTGAGCTTCATCAGCGTGCTCTCGGTCGTCACGGCGTGGTTCCCAGCGCGCCGGGTGCCGCTCATGACACAGCTCACCGGCCTGATCGGGCAGCTCGGGCAGGTGCTCAGTGCCGTCCCGCTGGCCGCGCTGCTGCACGGTCCTGGGTGGACCACCGCGTTCGTGTCCGCGGCGGCGCTCGGGGTGGCCGTCGCGATCGCGGTGCTCGGGGTGGTGCGCGACCGTCCGCCGGGTGCACCCGCACCACCGCAGGCGCCGTCACCACGCGAGGTGCTCGTTGGGCTCGCCTCGTCATGGCGCGAGCCCGGCACCCGCCTCGGGTTGTGGACGCACATGGGCACCCAGTTCTCCGGCACCGTGTTCTCGCTGCTCTGGGGCGTGCCGTACCTGGTGGCGGGCCAGGGCTTCTCGCCCGGCGAGGCGAGCGTGATGCTCACGGTGCTTGTCGCGGTGGGGATCGTCGCGGGGCCGCTCTTCGGCGAGTTCACCGCCCGGCACCCGCTGCGGCGCTCGTGGCTGGTGCTGGCGGTGATCGGCTTGACGTCAATCATGTGGACGCTCGTGCTGCTCGTCCCGCCGCCGGCCCCCCGTTGGATGCTCGTGCTGCTCGTGATCGTGCTGGCCCTCGGCGGACCGGCGTCCATGGTGGGTTTCGACTACGCCCGCACCTTCAACCCCGGCCACCGGCAGGGCACCGCTGTCGGGATCGTCAACGTCGGCGGGTTCGTCGCGTCGCTGCTCGTGGCGCTCGCGGTGGGAGTCGTACTCGGGCTCATCGGGCCGGCGGACGGCTACACCCCGGAGGCGTTCCGGGGGGCGTGGACGGTCCAGTACGTGATCTGGGGGCTCGCGCTCGTCGGCGTGCTGGTCGCCAGGTCCAGGGCCCGCCGAAAGATGGCGTTCGAGGGCGTGCTGGTGCCCCCGTTGCGCGAGGTGCTCGCCGACCGGCGCCGCGCGCGCTGACCGATGATCCCGTCCCGCACCGAGGCGATGCCGTCACCCGATAGTGATAACGCTTATCATTAGCGCCGGCTTCGGAAGACGATCATCGGAGGGACCGTGCGGATCGCGTTCGTCGGCAAGGGCGGCAGTGGGAAGACGACGTCGGCGGCAATGTTCAGCCGGTACCTTGCCGAGCTCGGTCATCCGGTACTCGCGATCGACGCGGACATCAACCAGCACCTCGGTTCGGCTCTCGGCCACGACGGCCCGCCACCGCGCGCGCTCGGGACGGACCTCACCTGGCTGAAGGATCATCTGCGCGGTACGAACCCGCGCATCACCTCCGCCGATGTGATGATCAAGACGACCCCGCCCGGCTCCGGGTCGCGGCTGCTCGACCTCGCCCCGGACGGCGAGCTGCTGCGGCGGTACTCGGCGGTGGCGGGCGGCGTCCGCCACCTGGCGACCGGCGAGTTCGACGAGGCCGACGTCGGCGTCTCCTGCTACCACTCGAAGACCGGGGCGGTGGAGCTCTACCTCAACCACCTCGTCGACGGCCCTGGCGAGTACGTGGTGGTGGACATGACGGCGGGGGCCGACGCCTTCGCCTCCGGCCTGTTCACCCGCTTCGACCTGACTGTGCTGGTCAGCGAGCCGACCCGGCGCGGTGTCGGCGTCTACCGGCAGTACGCCGAGCACGCCGCCGGACACGGCGTGGCACTGCGTGTGCTCGGCAACAAGGTGAGCGACCCGGACGACGTCGCCTATCTGCGCGAGCAGGTGGGCGACGCCCTGCTCGGATGGTTCG
>DASRSC010000241.1:0-11726 GCA_035695525.1 Pseudonocardia sp. | reverse complement strand
GCCCGGTGCCACCCTGCACCCGGTCGCTCTCCAGAGCTGGAGGCGACGGGCGGAGGACTGGCTCTCCACCCGCCGGGCGAGCCGTCCACCCGCCCTCGCGATGACCGCCTTCGCCCAATGGATCGATCAGCTGCCAGGGCGCCCGGTGTTCGTCGCCGACACCGCAGAACCCGACTATCTGTTCCTGTACTGGTATCTCCAACGCTTCACCGGGCGCTGGCCCTTCGCCAGCACGCTCACCGATGCGAGCCTCCACGGCCGCATGAGCTGCTCGACCCTCTGCCCGCTCGCCGGATGTCGGATGCCGGAGCCGTCACTGGCCCGGACGAGCTGACGAGAGGTGGACACCCGCGACGGCCGGTGCGGACTGCAACCGCATCGGCCGTCGCGGCCGGCCCGCAGCGATCTTCGCGATCGCAATTGAGTTCGTCGAACGCCCACGCCACCGCACCTCCCCGCCTACCGTCGCGGTCGGAGACCGCCCCGTGGGAGGACCGCCATGACCGAGCCGCCTCTCGTCCTTGACCCGCCGCACATGCACCGGCACGTGCTCACCGCCGTCGAGTTCGACGTGTTGTGGGAACGCCTCGGGCTGGGCGCCACCCCCGTCGTCCTGCGGCTCGCGTCGCCCGGCCGCACCCATGCCGAGCGGCGGGACGTCCTGGCGGCAGGCTGGCAGGCGCTGCGTGAGCGCGGGCTGGCCGGCCCCGCCGGCGCCGACCCCGAACTCGTCCGCCTGCTGCACCTGCTGGCCCGGCCTGCAGAGCAACTCGAGCTGCGAGGGTGGTGGGACCGCAGCGTCCGGGCCGTGGCCGCCGGCGCGCGCGGGGCATGTGTGCTGGCCGTCCGCCAGGACGACACCGTCACGCTCGGATCGCACCGCTCACTCCCGTCCGCGCTGCTCCGCGCGCTCCCGCAGGCCGGGCCGGGCCCCGGTCGGGCGAGCACCGTGCCGGCCGCTGTGCTCGCAGCGGCCACCGCAGCTCAGGGCGCCGGGCTGCGGTCAGCACTCCTCGCCAAGCACGTTCCGTCCGTCGACGCGGGTCTCCTCGCCCGCATGCTCATCGGTATCGAGGGGCGCGCGCAGATCGTCGCCCTGGTCAGCGACCGCTGGGGCGTGCTCCGTCGCTCGGGCGGTGTTCTCGCGGTACTCGACGGACCCCGCGGCCGCTACCTCATGACCCGCACGGTCGGCGAGGACGGCGTCGAGTGGGCCACCGTCGCCCCCACCGACGCCCGCCGGTTACGGCACCTGGTCGCCGAACTACTCGCACCCACCAGCCAAACCTGACCCGCGAGTCGCCCCCTTCCCGCCCGCGAGTCGCCCTCTTTCCGCCCGCGAGTCGCCCCTTCCCGCCCGCGAGTCGACCCCCGTCCCCGCCCCGCGAGTCGCCGCCCGCGAGGCCCCCGCGCGAGTCGCCCGTATCTGGCCTGCGAGCCCCCTGACCGTGGATGGCCTCCGCCGCCCGGGCGCCGCGGCGCGTCAGGAGATGTCGTTCTTGGTCAGGCCGCGCCCCGCCACCGCACCGGCCACCCCGGCCACGACGGTGACGCCGGCGAGCAGGATCGCCACCATGCCTAGGCCGCCGACGAGGAGCCCGATCACCGCCGACGTCAGGCCGACGGCGAGGCCCGTGCGGGCCACCACCGCGCCGGTGCGGTCCCGCGTGACGATCCGCGCGGCACCGGCGGTGAGGAGTATCGCGAGGAGCCCGCTCAGCGGGGCGAGCAGCGCGGTCGGCGGGAGGACGAGGAAGACGGCGTCGTCCACGAGCTGCGCGCCGAGCCCGGCGAGCAGGACGGCGCCGGCGGGCACCCGGGACGTGGCAGGCACAGTGGTCATGGCACCGATCGTCCGCGCCGCCGCTGCGACCGGCATCGGGGATCCCCCGGAGCCGAACCCAGGGTCGCTCGGCGGGGGCACCGGTCACCGGCGGCGGTCGGCGTATCGTCGCCCAGCATGGCAAGAGGCGTGGATCGCACCGCCGCAGCCGCAGCGGCCGTGCTGGTGGGCGCGGCTGTCGCGACCGAGCTGCGCAAGCCCCCGGTCGAACGGACGTGGCACGGGAGCGTCGCCGGCCTGGTTCCCTACGACCTGCGGCCGCCCACGTTCGACCGGTTACGGAGCAGGCTGTGGAACCCCGACGATCCGGCCGTGCTGGTGCCGCACCCGTTCGGCGTCGGATGGACGGTGAACTTCGCGGCGCTGCGCGAGCTGGCGAGCGGCCGCGCGTGAGGTGCGTCCTCAGTCCAGGTCGCCGTGGCGCATCAGCTGGCGGCCTGCCTCGGTGACGGAACCGGACAGGGACGGATAAACCGAGAAGGTGTGGGCCAGGTCGGCGACGGTGAGCCCGTTCTGCACGGCCAGCGCGATCGGCAGGATCAGCTCGCTCGCGACCGGCGCGACGACGACACCGCCCACGACCACGCCCGTGGCGGGGCGGCAGAACAGCTTGACGAAACCGCGGCGCAACCCCTGCATCTTCGCCCGCGGGTTCGTCGACAGCGGCATCATGATCGTGCGAGCCGGAACCTCGCCTGCGTCGATCGCATTCTGGCTGATCCCGACGGTCGCGATCTCCGGGCGGGTGAACACTGCGGCGGCCACCGTCTTGAGCTTGATCGGTGCGACGCCCTCACCTAGGGCGTGCCACATCGCGATCCGGCCCTGCATCGCGGCGACAGAGGCGAGCATCAGCACGCCCGTGCAGTCGCCCGCTGCATAGACGCCGGGTACCGACGTGCGCGAGACCCGGTCGACCGGGACGAAACCGCCCCGCCCGGTCTCGACGCCGATCTTCTCCAGTCCGAGGTCGGCGGTGTTGGGCACCGAGCCCACGGTCATGAGCGCGTGGGAGCCGGTGACCGTGCGCCCATCGGCGAGGGTGACGACGACCCCGTCCCCGTCGCGGCGCACCGAGTCGGCCCTGGCTTGGGAGAGGATCTCCACGCCCCGCTCGGCGAACACGTCCTGCAGCACCGCTGCGGCGTCGGCGTCCTCCCCGGGCAGCACGCGGTCGCGGCTGGACACCAGCGTGACACGCGCCCCGAGCTCGACGTACGCCGACACGAACTCCGCTCCGGTGACGCCGGAGCCCACCACGATCAGGTGCTCGGGCAACGCCTCGAGGTCGTAGAGCTGGCGCCAGGTGAGGATGCGCTCACCGTCGGGCTTCGCGTCGTCGAGCACGCGCGGGGTGGCACCCGTGGCGATCAACACCACATCGGCCGGGAGCTCTTCACGGCCGCCGTCGAGCGTCCGGGTCTCGACGACGTGGGGCGCCCGTACGGACGGCGCGTCGGTGAAGACGCCCGTGCCGCGGACGATGCGGACGCCCTCGCGCTCGACACGGGCTCGCACGTCGGCCGACTGTGCCAGCGCGAGGCGCTTGATCCGGGCGTGCACGGTGGGCAGGTCGACCCCGATCGCCTGCCGGTCGGCAATGAGGCCCAGGTCAGGGGCGCGGTGCAGGTCGACCCGGATACCGGCCGACGAGATGAGGGTCTTCGACGGCACACAGTCGTCGAGCACGCACGCGCCGCCCATGCCTTCCCGCTCGACGACGGTGACATCGCTGCCGTGTTGTGCTGCCACCAGCGCTGCCTCGTACCCCGCGGGCCCCCCGCCCATGATCACGATGCGAGTCACCGAGGCATGCCTCCTCCAGATGTCCGGTTCCCCCGGAACGGTACGCGGGCGGCGGCGCACTACTCTGTGGCGGTGCCGTTGTACGCCGCCTACGGGTCGAACATGGATCCCGCGCAGATGAAGGAGCGTGCCCCGCACTCGCCGATGGCGGGTACCGGGTGGCTCGTCGACTGGCGGCTCACCTTCGGTGGCGAGGACTACGGCTGGGAGGGCGCGCTCTCCACCGTCGTCGAGGAGCCCGGTTCGCAGGTGTTCGTCGTCCTCTACGACGTGCCCGACCACGACTCCGCCCAGCTGGACCGCTGGGAGGGCGGTGAGCTCGGGTTGCACAAGAAGCTACGCCTGCGGGTCCACACCCTCGAGGGCGACGTGCTGGCGTGGATCTACGTGCTCAACGACTACGAGGGCGGGGAACCGAGCGCTCGCTACCTCGGGGTGATCGCCGACGCCGCCGAACAGGCCGGCGCACCTGACGACTACGTCTCGGCGCTGCGCAGCCGCCCCAGCCGCAAGTCCGTCTGAGCAGCAGCCGACCGACCCCGTCCGCCGGGCCGCCGCACCCGCGGCAGCACGGTCGCCCAGCTGGACCGGCCCAGGTCGACCTCCGGGTATCCACTCCGGACACAAGCTGCCTGACGCGGGCGGCTCGGGGGCCACGCACGCCGACACCTGCGTCGCCGGGATCCCCGGCCACACCGGGGAGTCACCAGCGTCTGGACGACTGGCGGCCTGATCGGGGCGACACGCGGGCCGAATCCGGGCGACTCGCGGGGCCAGACCGGGCGGCTCGCGGGCCGAATTCGGGCGACTCGCGGGTGGGTTGGCTAGGTGGTCAGGGCGGCCAGAGCTACCTGGACGTGCATCCGGACGCCGAAGGGGAGGGCGCGCTCGTCGAGGTCGAACGTGGGCTGGTGGATGTCACGCATCGGGCCGTGGCCGGGCCACACCCCGAGCCGCGCCATGGCGCCGGGCGCGTGCTCCAGGTACCAGGCGAAGTCCTCGCCCCCGCTGGACTGCTCGGTGCTGGTGGCGGCGTCCGGGCCCAGGACGGCGGTGGCGGCGTCGGCCAGCATGCCGGCGCTGACGGCTTCGTTGACCACGGGTGGCACGCCCCGGATGTGCTCGAGCACGTACCCGGTTCCGGTGGGCGCGAGCAACGCCGCGACCAGTGCACGGACCTTGCCCTCCAGCTCCCCCCAGGTGTGGTGGTCGGCCGTGCGCAGCGTGCCGCGCAGAACACCATGCTGCGGGATGGCGTTGGCCGCCTCGCCCGCCTGCACCGCGCCCCAGACGAGCACGGTGCCCGAGCGCGGGTCGACCTGCCGGGTGAGGAGCAGCGGCAGTTGCGTGATGAGGATCCCGAGGGCCTCGACGAGGTCGGCCGTGAGGTGTGGCCGTGAGGTGTGGCCACCCGGCGAGGTGAGCCGGACCTCCAGGACGTCGCAGGCCGACGTGATCGGCCCGACCCTCGTGCCGACCTTGCCGACCTCCAGCCGCGGGTCGCAGTGCAGCGCGAAGACGCGCTGGACGCCCTCCATGACGCCGTCGGCGACCATGTCGATCGCCCCGCCCGGCTGGACCTCCTCGGCGGGCTGGAAGATGAGCCGCACGCGGCCGGGCAACGCCGGCGCGGAAGCGAGTGCGAGGCCGGCCCCGAGCAGCATTGCGGCGTGCGCGTCGTGCCCGCAGGCGTGCATGACACCGTCGACCGTGGACGCGTAGGGCAGGCCCGTGTCCTCCTGCAGGGGAAGGGCGTCGAGGTCGGCACGCAACGCGACGCAGCGGTCGCCGTAGCCGATGTCGCAGACGAGGCCGGTGCCGCCGGGGAGGGTACGCGGCTCGAGGCCCGCCGCCATCAGTCGCCGCGCAAGCAGCTCGGTGGTGCGGTGCTCGACGCGTCCGAGCTCCGGTAAGGCGTGCAGGGCGCGCCGCCAGGCCACCACGTCGCTGCGGTGGGCCAGTAGCCAGGAGTCGAGCCATGCCGGTCCGCTGCCCGCTCCGAAGTCGGTGACGGCAGCCTCCGCGGGTGGCACGAGGTCGGTATGGGCCTCCAGCAAAGTCACCTCACACCACCCTGTGCGGTGGTCGTCGAGAGACCGGTCGCAGCGCGCAGCGTCAGCGGTGCGCGCCTCGAGGCTGATCTGTCGGGCATCTGACCATGGTGCTCACCCGGACGGCGGTGTACCAACCGGAATCGCGCCTCGGGTGGAAATCCTCGCCGAGGGGTTGCGGATCTGCTGCGGGCGGGCCCGTATGCAGTGACGAACGGTCGCCGGATGCCGAGACGAACGGGGGCCGGCACCGCTCGTCGTCCGTCCCGGCAATCTTCTGCGTAGCGCACAGTCGTCGTCCTACCCCGTCCGGACCTCTCCCACGCACTGTCCGACGGCCCGCGCGACCACGTGGAGTGAGGCATTGGGCCAGGACGTGGGGGGCGGCAGCGCCACCCGGGTGCGGGCTCGTCAGAATGGGCGGGTGCCGCAGGACAGCCCGGAAGACCAGCACGTGCGCCGAATCGGTGGGCGGTACCGGTTGTCCGATCTGCTCGGCAGCGGTGCCATGGGCACGGTGTGGGCGGGCTACGACGAGGTGCTGCAGCGCCGGGTGGCGGTCAAGGAGCTGAAGGTCCCGCCCGGCGTACCCGAGCAGGAGGCGGCGGAGGCGCGCGAACGCATCATGCGCGAGGCGCGGGCACTCGGCGGCCTGTCGCACCCGAACATCATCACGGTGTTCGACGTCGTCGACGTCGACGGCGCACCGATGGTCGTCCTGGAGCTCGTGCCGTCGCGCAACCTGGCCACGATGATCGGTGAGCAGGGGACGCTGACGCTGCAGCAGACCGCGGTCGTCGGGTTCGCGACCGCAGGCGGGCTCCGGGCGGCGCACCGCAGCGGGATCACGC
Source organism: Pseudonocardia sp. (assembly GCA_035695525.1). Lineage (GTDB taxonomy): Bacteria > Actinomycetota > Actinomycetes > Mycobacteriales > Pseudonocardiaceae > Pseudonocardia. The sequence goes on along the minus strand of DASRSC010000241.1, from coordinate 5,175 downwards.
ACCGGGACGTCAAGCCGGGCAACGTCCTCGTCGCCGACGACGGCCGCGTCAAGCTCACCGACTTCGGCATCGCCCGCAACATCGCCGACGCGCCCATGACCAGCGTGGGCCTCGTCCTCGGCTCCCCCGCGTACATCGCACCGGAGGTCGCGGCCGGCCAGCCGGTGACTCCGGCTGCGGACCTCTGGGGCCTCGGCGCCACGCTCTTCGCCGCCCTCGAGGGGCGCCCGCCGTACGACGTGCACGGCGACCCGGTGTCGACGATCACCGAGGTGGTGGACGGCGAGGTACCGCGACCGCGGACGTCCAGCCCGGTGGCGGACGTGATCATGGCGCTGATGGTCAAGGACCCGGACGCCCGGATGCCGCTCGAGGAGGTCCGGCACCGGCTGCGGCCGCTCATCGACGACCCCGACGACCCGCTCTACCCCGGGTCGCCCGATGCACCGACGATCGGGTCCGGGCTCGCCGTGCCGAGCTCGGCGGCGCGCTTCGAGTTCGCCGGGGGGCGCCCGCCTCCCCTGCCACCGCCGCCGACCGGCGCGCGAGGGCCGGCGGAGACAGCCGCCCCATTGGCGACGTCGCCCGGTCCCTTGCCGCCGGTCCGCAACCGACCGGCAGCGGCGCCGCGGGCCGCGAGCACGGCGGCCCCGGCGCGGCACTCGGTCTCCTCGGAGTCCGTGTCGGGATGGAGCGCAGCCGGGCTGGTCGTCGCGGGTGCCGCGGTCGTGCTGGCCGGTGCACTGGGCGGGTGGTCGGTCACCCGGCTGGTGGGCGGCCAGTCGCCGCTGACCACGGTGAACGTCACCTCGACCAGCACGGCCATGCTCGAGCACACGGACGCGCTGGGCTTCAGCATCCCGGTTCCCCAGGACTGGACGGAGCAGCGGAACGAGCCGGCCGGTGGACTGCCGAGCGTCGACTTCGTCAGCTCGGCCCGCACCGAGGAGCTCGCCGTGCAGCGGGCTGACTCCACGGAGGCCGCCCAGGCCGTGGCGGGAACGTTGCTCGATCCACCCGCACCCGCACCTGCGCCTGCCCCGGCCGATGCCGTACAGCTGCGGTACGAGTCCGGCGACTACACGTCCTGGCGGCGCATCCTGCCCGCCGACAAGGGCGTGTGGACGATCACGCTGACCGTCCCGCGGGTCGCCGCCGGATCCACCTCCGCGGCCCTGTTCGAGCTGGTCGCCGGCGGCTTCACGTCCACGCCCGCCTGACTCCGGCGGCCGTCCGGGCCGAACGTAGGCTCCGCGCATGAGCGTCGACGCCTCCGCACCACCAGCCGTCGCCGCGGCCGCCGCCATCGCCGCCGCCACCGGCGTCGACGCCCACGACGTGGCAGTCGTGCTCGGGTCCGGCTGGCGGCCTGCGGCCGACGTGATCGGCGAGCCGGCGCACGAGATCGTGATGGCGGACCTGCCCGGTTTCGTCCCCCCCGCCGTCGCGGGGCACGGTGGCACCATCCGGTCGGTGCCCGTCGGCGGGCACCGGGCGCTCGTGCTGCTCGGCCGCACGCACCTCTACGAGGGCCACGGCGTCGACCCCGTGGCACACGGCGTACGCACGGCCGCGGCGGCGGGCTGCCGCACGGTGGTGCTCACCAACGCGGCGGGCGGTATCCGGGAGGGCATGCGGGTGGGCGAGCCGGTGCTGATCTCCGACCACCTGAATCTGACGGGACGCTCGTCGCTGCACGGCCCGCGCTTCACGGACCTGACCGACCTCTACTCGGCGCGGCTACGCGCGCTCGCCCGGGAGATCGACCCGACACTGTCCGAGGGCGTCTACGCGGGTCTGCCCGGCCCGCACTTCGAGACGCCGGCCGAGATCCGGATGCTGCGCAGGTTGGGCGCCGACCTCGTCGGGATGTCCACGGTGCTCGAGGCGATCGCGGCCCGCGCCGAGGGCGTCGAGGTGTTCGGCCTGTCGCTCGTGACGAACCTGGCCGCCGGGATGACCGGTGAGCCGCTCGACCACCACGAGGTGCTGGCCGCAGGTGCGGCGGCGGCAGGACGCATGGGTGAGCTGCTGCGCGACCTGATCGCCCGCTCGTGACCCTGCCGCCCGACCTACGGGAGTCGGCGATGCGGTGGATCGCCGACGACCCCGACCCCGAGACGCGCATGGAGCTGCAGCGGGTGCTGGCAGCGGCCATGGTCGATGCGCCGGGGGCGGTCGACGACCTCCACGACCGGATGGCGGGGATGCTGCGCTTCGGTACCGCCGGACTGCGCGGACCGGTGCGGGCCGGCCCTGCGGGGATGAATGTGGCCGTTGTCCGCCGCGCAACGGCCGGGCTGGCGGCGTGGCTGGCCCGCGGGGGCGAGCGGGGTTCGGTCGTGATCGGCCGCGACGCACGGCACGGCTCCGAGGCGTTCGCCACGGCGGCCGCGGAGGTGCTGGCCGCCGCGGGCTTCCGGGTGCTGGCACTGCCCGCGCCGCTGCCCACCCCGCTGCTGGCATTCGCCGTCCGCGAGCTCGGCGCCGTAGCCGGCGTGCAGATCACGGCGTCGCACAACCCGCCGGCCGACAACGGCTACAAGGTCTACCTGGCCGACGGAGCCCAGCTGGCGCCGCCGTCGGACGCCGAGATCGAGGCGGCCATCAACGCCACCCCGGCCGCGGTCTCGATTCCGACCAGCGGCGAATTCTCGACCGTCGACGTCGCGGAGGCCTACCTGGACCGAGCCGGGCAGCTGCCGCGTGGCCCGGCCAGGCAGCTGCGGGTGGCGCTCACCCCGCTGCACGGAGTCGGCGGCGCGACCGCGGTGCACGCGCTGCACCGGGCCGGGTTCACCGACGTCCACGTCGTCGCAGCGCAGGCAATGCCCGATCCCGACTTCCCGACGGTGTCCTTCCCCAACCCTGAGGAGCCCGGGGCCACCGACGCCCTGCTCGCGCTGGCCACCGAGGTGGGCGCCGACCTCGCGATCGCCCTGGACCCTGACGCCGACCGGTGCGCGCTGGCCGTGCCGGTTGCGGGCTTCGGCGAGGGCGAGGGCGGGAGCGCCTGGCGGTTGCTCACCGGCGACGAGAGCGGCGTGCTGCTGGGCGACCATCTGCTGCGCTCCGGGGACACTCACGGCGTTCCGTACCGCGACCCGCTGGTGGCGACCACCGTCGTCTCCTCGTCGATGCTCCGCCCGCTCGCCACCGCGTACGGGGCGCGGTACGCCGAGACCCTCACGGGGTTCAAGTGGATCGTCCGGGGCGGCGCCGGGCTGGTGTACGGCTACGAGGAGGCGCTGGGCTACTGCGTCGACCCCGACGCGGTGCGCGACAAGGACGGCATCGCGGCCGCCGTGCTCGCGTGTGATCTGGCGGCAGGGCTGAAGGCGGCTGGACGGAGCCTGACCGACCGGCTCGACGAGCTGGCCGTCGCGCATGGGGTGCACCGCACCGAGGGCCTGTCGCTGCGGAGGGATCCCGCGGAGCGCGACGCCGTGGTCGAGCGGCTCCGGTCCGGCCCGCCCACCGGCTGGTCGGCCGAGTACCCCGCGCCCGACGTCCTCGTGCTGCGGCGCGACGGCGAACGCCTGGTGATCCGCCCGTCGGGCACCGAGCCGAAGCTCAAGGCGTACCTGGAGGTCGTCGAGCCGGTACCGGACGCGGCTGCGCTGGCCGCCGCGAAGGCCGCAGCACAGGGCCGCCTCGACGCGCTGCGCGTCGAGGCCTGCGATCTGCTGGAGAGCTGACACCCTCGAGCCGGAGCACTGGTATCCGGGCCCGATCACCGGGGTACTAACCTTCGCCGATGGTCCGGCCCAAGGTCCACGACGAGGCGCTGCGTGGCCGCCTCCTCGGTCGAGCGCTGGAGCGAGTCGCCGCCGACGGTGTATCGGGGCTGAGCCTGCGCGCCCTCGCCGCCGACTGCGGCACGTCCACCACGGCCGTCTACTCACTGTTCGGCGGCAAGACAGGCCTGCTGGCGGCCCTGTTCGACGAGGCGTTGCGGCTGTTCCGAGAGCACCTGGCCGTGACGCCGGGCGACGACAGCCTCGACGACCTGGTCCGGCTCGGACTGGCCTACCAGCGCGGGGCGCTGGCGCAGCCGCACCTGTTCGAGGTGGTGTTCGACGGGGGTCCCCCGAACCGCGCCGCCGGAGCCGCGCTCGCGCCGCTGCGCGAGTTCGTCGAGCGCGCGGTCAAGGACGACGCACTGCGGCCCGACATCGACCCCACCACCGCCGCTCTCGCTCTCTGGGCCACCGTGCACGGCTGGGTGTCGCTGCAGCTGCGGGGTCTGCTCCCGCCGGGCACCGAGGCCCGCTTCGAGGACGTCCTGCGTTGCGTCACGGCCGGCTGGACCGCGACGGCGCCCTAGGACGGACGTGCGCGGCGGACGACCGCAGCCGGAGCACTCACTGTGGGACGGCGGGCCGGGCGCGGACCACAGCGTTCGACGACCACCGGCTGCCGCTCGGCAATCGTCGTCCGCCCCCTCGTCCGAGTACCGCCCCTCGGCCCGCCGTCGTCCCGTAGGTCGATGCGGCGGGGCCGAGCGTCTCGCCGCGGCGCGAGATTCACCAGGAATGGTGACGGTCCTGCGGCGTGTCGCGTCAGACGGCGCCGAACTGGCGGTCGCCAGCATCGCCGAGGCCGGGGACGATGAACGCGGAGTCGTTGAGCCGCTCGTCGATGCTGGCGGTGACGACGCGAACCGGTAGCCCGCTGGCCCGCAGGTGCTCGACACCCTCGGGGGCGGCCAGCACGCAGATCGACGTCACGTCGGTGGCCCCGCGCTCGGTGAGCAGCCGGATGGTGTGTGCCATCGAGCCTCCGGTGGCGAGCATCGGGTCGAGTACGAACACAGGGCGCCCGTCGAGCGTTTCAGGGAGCGACTCCATGTAGGGCACGGGCTGGTGGGTCTCCTCGTCGCGGGAGAGCCCGACGAACCCCATCTGCGCCTCGGGCATCAGCCCCAGCGCGGCGTCGGCCATGCCGAGCCCGGCGCGCAGCACCGGCACCAGCAGCGGGGGGTTCGCCAGCCGGTGCCCGAGAGTGCGCGCCACCGGCGTGTGCAACGGGGCGGTGACCAGCGGCGCGTCCCGGGTGGCCTCGTAGATCAGCATCAGGGTGAGGTCGCGCAGAGCCGCGCGGAACGTGGGGTTGTCCGTGCGCGCGTCGCGCAGCTCCGAGAGCCGGGCCTTGGCCAGTGGGTGGTCGACGACC
>DASRSC010000240.1:0-6309 GCA_035695525.1 Pseudonocardia sp. | reverse complement strand
ACATCGGGGGTGAACTCGCGCAGGGCGGTCAGCACGCGGCGGCTCGGCACGCCCACCGGCATCGACGAGACGACCGGCAGGTCCACGGCCGCTATCCGGACGACCCGGGCACCGGCGTACTCGGTAGGACCATCCATCCCGGGCGCGATCACCAACGTCTCGTGCCCCGCCGCCGTCAGGTGCTCGACGACCCGGAGTACGGAGTTCGTGACACCGTTGATCACAGGGAGGAAGCACTCGGAGACGATGGCGACGCGCACCCGGGCACCGTCGCGCGCCCGAAGGGCGAGACGTTGACGGGCCATCGAACTCGCGGCCAACAACCCATGTCAGGCACACAATTGGCCGGGTGATCCATGACACGTCACCTGGGCGACGCACCGGGGACACCGGAGGCGGTGACGCTCGGACCACATGACCGTCCAGCAGCACCCGAGCGCGCCCCCGTCACCGCTCCCGGTGGAGCGAGGGCTGCTCACCAGGGCCCTGGAGGTGGCCGGCCGCCTCGCCAACGACGCGGCAGAGGTCATCACGGCTACCGCCGGCCGTGGCCACCAGCCCGGCGCCACCCACAAGGCGAACCCGTTCGACTGGGTCACCGACACCGACCGCACCCTGGAGCGCCACACGCGTCGGGTACTCGCATCGGAGTTCCCCGGGGTACCGGTGGTCGGCGAGGAGTTCGGGGCCGACGCGGACGCCGCCAACGCGCCCTACCGGTGGGTGGTCGATCCGGTCGACGGAACGGCCAACTACGTTGCCGGCTTCCCGTGGTACGCCTACAGCCTCGCCCTGGTGGACGCTTTCGGACCGGTCGTCGGGGTGATCGCCGACCCCAGCCGGGCTCAGATCTACGCCGCCGCCCGCGGACGTGGGGTGCGGGCGAACGGCGTTGCGGTGACGGTCACGCCACGCTCACCCGCCGGAGGTCTGGTGTGTGCCGAGCTCTCGCTGGAACGCGCGCCGATGTTCGCCCGACAGGCCGCCGCTGCGCACGCCGGGGTGCGGGTCCTCGGGTCGTCGGCTCTCGCGATCACGCAGGTGGCGCTGGGGCATGCCGTCGCGGCGGTGCTGGACGGCTACCAGGAATGGGACGTCGCGGGTGCGGCCTGCCTCGCGGCGGAGGCCGGCGCGCTCGTCGTCGACGGGAACGGGCAGCCTGACCCGCTGCCCACCGGTGCGATGGTGGTCGCCGTGCCGGGGGCGCTCGACGAGGTGCTGAGGTGGTGGCACGCGGACCGGTAGCGCCTCAGACCGGATCGGGCGACTCGCGCGATCGGGCTGGGCGACTCACGGGCCGAATCCGGGCGACTCGCGCAACCAGACCGGGCGACTCACGGGCCGAATCCGGGCGGCTCGCGGGTTAGGGTCGGGCATCGCCACGACGTCCACCTCGTCCGCCGCCACGCTGGCCGTGCGGGCCACCCCATTCGCCTTCGTGATCATCTGGGCGTCGGGCTTCGTCGTCGCGAAGTACGCCGCCCCGTACGCGGAGCCGCTGAGCTTCTTGATCCTCCGCTACGCCGGGGTGGTCGTGCTGATGCTCGCGCTCGCGCTCGTCGCCGGAGCCGCGTGGCCGGGGCGACGGCAGGCACTGCACATCGCGGTGGCAGGGGTGGGCATCCAGGCGGGCTATCTCGGCGGGGTGTGGGCGGCTGTCGCGGCGGGCATGCCGGCCGGGGTCACCGCGCTGGTGGTGAACCTGCAGCCGGTACTGACCGCCGCGTTCGCCGTGCTCCTCGGCGAGCGACTCGGGCGGCTCCAGGTCTTCGGGCTGCTGCTCGGGTTCGCCGGGGTCGCCCTCGTCGTCTCGAGCAAACTCACGACCGCCGGGATCACCCCGCTGACGCTCGGGCTGACCACGATGGCGCTGTTCGCGATCACCGCGGGCACCCTGTACCAGAAGCGGTTCTGCCCGGAGTTCGACCTGCGCACCGGACAGGTCGTGCAGTTCGCGGCGGCGATCCTGGTGACGCTGCCGTTCGCGGTGACGTTCGAGTCCTTCCGGTTCGACTGGACCCCGCAGCTGGTCGGCGCGTTGGCCTGGTCGGTACTGGTGCTCACCGGCGGCGGGATCTCGCTGCTGTTCCTGATGCTGCGCCGCGGCGCGGCTGCCCAGGTGACCAGCTACTTTTACCTCGTCCCCGGGATCACCGCGCTGATGGCGCTGGTGATGTTCCACGAGACGCTCGGACCGATCGCCATCGCCGGGATGGTGGTGGCGGTGCTCGGGGTGGCCTTGGCCACCCGCGCGAACGGCAGGGCTCGATCCGATTCGCCGTGAGCGTCAGGTGCCGGCGCGGCGCCGGCGCAGCCAGACAGCGAGCGGCCCCAGCACCGCCCACGTCCCGAGCACGCCGAGGAGCAACGGCACCGTCCCGTCGAGCGCGGAGCGCCCGGCCACACGTACGAGATCGGGCTTGGTGACGTCGTACTCGACCGCGACCCGCTCGCCCTCCTGCAGGCCCCGCGGGTAGAAGACCCCGTGCTCCGGCACGACCGCCTCGCCGTTCGCAACGGTGAAACGGACGAGCGTGCGGGAGAACGACCACCCGCGCAGCACCTCGGCCTCGGCCACGGCCGGGTTGGCGGCGATCGCGCGGTCGTCCAATGCGGCGCCCGCGACAGCGAACGCGGCCAGCACGGTGACCAGCACCGCCACTACCGCGATGATCTCCGGCAGACGCGCTGCGACCCCCCGCGCGGCCGGGCGCACGAGCGCCGCCAGCTCGTCGACGGCCCGGGTGTCGGTTCGGCCGGGACCAGTCGTCACAAGTCGATCCTATGCCTGGTGGACACCCGAGTGTCGGCACCACCTCCCGGGCCGGGCGCGCACGGCCCGGCGCAGGCTCCTACTCTCGATTTCGTGACGATCGCCCCGCTACCGACCGGGTTGGGCGTGCGAACCAGGCTCATCGACGACCCGGGCCGGCTGATCGACCTCCTACCCGACGACCGCAATCCGTTGTCCTGGGTGCGTGGACCTGACGGTCTTGTCGGCTGGGGGGAGGTCGCCCGCTTCACCGGCACCGGACCGGGGCGGTTCGCCGAGGCGGACGCCTGGTGGCGGTCGTTCACCGACCGCCTGCATGTGACGGACGACGTGGGGATGCCCGGAACCGGTCCGGTGGCGTTCGCCAGCTTCACGTTCACCGACACGTCCCCCGGCTCGGCGCTCGTCGTGCCCCGCGTGCTGGTGGGTCGCCGCGACGGCCGGTCCTGGATCACTGAGTTCTCGCGCGGGAACGGGCCGTCGTCGGTGCGGGCGGTCAGCCCGGTCCGGGCCAGCGGCACGCTGCGCTTCGCCGACGGCATGCTGCCCGTCGCCGGTTACCGCGCGGCGGTGACCGAAGCGGTGCGCCGGATGCGCGCGGGCGAGCTCGAGAAGGCCTGCCTCGCCCACGACCTGCTGGCCGTCGGCGAGGCCCCGCTCGACCCGCGGTTCCTCCTCGGCGGGCTGGCCGAGCGCTACCCGACCTGCTGGTCGTACGCCGTGGACGGGCTGGTGGGGGCCACGCCCGAGCTGCTGGTGCGGCGCGCCGGGGGCGTCGTCGAGTCGCGGGTGCTGGCCGGGACGATCTGGCCGGGGGAGGGCGACGACCTGTCGGGGCAGCTGCTGGGCTCCGCCAAGGACCGGCATGAACACGCGCTGGCCGTCGACTCGTTGGCCGCTGCGCTCCGCCCCCTCTGCAGCACGCTCGACGTGCCGCAGACGCCAGGGGTGATCGCGCTGCACAACGTGTCCCACCTCGCCAGCGACGTGCGCGGCACGCTCCACCCTGCCGCTCCCGCCTCGCTGCTGGAGCTGGCCGAGGCCGTGCACCCGACGGCCGCCGTCGGGGGCACGCCCCGCGATACCGCGCTCGTCCTGATCGCGGAGCTCGAGGGCATGGACCGCGGCCGCTACGCCGGCCCTGTCGGCTGGGTCGACGGGCACGGCGACGGCGAGTTCGGCATCGCATTGCGCTGCGCGCAGCTGGACGGTCCGGTCGCGCGGCTCTTCGCGGGGTGTGGTGTCGTGGCCGACTCCGATCCCGACAGGGAGGCGCGGGAGGCCGCCGCGAAGATGGTGGCCGTCCGGGACGCGCTCGAAGCCGGAGCCTGAGCACCGGCTCGCCGCATCGGGGTGTCCGGGGCCGTCGTTCAGGCGGCGGCAACCGCCGCGTCCACGGTGGCCCGCAGTGCCGCGTGCCCCGCACGCAGCGACAGGCGGTCGGCGGGCACCTCCACCACCCGCACGCCGGGGGCGGGGGCGAGTGCGGCCGGGATGCCGGCGACGTCCACCCGGACGTGGGCGACACCGGTGGCAGCGCACAGGGCGGCCAGGTCGACGTTGTGCGGCGTCCCGAAGATCCGCTCGAACGCCGCCGCATGCTCGGGCGCGCCCTGCTCCAGCAGCCCGAAGATGCCGCCGCCCCCGTCGTTGAGGACGACGACGGTCAGGTCGGGCCGTGGCTCGTCCGGGCCGATGACGAACCCGGTGGCGTCGTGCAGCAGCGTGAGGTCACCGAGCAGCGCGTATGCCGGGCCGCCGTGGGCGAGCGCAGCACCCATCGCGGTCGACACGCTGCCGTCGATGCCGGCGACACCACGGTTGGCCAGCACGGTGAGCCCGTGCCGTGGGGCAGCGGCGAGCGAGACGTCCCGCACGGGGTTCGATGACCCGAGCAGCAGCTGGGCGCCGTCCGGCAGGGCCGCGAGTACGGCCCGCGCGAGACGGAGGCCGACGGGCGCGGTCTCCGCGTCCAGCGCCTGGTCCAGCGCCTTCGCCGCGGCGGTGTCGGCGGTCCGCCAGCGGTGGATCCACGACGGGTCGGGGGTCAGGGTCGGCAGCGCACCGACTGCTCGGACGGTGCCTGCCACGTCGGTCCACGGCCGGCCGTCCGGGTCGGCGAGCGCGTAGGTGGCGACGGACGGGTCGGCGAGCAGTCGCTGGACGGACCGGTGCAGCGTGGGTCGGCCGGCCACCACCACCTGCGCCGGCTTGAGTAGTCCCGCGGACGGGGTGCCGAGCAGCCACGGTCCGGTGCGCACGGCCGTGGGCCACGGTTGCGACGCCGGCTCGGCGATCACCGGCACCGGTAGGTCGTGCAGGCCGGCCGGGGCACCGCTCCCGGCGACGACGAGCGTCGGCGCGGCGGGGTCGAGCGGCAGCACCGGCACCTCACGTGCGATCGGTGGTACCGATGTCCACGGTCCACCTCCGTCGCGGCCCGCCGGCGCGACACCGGATCCGTCGGGCACCAGCGGCTCGGCGAAGGGCAGGTTGAGCTGGACCGGTCCGGGCGGCCCGCCGAGGGCTCCCGTCGCCGCGGCGACGGCACGGTCGACTAGTGAACGCCAGCCGCCGTTGCCTTCCGCGCCGCCACCGAGGGCCCCGGTGAGCGCGAGCCGCACGGCCCCACCGAAGAGCCCCGCCTGGTCGATCGTCTGGTTGGCCCCGGTGCCGACCATCTCCTGGGGCCGGTCGGCGCTGAGCACGAGCAACGGCACCCCGGCGTAGGACGCCTCGAGCACCGCAGGGTGCAGGTTGGCCACCGCCGTGCCCGACGTGGTGCACACCGGCACCGGCCGGCCGGACCGCAGGGCGAGACCGAGCGCCAGGAACCCCGCGGTCCGTTCGTCGATCCGGACGTGCAACCGGATTCGTCCGGCAGCGTCGGCGGCCTGCAGCGCGAACGACAGCGGAGCGTTGCGCGAGCCCGCGCACAGGACCGCGTCCGTGGCGCCGCAGCGCACCAACTCGTCGACGATCACCTCGGCCTGCATCGTCGACGGGTTCACGGCTCGAGCGTAGGCGCCGCCGCGCCGCCCTAGCTGATGGGCTGTGCCGAATGCTCCGTGGGCTGGGCCGGCTGTGCCTGCGTGTTCCGGTGCTGGTGGTATGGCTCGAGCTGCGCCGGCAGCGGGGTCCGTCCGAGGATCATGTCGGCGGCCTTCTCGGCGATCATCACGACCGGGGCGAAGGTGTTGGCGTTGGTGACGTTCGGCATGATCGACGCGTCGACCACGCGCAGGCCGTCGGTGCCGTGGACGCGCATCGACGTGGGGTCGACGACGGCGTCGCCCCCGGTGCCCATCCGGCAGGTGCCCGCGTAGTGCATCGCCGAGACCGCGTGGCCGGCGACCCAGGCGAGCACCTGCTCGTCGGTCTGCACCGCCGGTCCGGGGGCTGCCTCGCCGCCGTCGTACTGCGCGAGGGCGGGCTGGCCGAGGATCTCCCTGGCGATCCGGACGGACTCGATCCACTCCCGACGGTCCTGCTCCGTGGACAGGAAGTTGAACCGGATGGCGGGCGTTGCTCCCGGG
>DASRSC010000239.1:0-14221 GCA_035695525.1 Pseudonocardia sp. | reverse complement strand
CTGCCCCCGGGCCGCGCGGTCGCCGGTCTCGATGTGGTCGGCCGCCTCCCGGGCGAGCCCGGCCAGCGCCCCGCTCGCCTCGGCTGCCGCGGCGATCCGGCTCAGGGCCAGGCAGCTGCGCAGCTCCGCCCGGTGACCGCCGGTCAGCAGGCCCCGCCACGCGCGCAGCTCGACGCGGCGGGCGCGGACGGCGTCGATGTACCGATCAGGCATGCCCGGAGCGTCGCAGCGCCGGACGGTCGGCGGGGCCGAACGGCCGTAGCGGTGTGCGATCGCGAACGGGAGGCTCAGCTCGCGTTTCCGGGGGCGCCCTGCGCCTCGCGCTCCATGCTCGCCTCCGCCTCGGCCTCCGCGACGAGCCGTGCGTAGCGGGTGCCCGCCGCCAGCAGCACCAGCCCGGCACCGAGGAACGCCGCCACCCTGGCCACTCCATCGAGCGCGACGAGGTCGAACAGCACCAGCTTCGCGACGGCGGCGGCGACCAGCACGAGCCCGGTGATCCGCAGCGCGGCCCTGCTGATCCCGCGGGCCAGCAGGACGAGCGCGGCGATCGTCCAGGACACCGTCACCACGGCGTGCCCGCCGGTGAAGCCGGCGCGGTCCGTCGAGACGAGCAGCGCGATGGTGACCATCAACGAGGTCGCGCCATAGAGCCCGACGAGCCCGATCGGTATCCACAGCGGGGCGGACGCCGTGTCCGGCCGGATCAGCTCGACCCTGCCGCCCGCCACGAGCAGCGCCACGGCGAGTACCAGGGCGAGCGCCGAGACGCCGACGCCGGTGAGGAGAGCGCCCGGGCCGGGCTGGTCGTAGGGGATCGCCGGGAACTGCACGAGCGCAGCGACCGGGGCGTCCTGAGCCAGCCCCATCAGTACCCCGACGGTGCCGTAGGCCAACGCGATCATCATCGGCAGCCGCGAGCGCAGCACGGCAGCCACCACGGCCGCCACGATCGCCTGGCCGATCAGCACTGCAGTTGCGGTGGACCCCTCCACGGCGACCAGCGTCGCCTGGAACAGCGCGACGGCCGCGGCGGTAACGCCCACGGTGCGGAGCAGGCGGTCCAGGCCCGGTACCGCGGCAAACCCACCCATGGCCAGCGCGGCGACCGCCGTGAGCGCGCCGCCGTCCCAGCCGCCGAGGGCGGCCCCCGTCGCCAGCACGGGGACGGGCGTGGCGGCGACCAGCCCCGCCACCGGCTCTCGCGGCAGCATCCGCGCGGCGGGCATCGCGGTCCCGAGGCCCACGGCCAGCACACCGAGCACGACGGCGATCGTCACCACGTCTCCGTCCACGACCACCATGGCGCCGACGGCGGATCCGAAGATCACCGGTCCGGCCGCCGCGACCAGCATCAGCACGGACCACCCCCTGCGCAGCACGACCGGCAGCGCCGCCAGCTGCAGCGCCAGCGCGAGCGCCACCAGCAGCCAGTCCGTGACGATCACGGGCGCCAGCAGCGCCGCCCCCACGACCACGCCGCCGCCCAGCAGCTGCGCCCGCCACCGATCGGCCAGGCCGAGCCCGGCCGCCGCCACCAGCAGCGCGACCAGCAGCGCCGGCACGTCGGGGAGATAGTCGTACAGCGCCGTGGCCGCCGCCACCACGAGGTAGAGCGTCGCGAATCCCGTCGCAGCCAGGGCGAGAGCGCCCGCCCGGGCACTCTCCCGACGGTGCAGCCACAACGCGAGGCCGATCAGCGCGACACCGAGCAGCGCGCCCACCGTCACCCGAGCCGGAGGGGAGAACCAGCCTCGAGAGGCGGCCAGGACGAGCAGCAGGACGACGCCGAGCAACGTCACTCCGCCGCCGGTCCAGGCGAGGAGCCTCGCTCCGGAGATCGCCGTCCACGTCAAGCGTCGCGTGACCAGCGGGTACGGGCGGGCCTCGGCCGGCCCCGACGGCTGCGGGACGGGCGTCCAGTAGGGCGCCGGTGTCCCCTGCCCGGCGGCGATGCCGCCCGGCGCATCCAGAGCCGAACGAGCGGCGGAATCGACATTTGAGGCAACCTGCGCGCCTGGACGTGCGTCTCCTGATCGTGACCACGGTGCCGTCCCTGCGTCGGGCGCCGGTCCGGCAGCGACCGGGGCGGCGTCTGTATGCAGCCGCAGCAACTCCGCGCCCATCTCGTCGAGCCTCCGGCCGAGCCGAGCCAGCTCGGCGGCGAGAGCGACATGGGGATCCACGGTCTCGGTGCTCATGCGGAAGAGGATGGCGCGCGACCGCTCCCGGTGCGGTCCGTATCCCTACCCGCTTCCGGTCACAGATTCATCACCTACCCCCATTCGGGGGGAACAGAGCTAGTTACCGCAACCCGCTCGCTACGGTCTCGTTGTCCCAGTCGAGCGGACTTGTCTGGAGGTTGTGTGAGCGCCGTTTCGCCTGCCCGCCCAGCTGTCCCCGCGGAGGCGGCGCACCACGCGCCACACCACGAGGCGGCCCGTCGAGCATCGCGTCGCCCTCGACCACGTCCCAATCCGAGCCGCACCCGGTTCCCGGCCGTCTCCGTTGTGGTGCCAACCCGCAACGAGGCGCGCAACCTGGAGATCATTCTTCCGGCGATCGCCGCGGTTCGTCCCGCCGTCCACGAGATCATCGTGGTCGATGGCAACTCGATCGACGGCTCCATCGAGGCGGCCAAGCGCGTCCTGCCCTCGGTGCGTACGATCACCCAGACCCGCAAGGGCAAGGGCAACGCGATGGCCTGCGGATTCGCTGCGGCCACCGGCGACGTCATCGTGATGTTCGACGCCGACGGCTCAGCCGACCCCGCGGAGATTCCGGCGTTCGTCTCGGCGTTGATCGCAGGCGCCGACTTCGCCAAGGGCAGCCGGTTCACCACCGGCGGCGGCAGCGATGACATCACCCTCCTGCGCAAGACCGGCAACGCCGGCCTCAACGGCGTCGCGAACGCGCTGTTCGGCACGGCGTACACCGATCTCTGCTACGGCTACAACGCCTTCTGGGCCGACCTGCTGCCGGTCCTGGAGCTCCCCCCGGTGGACGCGCCGCCACCCGCTGAGGGAATGCTGTGGGGTGACGGCTTTGAGATCGAGACGGTGCTCAACTGCCGAATCGCCGCTGCCGGTCTGAAGATCACCGAGGTGCCCTCGATCGAGCGCCTGCGCATGTTCGGCGAGACGAACCTCCGCACATTCGCCGACGGCGCGCGGGTCCTGCGTACCCTACTGGCCGAGCACCGGCGTGCCGACCGACACACATCCGACCGCCGCTAGTCACGGGCGGTCGCCCCATCCCGTGAAGGAGACCGCCCCGTGAGTACGCCCGCCGTCACGGCGACCGTCGTGATCTGCGTCTACACCGAGAAGCGCTGGGGCGACATCGTTGCCGCAGTGGATTCGGTCGCCGCGCAGGACGTCACCGCGGCGGAGACCTTGGTCATCGTCGACCACAACGCCGCGCTCCTGTCCCGGGCGCAGGAGGCGTTCACCACGCGCGGGGTGCGGGTGCTGCCCAACGCACACAAGCAGGGCCTCTCCGGCGCCCGGAACACCGCCGTCGCCGAGGCGACCGGGGACGTCGTCGTGTTCCTCGACGACGACGCCACGGCCCGCCCGGGATGGCTCGCCGCGCTGCTCGCGCCCTACAGCGACCCCACGGTCGCCGCGGTGGGAGGGGTGGCCCACCCGCGCTGGCCGGCGCGCGGAGTGCGCGCCGGTACGGCACGTCCCCACGTCCTGCCCGGTGCCGACCCCGGAAACGGCGACGCGACCGGCGAGCTTGACTGGATCGTCGGCTGCACCTACACCGGCCAGCCCACCGAGCAGGCCGAGGTCCGCAACCTCATGGGCTGCAACATGTCGTTCCGCCGGGACGTGTTCGAGCGCGTCGGCGGCTTCGCCGAGGACATCGGCCGCATCGGTAAGAACCCCCTGGGCTGCGAGGAGACCGAGCTCTGCATCCGCGCCCGGCAGGCCTACCGGCGCGTCGGCGAGAAGATCCGGATCGTGTTCGAGCCGCGCGCGATCGTCGACCACCGCGTGAGCGAGGACCGCGTCGAGTGGGCCTACCTGCGCCGACGCAGCTGGGCGGAGGGGCTGTCGAAGGCGGCCGTCTCCGCGCTCGTGGGCAGCGACGACGCGCTCTCCACCGAGCGCAGCTATGTCGCGAAGGTGCTGCCCACAGCCGTGCTGCGGGAGCTTCGTCAGCGGAACGTCGTGTCGGCGGCCGCGGTCGTCACCGCGCTGGCCTGGACCAGCGCCGGCTTCCTGAGGGGCAAACTGCCCGGCGCCACCGCGGGCGTGCGGCTGCCTGCCGCGCAGAGCGACAGCGGAGCGCGCGTCGACACCGCGCGGGAGGGCGCTCCCGCGGCCCCGGAGCACCCGAACGTGGGTGGCTGAGGCGGGGCCGACCGCGGTGCACCCACCGATCCACAGCTTCGTCCACCACCGCAGCCGCCTCACGGACGGCCAGCAACACGCCTGGGAGCGGTGGTGGCCGAGCCGTGGCCGGGACGTCGCCGACCTGCTGAGCGGCGCGGAACCGTTCGACCCGCCCGCCTGGTTCGGACGGAGCGCGCCGCTGATCCTGGAGATCGGGTCCGGTATGGGGGAGTCAACGGCTGCACTGGCCGCTGCCGCCCCGGATGTCGACCACATCGCGGTCGAGGTCTTCGAGCCGGGCCTCGCGCAGTTGCTGATGCGTATGGCCGACGCCGGGCTGTCGAACGTCGCCCTGCTGCGCGGTGACGCCGTGGCACTGCTGCATGAGTGCGTGCCTGCCGCGTCGCTGGCCGGCATCCGGATCTTCTTCCCCGACCCGTGGCCCAAGCGCAAGCACCACAAGCGGCGCCTGGTCCAGCCGGATTTCGTGTCGCTGGCGGCCTCGCGGCTGGTGCCGGGCGGCATCCTGCACATGGCCACCGACTGGGACGACTACGCCTGCCAGATGCGCGACGTGTGCGACGCCGAGCCGTTCCTCGAGAACGCCGCGGCGGACCAGCCGGGGGGTTGGACGCCGCGTCCGGAATGGCGCCCTGTCACCAAGTTCGAGCAGCGCGCCCGTATTGAGGGCCGTGACGTGCGCGATCTTCTGTACCGTCGCGCATTCACCGGGCCATCTTCTGGTCACAGCGCGTGACCGTGTAGGAAGAGCAGGCCCCGATCCCCGGGGGTGTCGGCGAGTGAAAGGCTGAGGCGCCGGGTGACGTCGCTCGTTGCAACGAACGTTGGTGTACCCGCTCCCCGCTCGGCGGAGCGTTGCCCGGCCACCGGGGCTGTCACCGCCCCACCGCAGGCGGCACCCGATGCCGTCGACCCCGGGGAGGCGGAGCAGTTCCTCACCCAGTTCTACGCCGAGACCTCGCCGTCCGGCTCGATCGACTATCGCATGTGGCAGGTGCGGCACGAAATCGACTCCACCGGTAGCTACACCCACACCGTCGACGAGCTGACCTACGGCGCCCGCGTGGCCTGGCGCAACTCGGCGCGCTGCATCGGCCGCCTGTACTGGAACAGCCTCCGCCTGCGGGATAGGCGGCACGTGACGGCTCCGGCCGACGTGGCCGCGGAATGCGTCGAGCACCTGCGCGACGCCACCCGCGGCGGCCGGATCCGCTCCACGATCACGATCTTCGCCCAGGACCGGCCGGACCGGCCCGGACCGCGCATCCACAACGACCAGCTCGTCCGCTACGCCGGGCACCGCACCACGAGCGGCGAGATCCGCGGCGACAGCCGGTACGCCGGGTTCACCGACCGCGCCGTCGAGCTCGGGTGGCAACGCCCCGAGCCGCCCGGCCGGTTCGACGTGCTGCCGTTGCTGGTCTCCGACGGAGGGGGCGAGCCGGAGATGTTCGACGTTCCGGCCGACGCCGTGCTGGAGGTCCCGCTCATCCACCCCGACCACGAGTGGTTCGCCGAGCTGCGTCTGCGGTGGCACGCCGTGCCGGCGATCAGCAACATGCCGCTGGTCGTCGGCGGCGTGACCTATCCGGCCGCGCCGTTCAACGGCTGGTATCTCGGCACCGAGATCGGCGCACGCAACCTCGTCGACGCCGACCGCTACAACCTGCTCCCCGCAGTCGCGGACCGCCTCGGGCTGGACATGAGTTCAGAGCGCACCATGTGGCGCGACCGCGCACTCGTCGAGATGGTGCGGGCGGTGCAGTACTCCTTCGACGTGGCCGGGGTGACGATGGCCGACCATCACTCCGAGTCCCAGCGGTTCCTCACCCACCTCGCTCGTGAGGAGAGTGCGGGTCGTCGCTGCCCCGCCGACTGGAGCTGGATCGTGCCGCCCGTCTCCGGTGGCCTGACCCCCGTCTACCACCGGTACTACGACGAGCCCGACGCCTCGACGCGCCCGGCTTTCCTCCAGCCGCGCAGCTCCTGACCCCGCCCACCGCCGCGAGTCCTCAGCCGGGTGGCGGCAGACCCGGCACCTGGCGGGTGCGGCCACGGAACTCCGCCACCGCCTGCTCGCCGGACCGAACCGTCACGTCGTAGAGCCCCGAGCGTCCGGTCCTCGCCCGTTCCACCGCCTCGGCCACGAGCTCGGCGCCCAGGGGCACGGGGTGTAGGAACGCGATGTCGGCGCCCGACGCGACCGCCGAGGTGCCGTAGCTGTTGGATGCGTAGGCGAGGGCGGCGTCGGCGAGCAGGAACAGGTACCCACCGTGGCAGATCCCGTGGCCGTTGACGTGCCGCGACTCGACCGTCATCGCGACCCTGGCGCGGCCGGGCCCGACATCGAGCAGCCGCACCCCCGCTCCGCGACCGGCAGCGTCGGCCCGGTGCATCGCCTTCGCGGTGCGGGCGGCGACGTCGTCGGATTCGTGGTCCGTCACCCCGGAGCCCTGCCCGTCGACCGGTTCGCGATCGTGGCCTGCGGGGTCGTGGTGACGCTTCCGCATTCAGCGTCCCCGCTCTCGTCCATCGCCGGGGATGCTATCCCTCACGCAGCGCTAGGGTCGGCCTCATGACCCCGACCTGCTCCCCGGTCCGGCGCTCGTGACCGCGGCCATCCCCCCGGACCCGGCCCCACGCGTGATGCTGGTCTGGGACGCGCCCAACATGGACATGAGCCTGGGCTCGCTGCTCGGCGCGCGGCCGACCGCGGCCTTCCGTCCGCGCTTCGACGCCGTGGGCCGGTGGTTGCTGGAACTCGCCGGACCGGACGCGATCGCCGAGGCCACCGTCTTCACCAATGTGGTGCCGGGCAGCACGGAGGTCGTCCGGCCGTGGGTCGAGGCGCTGCGGAACGTGGGCTTCGCCGTGTTCGCGAAACCCAAGATCACCGACGACTCCGATGTCGACGAGGACATGCTCGCCCACATCCGCCGCCGGGCGGAGGAAGGCGTGCTGCGCCACGTCGTCGTGGCGTCCGGTGACGGACGGGCGTTCCGGGAGCCGCTCGAGGAGCTCGAGAAGCAGGGCACGAGCGTCACGGTCATCGGCTTCCGCGAGCACGCGAGCTTCGCGCTCACGTCCGAGGTGATCGAGTTCATCGATCTGGAGGACATCGAGGGGGTGTTCCGCGAACCGCTCCCGCGCATCACACTCGACTCGCTGCCCGACACCGGTGCCTGGCTGCCGCCGTTCCGCTCTCTGCGCTCTCTTCTGGAGGCCCGCCGATGACGAGCCTCGGGGTACGGCTCACCGCCCCGGTCGTACTGCCCTGCGACCCCGGCTGCAGCGTTCTGCGCGATGCCGTCGTCGACATCGATGCCGGCGGGCGGATCACCCACGTCGGACCGCGGTCGTCGGCCCCCCCGACTGACGCGCCCGTCCGCGCGCTGCCCGGCGCCCTCGTCCCCGGGCTCATCAACACGCACGCCCACACGCCGATGTCGGTGCTGCGCGGCATGGGGGGCGACCTGCCGCTGCTGAGCTGGTTGTACGACGTGATGTGGCCGGCGGAGGGCAGGCTGGACGCAGCCGACGTGCGCGCGGGCATGACCGCGGGCACCGTCGAGCTGCTCCGCACCGGCTGCACCACCAGCGTGGAGATGTACTTCTTCATGGACGCGGTGATCGAGGCCGTCACGGCCGTCGGATCGCGCGTCGTTCTGACGCCGGGCATCATCGCCGCGCCCGGGTGGGACCGGCTCGGCACGTGGCAGCAGATGCGCGACGAGGTGTCGGCCCGGATCGACGCCGTCGGGCTGCGGTCCGGGCCGGGCGAGCGGATCGAGCTCGGCTATGGACCACACGGGGCCTACACACTGCCGCCGGAGGCGCTCGAGTCGGTGGGCGAGCACGCACGTGAGCGCGGGGCGCTGGTGCACATGCACGTCGCCGAGGCAGCCAACGAGGACCTCGCCCAGCGCGAGGCGTACGGCTCCGTACCCGCGCTGCTCGACCGCGTCGGGATGCTCGGTGGACGCGTGCTGGCCGCGCACGGCGTGCAGCTGTCCGACGACGACATCGCACTGCTGGCTGCCCGTGGCACTGCCGTCGCCCATTGCCCGGGCTCGAACGCGAAGCTCGCGGCCGGTATCGCCCGAGTGTCGGCGCTGCGGCGCGCGGGTGTGCGCGTCGGGCTCGGCACCGACGGGCCAGCCTCCGGCGATGACCTCGACCTGTGGGCCGAGGCCCGGCTCGCCGGCCTGCTCGCCCGCGTGACCAGCGGCGATGCCGCGGCGCTCACGGCCGCGGAGCTGCTGCTCATGGCCACCCGGGACGGCGCGGCCGCAATCGGGCGGGACGATATCGGTGCCCTGGAACCGGGCCGGTGGGCCGACCTGGTGCACGTCGACCTCAGCGACTCGGCATTCGTCGCGCCGGAGGACGACGCGCAGCTGCTGTCGAACCTCGTCTGGGCCGGCGGTTCCCGGCTCGTCCGGGACGTCTGGGTGGCGGGCGAGCAGGTGCTGGCGGACCGCGAGCCGACACGGGTGAACCGGGCCGCCACAACGGCCGACCTCCGGAAAGTGGCAGCCCGCCTCCACACCTGACCCACCCCCGCGAGTCGCCCGTTTCGGGCCCGCGAGTCGCCCGAAATCCGCCCGCGAGTCGCCCAGTTCCCGCCCGCGAGTCGCCCAGTTCCCGCCCGGAAGTCGCCCGATTCCCGCCCGCGAGTCGCCCAGTTCCGCCCGGGACTCGCCCGTTCCTCTCCGCGAGTCGCCCGGATTCGGCCGGCGAGCCGCCCACGTCCAGCCCGCAGCTGCCCGGATCCCACCCGCGACTCGGTCGAATTCGGCTCACGAGGACACGGGCTACTCGCCCTGGGGCGGCCACCCGGTGCCCGACGCCATGAGGGCGCGGCCGCCCGCTCGGTACACCCGGCGTGCCGGGTGGTGAATCTTCGAACTGCGCAACGAGCAAGCACGCGACGGACGCCGATGTCGCGCTCGGCGCGGCGCCGGCGTCGAGAACGGAGTGGCCCGGATCCCGCGTCCGCGAGTCGCCCTCTTCCCGTCGGGCGGGTCGTCCCGATCCGGCGCCCGGGTCCCAGGTTCTGCTCAGGGCCGGGCGAATGGCACTGTCGGCCCCGACAGGTCAGTCGGCCAGGGTGTTTCAGCTGGCACGTAGGTCGCGGTGCCGCCTAGCGCGCAGCGCTCCGACGGTGCGCTCGCGCAGGTACACGCCCCGCCTGCGGAATGCCTCGTCGACCTCGCGCTCCACGCGGGACATGTGGGCGAGATCCTCCGCGCGGACGATGATGACGATCCAACCGCGCCGCTCGAGCTCGAGGATCCTGGCCTCGTCCTCCTCAGTACGCTCGGCATGGGCGGCGTGGCCGTAGTACTCGATGGCGATCCTCAGATCGGGCCAGCCGAGGTCGACCCTGTACCGGGGCTCACCATCGATGGTGCAGACCTGATAGTTGATTATCGGCACGGGAAATCCCAGATCGACGATCCGCCAGAGCAGCCAGCTCTCGGCCGGCGAGTCTGCTCGACCGGTGGCGAGATCGAGTAGCCGGGTGCCGATCCGGGTTCCGCGGGGATCCGCACGTTCCCGGAGCCGTCGGTGGAGCTCGTCGCGAAATGGTGCGCGCTCAGCCGGGGCGAGCGCAGCCAATACCTGGTCGACCACGGCCAGCGCGTCCGCCGGCGCAGCGGAGCACACCAGATCGGTGACGATTCGCTCCACGCAGAGGACCGGTAGGCCGTCGACGAACCGTCGATCGAAGTCGAGCGACCGGCCGTTGTGCACCACCAGCCCAGGCCTCGTCCGTTTCCTGCTGCCGTAGGGCACGACGACGTGCACCGGCGTCGGCGCTGCTGCCGTGTATCCATGCAGGAACGCACCAGTGGAACCGGTGATGATCGCGTCCGGTCCGGAGGCCAACCAACCCGCCGCGATGACGGTGGACGGTTCCGCTGCCCGCGCAGGATCGACGAGCACTCCGGGAAACGGAGAACCGAACTCGCCAGAGCTGAGTGCGGTGCGAACCCGCTTCTCGCCCAGTAGCCGGACGGCATCACGGCGCAGGCATGCACCTGCAGTACTCGCAGCGGTGGGAAACACGGCTCGACGATCCCGCAGCGGGAGTGCGATCAGGGGCCACAGTGCTGGGCTGTGGACAACTGAGGCGCGATGTGGACAAGTCCGAGGCGCAGGGGTTGCTGTCAGACCGAACTGCCGTCACAGCTCTCCCACAGACCGGAACCGGTCGACACGCGGGCAGAAACCGGTCGACACGCGGGCCGGGAACGGGCGACTCGCGGGGTGGGCGGCGGGGGGTTGCTGAGGGCCGGGGTCGCGGCGCCGAGGAAGTTGCCCGCGTACCCCGGCCCTCGCAGGCAGTAGTGCAGTTACTGCCGTCGTGCGCGGCCACTCCCCAGCGGCCGCCATTCGTCGCGCGTTCGAGCGCGGGTGATCTCACCAGTGCGAGGTGACGGCCTCGCGCCTGCGGTGGTGCCGGCCCTGGTCGACCAGCTCGTGTCTTGCCGCCGGCACGGCATGGGCCCCGGTGCCGGAGCTGGGCGTGACGGGAATGGCGGCGGGCGCGAGGGTCTGAATCGGGATCGGTGCGGTCAGCGGGTCGCGCCGGAATGCGTCGACCGGGTCGGGGGCGCGCGGCGGCGCGGTGGGAACGGGGGGAAGGGCCGGGGCGGCCGGCTCGTGTTGGCGACTGCGCCACCCGCCACGCGTGAGCGCATGGAAGATCGGCGTGAGCACCGCGTCCTCGTTGAACGCATGCCTACCCGTGGCCGGGTTCCAGTCGTCGTCGGTCGTCGAGTAGCGGGTCGCTGGGGACACGCGTCACCTCCGTCGTCGTTCTGTGCGCCTTCCATGGTGATGCCTACGGCCCTCTTCTGGCTGGCCGATCGACGCACTTACACCCACAACGGGGACACTCGGGCGTGGAAACGGGTTCCGAGCCACCGTTACAGCTCTGCGCCCCGGTTCCGCCCGTTCGGGTGGACTTTGCGTGTCGTCACACCCGCTTGAGTATTCGTGCGGCGCCCGCTGCAGCCGTTGTCGCGAGGATCCACCCCGCTGCGACCAACGCACTCGCTATCCATTGCGATGCGCCGTCCAGGCGCCAGTACCCGTCCTGCCCGAGGTTCACGATCGGGAGGAGCGTGTCGGCGGCGAAGAGCCACGGATTGAAGACGGGGTTTTGTCCCTCGTCCACCGGAGGCGGCGCATGAGTAGCGAACCAGGCCCCACCGAGGACGGCGAACAGCACGAGCCAACAGACCGCTAACCAGGGCTGATAGCCGAATCCCACCGTCCAGCGCTGGAGGGCGCCCCAAATCCGCCCGGCGACGCCGGCCTCGGCGTAGCGCCGACTCTGCCTCGCCATGAGGACGCGCTCGGACAGCTCCTCGTCGCCCGCACGCCGGTAGGCGGCGGCCAACTGCTCGTATGGTCCCGCTGCGTAGTCGGGCATCACCTGTTCGAGCCAGTGAAGACGCGTCTGGATGTCAATCACATGTGTGTCATTCATCTTCTGGTAATCAAAACCGTCGAGATCGATGCCACCAACGGCCGCCCATAACGGAGCGGAATCGGCGAAGGTGCTCACCTGAGCCTGGGCCAGACGCACTCTCCCGGCGGGGGCGGCGGCCGGACGCAGGACAAGCTCCGCGGTCACCAGGCCATAGGCGTTGAGGGCGTATCGAATGCCAGCCGTGGACGTCGTGCCGAGCGTCGCGTCGACGAACTGCACCGATTTGCGCGCCTCCATACGTCGCACTCGCACGCCGGCGGCCGCCGTGAAGCCCTCCGTGCAGATCATGTCCTTGCCGATGGTCGCCGCACGCGCGTCCAACGACGGTCGCGGTGTTCCATCGGGCCGTAGCCGCGGATGCTCCAGCCGCGCACCCGTGCAGTCGAGCGTTGCTCCGATCTCGGCGTTCTGCAGCCGGACGGTGCCTGCGCACCGCAGCCGGCGTAGGTAGAACTCGCCGCCGATCCGCAACCGGTCGGCGAGCAGCGCGTACCCGCCGGGAGTGGCGAGCTCGACCCCGGACAGGCTCGCACTCCCCCGGACGTGGGCGTCCACCAGGCGCAACTGACCAGCGCAGACGAGCGGGCCGCGGCCGTTGTCGCGGCCCTCGAGGTCGCCGCTGACGTCCATGCCGTCCCCGAGCAGCGCGATCCCGCGCTCCATCGCGCCCGCAGGGCCGGTCAGCCGGGCACCGGAGAGCCGCAGGTAGCCGCCGACGACGGCGTTCGGGAGCCGCACGGTGCCATCGGTGTGCATCCCGTCGTCGAGTTCGAGGTTGCCCTCCACCCGGATGCGGTCGGCCACGAGGCACGCCGTGCCGTCGACGATCCCGCCCGGGACGACGGGCATCCGACTCTCCCCCGCCGGTTCCGGGTCGCGTGCGGCGGCGGCCCCGCTCCGCTCGATGCGGGCCCCGGACAGCACGAGGTCGCCCCCGACCCTGGAACCGGCGAGCAGCACCCGGCCCGACGCGCAGAACGCCACGTCCGGTCCGGCGTTGTGCCGGCCTGCGAGGAGGCTGCCGCCGACCGTGACGCCGGTGGCGTCGAGGGCGTCCCCCGTCGGGCTGCTCAGGTCGGCCCCACCGAGGTCGAGGTTGCCGGTGATCCGCGCCCCGGGCAACCGGACTTCCCCACTGCTGCGCAGCCGCCGCGCGTAGCACGTGCCGTCGACGACCATGCGGTCGCCGATCAGCGCTCGGCCGCCCGCTCCGCGCAGCCGTCCCCCCGACAGCCGCAGCGACCCGCCGATCTGCGCGTCGGCGAGGTGGACCGGTCCGTGTGCGGTGAACCCGTCGTCGAGCAGCAGGTCGGCAGTCACGCGCAGGTTGCCTGCCCGGAGGCCGGGAAGCCGGCACCCGGTGAGCGCGAGTCCGGCGAACTGCGCCATCCGCAGGTCGGGGACGTGCGCGAACACGCAACCACGCAGTTCGACGGGAATCCCGACGGTGGCTCCGGTGAGCCGAAGCTCGCCGGTGATGTTGGCGCGCCGCAGCCTCAGCGACGGTGCACCTGGCGGTGGCGCGTCGGTGAGGACGGCCGCGAGGGTCGTTGCCGACAGCGCGGCGCCCTGGAGATCGAGTTCCCGGCCGGCCGCAAGCGCATCGGCGAGCACCGACGCCGCATCCCCCACCACAGCGCCGGCCTCCCATGATCCACGAGTATTCGGAGTGTCTACCACGACGTTGCGAACCGAAAGGATCTTCGCGGGTAAAGATCAGCCTGTCCTGGGTGAACCTGAACCACCCAGCCGGCGCCGAGCCGCCGCGAGCGGGTGAGTCACGGGGTGCGAGTGGTCCCCCGGCTGAAATGGTCGCGGGCCGTGAAGTAGCGGCAATCCGCGGCTGCCGGGAGCATCGGGGGGTGCGTTACCTCATCACCGGCGCGACCGGGTACATCGGGGGTCGGCTGGCCGCGCGGCTGATCGATGCCGGCGCGGGCACCGTCCGCTGCCTGGTTCGCGATCCCGACAAGCTGCGGGATGTCCCGTGGGCGCACCTCGCGGAGATCATGCAGGGCGATCTCCTCGACCCCGCGAGCATCCGCGCGGCGTGTGAGGGCGTCGACGTCCTCTACTTCCTCGTGCACTCGCTGTCAGACCGGGACTTCGCCGCCACCGACCGCCGCGGCGCGCTCATCACGGGGCAGGCCGCCAGGGAAGCCGGCGTGCGCCGGATCGTCTACCTGGGCGGACTGCATCCCGACGGGGCGCTGTCCGAGCACCTCGCGTCCCGCACCGAGGTGGGCGAGATCCTGTTGCGCAGCGGCGTGCCGACCGCGGTGCTGCAGGCGGCGGTGATCATCGGGTCCGGCTCGGCGAGCTTCGAGATGTTGCGCTATCTCACCGAGCGCCT
>DASRSC010000238.1:0-4934 GCA_035695525.1 Pseudonocardia sp. | reverse complement strand
CCGGTCTCACCGACCAGTCGGGGGTAGGTCGCGTAGGAGCCGATGCTCCCCCCGACCTGCCGCCACAGGTGCTGGAATGTGGCCGACGAGCCGGTGAAGTGGATGCCGGCGAGTGCTCGGTCGGCGAGCAGCACCTCGGAGATGTCGCGACCGTCCCCCGTGAGCAGGTTGATCACGCCCGGTGGCAGGCCTGCCTCCTCGAGCAGCCGCATCGTGAGGTGCGCGGCGAGGCCCTGCGTCGGCGACGGCTTCCAGATCACCGTGTTCCCCATCAACGCGGGCGCAGTGGGCAGGTAGCCGGCGATCGCGGTGAAGTTGAACGGGGTGATCGCGTAGACGAAGCCCTCCAACGGGCGGTAGTCCATGCGGTTCCACGCGCCGGTCCCGCTGTTCGGCTGGTTCTCGTGGATCTGACGCGCGAAGTGCACGTTGAAGCGCCAGAAGTCGGCGAGCTCGCAGGCGGAGTCGATCTCTGCCTGGATCGCCGTCTTCGACTGGCCGAGCATCGTTGCGGCGTTGAGCCGGTCGCGCCACGGTCCCGCGAGCAGGTCGGCAGCCCGCAGCAGCACAGCGGCGCGCTCGTCGAACGGCAGCGCGCGCCACGCCGGGCCGGCCCGCAGGGCCGCCTCGATCGCGACCTTGGCGTCCTCGTGGCCCGCGTTGGCCGTGGTGCCCAGTACGTGGGCATGGTCGTGCGGGGCGACGACGTCGATGCGCGTGCCACCCGCCATGTGCTGGCGGCCGTCGATCGTCACGGTCAGGTCGTGGTGCTGCCCACTGAGCTCGGCCAACGCTGCCTGCAAGCTCGCCCGCTCAGGCGAGGCCGGTCCATAGTCGCGCACAGGCTCGTTGCGCGGCTTCGGCGTGCTGGTGATCGCGTCCATGGCGAAGCCTCCCCGGGTCAGGTGCCCAGAACCCTAGGAACCAACCGACCGGGACGGTTCGTTCAGCCGGATGACGATGCCGGCTTGCGCTTGTCCGATCGAACAGCGAGCAGCTGCAGATGGTGCATCAACCGGGCCCGGGGGTCGTCCAGGCGCAGCCCGCTGACCGCCACCGCCCGCCGCACCCGGTAGCGCAGCGTGTTGGGGTGGACCGTGAGCCGCTGCGCCGCCACCCGCACGTCACCCATTGCGTCGAGCCACGCGACCACCGAGCCGACGAGATCGGTGCCGTGGTCCCGGTCGTACCCGACCAGCAGCGCGACGGCGGGATCACGCAGCTCCGGGCTCGCCTGCAGCAGCCCGAGGGTCTGGTTGAGCAGCACCTCGGCCCGGAGGTCGGCGAAGGCGGCCACGGTGGAGTCCTCGGGGCCGCTCGCCATCGCGTCCAGCACCCGGTCGGCCTCGCCGCGGGACGCCCCCACATCGGCCAGACCGGCCACGGTCGACCCGATCCCGGCCTGCACGCGAACGCCGGTGCGGCGCAGTGTCATTGCTGCCACCTCGGTGCACATCGCGAGCAGCGCGGGCTCGGCCCGGTCCCGCGGCACGTCGGGCAGCACGGCGTAGACCCGTGCGTCGTGCGATGCGGTGAGCGCGGCCCGGCGGTAGGTGGCGGCGTGCACCGAGACGACGTCGGTGAGCTCGGCCAGGCTCAGCTCGTAGGTCGCGCGGTCACCCGCTGGAAGCGAGCCGCGGTCGCGGACGGCGAACGCGACCACGAGCGCGCTCCCGTGCTCGTCCAGCCCGAACATGCCGGCGACCAGCCCCGGGTTCGTCCGCCCGTCCAGTAGCCCGGCCACGAGGTCCCTGCTCCACCGCGCGCCCGGCGCCTGCCGGCTGCGCCGCCGGATCAGGTGGCCTGCCGCCACCCGCGACGCACCGACGAGGACGTCCGCGGCCCGCTCGGCGAACGGCGTGGCGCCTTCCTGCACCCAGATCGTCCCCAGCTGCCGCTGCCCCGCGTGGATACCGACGGCGAGCCGCCGGCGGATGCCGAGGTCGGCGTGCTCGTCGACGTGCACCACCTCCTCGCCCGTGCGGAGCCGGTCGAACACCCCCCACTCGCGCAGCATGCGCAGGTAGCCCGGCGGGCCCTGCCAGCCCAGGATCGACAGCCGCCGCAGCTCGTCGACCTGCGCGGCGTCGCTGTCCGAGCGGGAGTAGGCGAGTACTCGGCTGGCCGTGTCCTCGATGCTGACGATGCCGTGCGTGAGCAACGCGACCGTCTGGGCCAGCGAGAACAGGTCGCCGGGGCCGTCCTCCCCGGTGTCGCCGCCGCTGTCGAGCACGTCCCTGGCGAGGGACTCCAGCCGTTCCCACCGCACGTCCGGGCGCACGACCAGCAGCGCGACCCCCGCGCCTGCAGCCGCGGCGCGCAGCTCGTCCACCGCACCGCCCGCCTTCACGGCGACGGCCGCCGCGCGCCCACGCGCCAGCGTGCGGACGATCGCCACGGCGTCGCGGCCGCGGGCGCCGATCACCAGTACGAGCTGTCCCGTGTACTGGTCCGGCTCGTCGTCGGGATCGACGATGGCGAGGCCTGTGACGGGCACGTCGAGCCCTGCGGGCACCTCCACCACGTCGACCAGTGGCTCGCCGACCGCGGCCAGGAGCTGGCGCAGGGTGCTGTCCACGGTGCGGCCTCATCATCGGCTCGGACGAGCGAAGTGCCCGAACCTTATCTGATCGGACAAGTCCGAACGGTGCGGACGCGATCTACGGTCCTGCGCATGCTTCGGAGCGCCCTGCTCGCTGCCTCCCGGTCCCGGGCCGTCCGTGCCGCCGTCGAGGCCGGCCCGTTCGACCTGCTGGTGAACCGCTTCGTGGCGGGCACGACCGTGGAGGACGCCCTCACGGCTGCTCGCCGGATCACCGCCGACCGGCTCGTGACCGTCGACCACCTCGGCGAGGACACCACCGACCGTGCGCAGGCCGACGCAACCGTGGCCGCATACCGGACCCTGTTGGGGCGGCTCAGTCACGAGGGCCTCGCCGACCGCGTGGAGGTGTCGGTGAAGCTCTCCGCGCTCGGCCAGAGCCTCGCGGTGGACGCCGACAAGATCGCGCTCGAGTCGGCGCGTCAGATCTGCGAGTCGGCCGCCGCGGCGGGCACCACCGTCACCGTCGACATGGAGGACCACACCACCACCGAATCGACATTGGGGATCGTGCGCGACCTCCGCGTCGACCATCCCTGGGTCGGCGCCGTGCTCCAGGCGCAGCTGCGCCGCACCGAGGGCGACTGCCGCGACCTCGCAGGCGGGGGCTCGCGGGTCCGGCTGTGCAAGGGCGCCTACGACGAGCCGGCGTCGGCCGCGTTCCGTCGCGGGGAGGTCGACCGTTCCTTCGTCCGGTGCCTGAAGGTCCTGATGGCGGGCGAGGGTCTGCCGATGGTGGCCACCCACGACCCGCGACTGGTCGAGATCGCGCGCTTCCTGGCCGAGCGGCACGGCCGCACGGCCGACGACTACGAGCTGCAGATGCTCTACGGCGTGCGGCCCCACGCGCAGTCCGAGCTCGCGGCCGAGGGGCTGCGGGTGCGCGTCTACCTGCCTTACGGCACCGAGTGGTTCGGCTACTTCATGCGCAGGCTCGGCGAGCGCCCCGCCAACCTGGCATTCTTCGCGCGCTCGCTGCTGACCCGCGGCTGAGCAGCTGTTTCAGCACGGTTGGAGATGGCACGACCGCCGGTCGGGTTCTTCCACATCGACGCGGGCAACTACAACCCGTTCACGCCGTTCGAGCTGACCGGCGCGTTCACCGGCGCCGCGACCGTCTACCTGCCCCGCTCGTTCCGCTGCCCCGGCATGCCGGTGGTGCCCGCGATCGGCGTGGTGTTCTCGCTGTGGCTGATCAGCTTCCTGAGCCCGGACACCTGGATGCGGTTCGCCGTCTGGTTCCTGATCGGGCTGGTCGTCTACTTCGCATACAGCAGGCGCAGGTCGGCGCTGTCGCGGTCGAGCGACGCTCAGGCCTGACGCGCGCAGGGGCGTCGCGTCATGGTCGAGCCGCGGTGTCGCCCGGGGTGTCGCCGAGCTCGAACACGGCCACCCGCTCGGCCGCCGCGGCGAATTGCTCGGGGTCGGCTCGTTCGACGAGCCCGATGCGCACGAAGAAGTCCACCCCGTGCGGCACCTCCGTCGGGAAGGCGCGCATCACCGCTCGGCGGAGGTCGGGGTCGGTCACCTCACGCAGCGCGACGTCCCGGCGTCGCCTGCCCCGCACGAGCTCGCCGCGGCCGGCGGCCCGAGCGTTGCGCGCCCAGTCGGACTGCGGCAGCCCCGCGACGAGGTACCGGTGCCCGTCCACGACGAGCGGCGACACGGGTGTGGCGCGTGGCCGTCCCGTCCGGCGGCCGGGAACGGTCAGGAGATGGATCGTGCCGAGCGGCAGCCCGATCCGGTGCACGGCCCGCACGATGCGGTTCGCTGTCGGGAGCCAGGACGGCAACTGCTGTGTCTCCACGGGAGAATCCCTTCGACCGTCGAAGTAATGAGCCGAGAGTAGACTCCTTCGAGTGTCGAAGCAATCCTCCGTGGAGCGCGCCGCCCGTGCCGCTGAACGGTTCGGCAGTGCTGCCGACGCCGTGGATGCGGCAGCGGCCGACCTGCTCGGCGTCAACCGCACGGATCTGCGCATCCTCGGCGCGGTGGTGGAGCGGGCGCTCACCGCAGGGCAGGTGGCCGACACCGTGGGGCTCAGCCCCGCCGCGGCCACCACGGCCATCCAGCGGCTCGTGGCTCGCGGCCACCTCACGCGAGAGCCCGATCCTGACGACCGCAGGCGCGCCGTCGTCGAGCTGACGCCGTCGGCCCGGGAGCAGGCGAAGCTGATCTACGGGCCCGTCGGTGAGGCGGGGGTGGCCGAGCTGCATCGCTTCACGGCGGCCGAGCTCGAGGTGATCGCCGACTTCCTCGAGCGCGGCCGGGCACTGCAGCTGGCGCAGGCCGAGCGGATCCGGGGGATGGCAGGAGCGCGGGATCAGGAGTT
>DASRSC010000237.1:0-9933 GCA_035695525.1 Pseudonocardia sp. | reverse complement strand
GGAGGAGCGCCGCCACCGGTAGTGGGACCAGGCGGCCCAGAGGGAGACGGGCCGACCGGGGTCGGCCCAGCAGGAGTCGGCCCAGCAGGAGTCGGCCCAGCAGGAGTCGGCGCGGCACCCGTCAACCCTACGGTCGGCGCCTCAGCGGACGGTGCGGGCCGGTTGCGGTGTGGCCCCCGGATGCACCCGGTGCCCGATGAACGGCAAGAGGCTGCGTCCCCGGCTGACCAGCGCCGTCTGGACGCCCGCCAGCGTGACCACGGCAGCGACCACCGCGAACCCGATCCAGAACGTGCTGTGCGGAAGCAACACACCCAGCGCGCCGCCGAACACCCAGGCCAGCTGCAGCACCGTCTCCGAGCGGCCGAACGCCGACGCACGCGACTCCTCGGGCAGGTCGCGCTGGATCACGGCGTCCAGGCAGACCTTGCCCAACGCGCTCGCCGAGGCGCCGACCAGGCCGACGAGGGCCGCTGTGGCGATTCCGGGCAGCACGGCGGCGACAACGGCGGAGGCGACGGCGGCCACGATGCACCCCAGCACGACGCGGTCGGACCGCCCGAACCGGCGCCGGGAGCCGACGGCGTTGCCGGCGAACGAGCCCACGCCTGCAGCGGCCCCGACGATCCCGATCAGGAGCAGCTGTCGGCCGGGATCGGCCTCCGTCTGACCCTTCACCACGAACGCGACGAACAATGTGAGGAACCCGGTGAGGATTCGAAGCGCGCCGTTGCCCCACAGCGCGACCACGGCTCCGCGGCCCATCGGGCTGCGCCTGCCCCGTCTGGTGGTGCGCAGCGCGGCCGGCACCTCGCCCGCCGTGGACTCCACCCACCGCGGGATCCGCAGGCACAGCACGGTGCCGACGACCGACAGCGCGGCCGTGTACAGGAGTGCGCCCGGCGAACCGGCCAACGTGGCGACGCCCGCCGCGATTCCACCGAAGACGGCGCCCGCGGCCAGCCCGAACGCCGTCAGCCGGGAGTTCGTCGTCACGAGCGTGATCGCCGTCGGCAGGACGCGTGGCGTGACCGCCGCTTTGAGTACGGAGAACGACTTGCTGAGCACCAGTGCGCCGAGTGCAGCCGGATAGAGCACCCAGGTGTCGTAGTTGAGCGCCATCACCACGGCGAGCACGGCTCGGCCGGCGAACGACACGGCCAGCGCCGCGCGGCGACCCCGCTGCAACCGGTCGAGCAGTGGCCCGATCACCGGCGCGACCACGGCGAACGGTGCCACCGTGATGGCCAGGTAGAGGGCGACGTTGGCCTTGCTCTCCGCCGTGGCCGCTGCGAAGAACAGGGTGTTGGCCAGCGCGACGGCCACAGCCGCGTCAACCGCGTAGGTCGCCATCGTGGCGTAGGTGAGCGCAGTGAGGCCGGAACGGTCGGCGCCGTCGGCACCGGCGGCCCGGCGAAACGCCCGGATGCCGCTCTGGGTCAGCTGCCGGCCGCGGAAAGCCGCCACGCGCGTGACGGTGAGCTTGCTCGGCATCCGGGGCGTGGGCCGATCGTCCTCACCCACGGTCTCCCCGGGGGCGGCCGGTGGCGCCGCCT
This sequence comes from Pseudonocardia sp., assembly GCA_035695525.1. Taxonomy (GTDB): domain Bacteria; phylum Actinomycetota; class Actinomycetes; order Mycobacteriales; family Pseudonocardiaceae; genus Pseudonocardia. The sequence goes on along the minus strand of DASRSC010000237.1, from coordinate 8,377 downwards.
CTGTCCTGGGCTCCTCGTCACTGGCGTCCGCCGCGTTGGTGCCCTGGTCGGAGGCGGGCGGCGGCCACGACGGGGACGGCGTGCGGCGGTGTGCCGCAGGGTCGTAGTCCGGGTCGTCGTGCCAGGGGTAGCGCCGGCGCGCCTCGTACGGTTGCCGCTCGGGCGCGGTCGGGGGGCTCGGTGTCTCGACGTCCTGACGCAGGGGGCGCTGCGGCGGCTCGGTGCCGGGGGGCGGTGGCGTCACACTCGTGGCCCGCTCGCCGTCGCCCTGGACCCACGTCCGGCGCCCCCCACGACGGCCGCGGCGGGGCGGGGACGATTCGGAGCGGGCCACCTGGTCATTCTGGCCCATCTGGACGCTCTGCGATGAGTGTCACACGGGAGGCGGGCCACGATGATCAGATCGGGCGACTGACGCAGCCGGGACGGGCGACTCGCGTGTGTCGGGACGGCCGACCCGCAAGCGGAGAGGGCCGACTCGCGTGCCGAGACGGGGGCGACTCGCGTGCGGGAGGAGGCGACTCGCGTGCGGGGCGGGGCGACTCGGGGGCGGAAACCGGGCGACTCGCGGGACTCGGGCGGGCGACTCGGGGGCGGAAATGGGGCGACTCGCGGGACTGGGTGGGCGGCTCGCGGGTCAGCGGGGGACGAACCGGACGCGGAACGTCACAGGCCAGAGCTTCCCGGTGAGCAGGAACTCACCGTTGCCCAGCGCCGCGATGCCGTTCAGGACGTCCGCGTGCGCCCGGCGTCCGGCGTCCAGTAGCCCGGCGGCGTCGACCACCGCCGTGACGCGGCCGGTGGCGGGATCGATGCGCACGATCCGGTCGGTCTGCCAGACGTTGGCCCAGACCTGCCCGTCCGCGCACTCCAGCTCGTTGAGCTCGGTCACCGGTCGGCCGTCGAGGGTGACGGCGATCGAGCCGGTCTCGGCGAACGTGGTGGGGTCCTGGAAGTGCAGCATGTCGGTGCCGTCGCTGCGCACCAGCCTGGTCCCGTCGTGGCACAGCCCCCAGCCCTCATCCGCGAGGGGCAGCTCGCGGATGAGCGTGAACGTGCTGCGATCCCACTCCAGCACCACGTCGTCGCGCCACGTGAGCTGCCAGATGCGGTCGCCCACCACGGTGATGCCCTCTCCGAACAACCGGCCCGGCAGTGGGACCGACCGACGGACGGCTCCACTCACCGGGTCGAGCTCGCGCAGCTGCGAGCGCCCGGCGAGACCGGTGCCCTCGTAGAGGCCACCGTCGGCGAGCTCGAACCCCTGCGTGAACGCGGTGGGGTCGTGCGGCAGCTCGGCCAGCACCTCCGGTCGGAGCACAGGTGCCCCGGGGGCCAGGTCCGGCGCCGGGGACGCTGCGGCGCAGCCGGCCACGATCAGTACCAGGGCCCCGACAAGCGCACGCCCGAAAGCCATGGCGGGGAGGGTGGCACAATCCCTGTGGTGAATGTCGTACCGACCCTCGACCCGCCGACCCGGCTTGTGGACGCGGTGGAGCAGGCCCGGTCCGCCGCCATCGACCAGGCCGCTGCCGACATGGGCGGCCGCGCCGCCCTCGACGCTGTCGGGGAGCACCTCGAGGCCGTCTCCGAGGGGCCAGGTGGCGTCACGCACTACTTCGCTGCCCGCCAGGGTGGATACCGCGGCTGGCGGTGGTCGGTCACGCTCGCCTCCGGAGGTGAGGACACGCCGATCACGGTCAGTGAGGTCGTCCTGCTGCCCGGCCCGGATGCGCTCGTGGCACCGGCCTGGGTGCCGTGGGGGCAGCGGATCCGGCCAGGCGACCTCGGCGTGGGCGACCTGCTGCCGACCGAGGAGGGCGACGAGCGGCTCGTGCCCGGGTATCTCGCCTCCGACGACCCTGCGGTGGAGGAGGTCGTGCTCGAGGTCGGCCTCGGCAGGCCGAAGGTGCTCTCCCACAGGGGCCGCGAGCTTGCTGCACAGCGCTGGTTCGAGGGGACGCACGGACCGGCCTCGGACATGGCCCGCGCCGCCCCGGCTCCGTGTGGGACCTGCGCGTTCTTCCTGCCGATCGCCGGTTCGCTCCGTGGCGCCTTCGGCGTGTGCGGCAACGAGTACTCGCCTGCCGACGGAGCTGTCGTCACCGTCGGCTTCGGCTGCGGGGCCCATTCCGATGTCCAGGTCGAGCCGGTCTCGCCGGTGGCGGTGGCTGAGCTCGTCTACGACGACGGGGTCGACCTGGAGCCGGTCGAGAAGTAGTGACCGCACCCAGTTTCGGCGGAGCGCGCGTCGACATCGATCCGTTCGGCACGGGCGCGCTGCGCGCCGCAGTGCTGGATTCCTGGGCCGGTTCGCCCACGCGCTTCCGCGAGGACGCCAACGCGGAGGAGGACCTGCGCCTCGGCGGTTACGCCGACGCGTGGTTCGTCGAGCTTGCCCAGAATGCCGCCGACGCCGCACGGTCCGCTGGCCGCTCCGGACGGCTCCGCGTCACGGTCACCGACGGCGAGCTGCGGGTGGCCAACACCGGGGCTCCGCTGGACGCGGCCGGGGTGGCCGCGCTGGCTTCACTGCGCGCGTCCGCCAAGCGGGACGACCCGGGTTCGGTCGGCCGGTTCGGCGTCGGCTTCGCGGCCGTGCTGGCTGTGTCCGACGCTCCGCGCGTGGTCAGTAGCGACGGTGGGGTCGCGTTCTCCGCGGTCCGCACGGCCGAAGCGGTCGCCGCGCTGCCCGGACCGGCGGCCGAGCTGGCCCGCCGTGACGAGCCGCCCGTGCTGCGGTTGGTGTGGGCAGCCGACGAGCGGCCGCCTGACGGGTTCGACACCGAGGTGCGGCTGCCGCTGCGTCCCGGCCTCGATGTGCACGCGCTGCTCGCGCAGGCCCGCGAGACCGCGCCAGACCTACTGCTCGCGCTTCCCGACCTCGTGGAGATCGCGGTCGGGGACGACGTCCTGCTCCGCGTCGACGGTCCGGTGCCCGGTGAGGTGACGATCGGGACCCGGCGCTGGCTGCTCGCCCGGCGCACCGGCACGCTCCAAGCCGACGATGCCCGATCGCAGGCCACCGAGCAGCGGTCGCGGCGCGACTGGTCGGCCTGCTGGGCGCTGCCGCTCACCGCCGCCGGCCTCCCCGACCCCCTCTCCGGCGACGTCCTGCATGCGCCGACGGCGGCTGTCGAGCGGCTCGCGCTGCCTGCCCGGCTGATCGCCACCGTGCCGTTGGAGCCCGATCGCCGCCGCGTGCGCCCCGGCCCGGCCACCGATCGGGTGCTGGCCGGCGCGGCGCAGGCCTACCTCGACCTCGTCCGGGCGGTCCCGCCCGTGCAGCGGCTCGCACTCGTGCCCGAGCCGGGGTTCCCGCGGTCGGAGCTGGACGGGCGGCTACGTGATTTGCTGCTCGACGCTCTGCGCGCCGCTGCCTGGCTGCCTGGCGTCACCGGCGCGGAGCTCGTACCGGGCCGTGCGGAGTGGCTGGACCTGCCCGGCGCGGACCAGCCGGACGCACGGCTGCCCGCACTGCTCGCCGAGGCCGGGTTCGACCGGCTGCTGGCACCGGCGTCGATGTCCGTGTCGCCCCGTTCTGTTCGGGCGCCGACGGCGCTCTCCGAGCTGGGTGTGCACCGGCTGACCGCAGCGGAGCTGGTGACCCGGCTGTTCGGCGTCGAGCGTCCCCCGCAGTGGTGGCGGGCGCTCTACGCGGAGCTGGCCCCCATCGCCGAGACGGTCCCCGGCCTGGTCGACGAGCTGCGGGCGCTCCCCGTCCCGCTTGCCGACGGCAGGGTGGCCGCCGGCCCGGCGACGGTGCTCCTGCCGCCCGTGGACGGCGCCGAGGCGGGAGCCGTCGAGCACATCGCGGCGCTCGCCCTGCCCGGCCTGCACGTGGCCGACCCGGCGGCGGCGCACCCGCTGCTCACCCGGCTCGGTGCCGCCGTCGCCGACCCGGCCGGCCTGCTCGAGCACCCCGCGCTCGCCGAGGCCGTGGAACGGTCCGTGGACGACGCGGAGGCCGGGCTGGACACCCGCCCACTCGCCGAGGCGGTGCTGGAGCTGGTCGCTGAGCTCGGCAGCGCACCGGATGGCCTCGCCGCGCTGGCGTTGCCCGATCGAGATGGCCGCCCGGCCCGAGCCGACGAGCTGATGCTGCCCGACGCCGCGCTGCGTCCCCTGCTCGCTGCGGACGTCCCGCTCGACGTCCTTCACGAGGGTTTCGCGGCGCGCGTGCCGCGATCGGCGCTCACTGCGGTCGGCGTGGTGGACGGCTTCGCGGTGCTCGTCGACGAGGATCCGGTGGCCCCCGACCACGACCTCGACGACGAGGAGTGCTGGTGGGACTCGCTCGACACCCCGCCGGCGCGGCTCGTCGCCGTCCGGGACCTCGACCTCGTCGCAGAGAACGCGTGGCCCGCAGCGCTCGCCCTGCTCGCTGCCGAACGCGAGACCCGGGCCGCGCTCACGGCTCCCGGTTCGTACACCTCCTGGTGGCTAACCCGCCACGCCCGGCTCGGCGGCCGCCGACCCGGCCACTGGCGCCTCCCTACGGCGCACGGCCTGGCGGCGCTCTACGACCCGCCGCCGGGCGCCGGTGACAGCGACGATTCGGGCGGCGGGGTGGTCGACGAGGCCGTGCTCTCCGCGATCGGGGTGCGGGCGGACCTCGCCATCTCCGACGCGTCCGTGGCCGCCGACCTGATGGCCCGGCTGGCCGACCCGGCCCGGCACCCCGACGTCGCGCTCGTGGCCGAGGCGCACGCGGCGCTGGCCGAGGCGGTCGCCGTCGACCGCGTGCACCCGGCGGATCTCGACATGCCGGAGCAGGTGAGGGCACTCGACGGCAGCGTCGCCGAGGTCGACGTGGCGATGGTGCTCGATGCGCCGTGGCTGGCGGCGGTGCTCCCGGCGGGCGAGCTGGTGACAGGCGGCGACCCCGCCGCGCTGGCCGACCTGCTCGACCTGCCCGTGGCCTCCGAGATCGTGGCCGCGGAGGTGGAGGGCACGGGACGGGCGGTCCGCTGGGCGGAGCTCGCCGAGGTTGTGGTGGCCTGCCACACCCTCGGGGCGCCGGTGCCGGCCGGTGAGCTCACCGTCCACGACGAGCTGTGGGTGGCCGTGCGGCGACCGGTGAGCGGCCGGTTCCGGGTCCCGACCTGGCGTGATGCGACCGGACAGTGGCATGCGGCCGACCCGGTGCGGGCCCTGCTCGGCCTGCTGGCCGAGGACGACGTGCCCGGCTGAGTCGTCTCGAGTCGTGCTACACAGGGCCGTGTGACCATCGCCAGCGACCGTGCGGTGCGGCGACCCCGTCGGGTCTGCCTGCTGTCCGTGCACACCTCGCCCCTGGAACAGCCGGGCACCGGTGACGCCGGCGGCATGAACGTCTACATCGTGGAGACCGCCACGAGGATGGCACAGCGCGGTGTGGACGTCGAGATCTTCACCCGCGCGACGTCGTCGGAGAACCCGCCGGTGGTCGAGCTGGCGCCCGGCGTGCTTGTCCGCCATGTGGCGGCTGGGCCGTTCGAAGGGCTCGGCAAGAACGATCTGCCGAGCCAGCTGTGCGCCTTCACCGCGGGCGTGCTGCGCGCGGAGGCCCGACACGAGCCCGGCTACTACGACGTGGTGCATTCGCACTACTGGCTGTCCGGGCAGGCCGGTTGGTTGGCCAGGGACCGCTGGGGGGTCCCGCTCGTGCACAGCGCCCACACGCTTGCCCGCGTCAAGAACGCCGCGTTGGCCGACGGCGACCAGCCGGAACCGATGGTGCGGGTGATCGGTGAGGACCAGGTGGTGGCCGAGGCCGACCGACTCATCGGCAACACCGACGAGGAGACGCGCCAGCTCGTCGAGCTCTATGGCGCCGACCCGCATCGCACCGTCACCGTCGCGCCCGGAGTGGACCTTGCCCGGTTCACCCCAGGCAAGCGCGCCGCGTCCCGGCAGGTCCTCGGTCTCGCCCCGGACGCGGTCGTGCTCGCGTTCGTCGGGCGCATCCAGCCGCTCAAGGCTCCCGACGTGCTGGTGCGCGCGGCAGCCGAGATGCTGCGCCGTGATCCGGCACTGCGCTCCCGACTCGTCGTGCTCGTCGCCGGCGGCCCGTCGGGCAGCGGCCTGACCGAGCCGACGGCGCTGCAGGAGCTCGGTGCCTCGCTCGGGATCACCGACGTCCTGCGCTTCCTGCCCCCGCAGACCCGGCAGGGTCTGGTGCACGTCTACCGGGCTGCGGACGTGGTGGCCGTGCCGAGCCACAACGAGTCCTTCGGTCTGGTGGCGCTGGAGGCGCAGGCCTGCGGTACCCCGGTGGTCGCGGCGCGCGTCGGCGGGCTGTCGGTCGCCGTGGACCACGGCCGGTCCGGGCTGCTCGTGCCCGGCCACAGTGCGGAGCAGTGGGCCGACGCGCTGGGCGCGGTGGCGCTCGTTCCCGGTCGACGCGACGAGCTGGGTCGCGCGGCCACGCGGCACGCGCGCGGGTTCTCCTGGGATCGGACGGCCGAGGCCTTGCTGCACACCTATGCGGAAGCGGCCACGGAGTACGCGGAGCGCCAGGGGCTCGTCGTCCGTGCGAGCATCCCGGCGGGATGATGCAGCCGTGAGCACCGAGGACGTCGATGCCGCCGACGCGGCGGTGGCGGCCGCGCTGGCGGAGCTGGACGCCGACCACCACCGGCGCGGCCCCGGACAGTTCCTCGTGACGCTGCCCGGAACCAACCGGCTGCAGACGCACTGCTGGCTGCTGGTCCGCGAGCACTCGCTGTTCGTGCAGGCCTTCGTGTGCCGCCAACCCGACGAGGACCACGACGCCGTCTACCGGTTCCTGCTGCAGCGCAACGCCCGGCTCTACGGCGTGCACTACGCGCTGGACCGCATCGGCGACATCCACCTGATCGGGCGGGTGGGCCTGCACGCTGTCACCACCGCCGAGCTGGACCGCGTGCTCGGACAGGTGCTCGAGGCCGCCGACGGCGACTTCAACACGCTGCTCGAGCTGGGCTTCGCCTCGTCGATCCGGCGGGAGCACGCCTGGCGGCAGGAACGTGGGGAGAGCCTCGCCAACCTGAAGGCCTTCGAGCACCTGTTCACCTGACGACCGAACCGGGGGTCGAGCGGCCCGTCCGGCGTGCGTGACGCGATCGTGACCTTGGGCGACCAACCTCCGCGCCCGCGGCCACCGTCCTCCTGCCGGAACCCCGGGGCACCGGGGCGAGGAGGGGGTGACGGTGGCTCGGTCGGGCAGGCGCAGGACGGTGCTGATCGGAGCGGTGGCGGTGCTCGCGGTACTCGTGGCCGGTATCGCTGTGGTGCTGGCCAAGCCCGATGGCGGCGGGTCGGCCGGGATCACCGCCGTTGCGCCTGCCTATCCGGCGCCCGGCATGCTGGAGAAGGGCCCCGCCGCGGATGCGAAAGGCGACTACCCCAGGTCCGGCGTCGCCGGAGAACGAGCCCAGTCGGCTCCGGCGCCGGACGGGGCGCCAGGACCAGGTGCACCGTTCGGCTCCGTGCAACGTGCGCTGGTCCGCACCGCGCAGGTCACTGTCGAGGTGGCCGATCCGGCGATATCCGCCCGGCAGCTCCGTACGGCGGCGGCCGGGGTGAGCGCATTCGTCACGCAGGAGCAGTCGAGCGACACAGGCAGCTGGCTGGTTCTGCGGGTGCCGGCTGACGCGCTCGACCGGTTCATCGAGGACATCGCCGCGTTCGGGCGGGTCCTAGGGCGCAGCACCCAGGTCCTCGACGCCACTGAGGAGGCCGTCGACCTCGACGCGCGGGTCGCGAGCCAGCAGGCGAGCGTCACGCGGGTGCGGTCGCTGCTCGCCGAGGCCACGTCAATCGGCGACGTGGTGGCCATCGAGTCCGAGCTGTCCCGCCGGGAAGCCGATCTGGACTCACTGACGAGCAGGCTCGAGGCGCTGCGCGACCAGGTGGCGCTGTCGACGTTGACGGTCGACCTGAGGGCGCCCGGGGTGCCGCCGGCGCAAAACCGGCCCGCTCCAGGCTTCCGCGACGGGCTCGCGACGGGATGGGAAGGGCTGCGCGCCCTCGGATCCGGTGCGGCCGCGGTGATCGGGTTCGTACTGCCGTTCCTGCCACTGCTCGCCCTGCTGGGCGGAATCGCCTGGCTGGCCCGGCGGATCATCCGGGCCCGGCGGACGCCGGCTGCGGCAGGTGCGGGTGGGCGGGGTGGCCCGGGATCTGAGGGGGAGTCGTGAGACCGGCGGAAACTACTTGGTCAGAGCGTCATGGTGCCTCCGCGGTCCGCGTGGGTGCTCGACGACTGGAAGGCTGCCGGCGCTCAGGTGTCTCGTTCGGCCGATCCGCTGATTTGCCTTCCGCGTGAGCGCTTCGCACTGGCCTCGCCGGCGCCGGTGGTTCCACTCCGGCGCGGCCTCGATGCAACTACCGCCCCACTTGGTTGCTGTGGTTC
>DASRSC010000236.1:0-8759 GCA_035695525.1 Pseudonocardia sp. | reverse complement strand
AGCCATCGCAGGCGTACTGCCCGGCGGTGGGTGCGGGGTCGACAGCTCCGGAGCTGCGCGAGGTCGAGCGGTGGTGGGCGCAGGCGCACGTCCACGTCCAGTACCTCGGCTTCGCCGCCGACCACCTGGGCCCGGCGCGGGTGGCCGAGATGATCGAGACCGCGGCGAGCGCCATGGACCGCCTGGGCCCGGCGCTGAAGTCGACCACCACACGCTGAGAGGTCGTGCGTGGATACGAGTGCCGGAGCACTCGTATCCGCGCACGGGCCTTAGGGAACCCGGCGGACCGCTCCGGTGTGCGCGCTCGTGGCCAGCGCCGCGTAGGCGCGCAACGCCTTCGAGACGGCGCGGTCGCGGTCCTTCGGCTGCCAGGGGCGCTCGGAGGAGTCCATCTTGGCCCGTCGCTCGGCCAGGACCTCGTCGGCGACCTGCACCTCGAGCGTCCGGCTCCGGACGTCGATCAGCACGGTGTCGCCGTCCTCGATGAGGCCGATCACCCCGCCGGCAGCGGCCTCGGGGGAGATGTGCCCGACCGAGATGCCGCTCGACCCACCGGAGAACCGGCCGTCGGTGATCAGCGCGCACTTGGCGCCGAGACCGGCACCCTTGATGAACGCGGTGGGGTGCAGCATCTCCTGCATACCCGGCCCGCCCGCAGGGCCCTCGTAGCGCACCACGAGCACGTCACCGGGCTGGATCTGCTTGGTGAGGATGACCGACACGGCCTCCTCCTGGCTCTCCACGACCCGGGCGGGGCCGGAGAAGTGCCAGATGTCCTCGGGGATGCCGGCGGTCTTGATGACGGCGCCGTCGGGGGCGATGTTGCCGCGCAGCACGGCCAGCCCGCCGTCGGCGGTGTAGGCGTGCTCGGCGTCGCGGATGCAGCCGCCCGCGGCGTCGGTGTCGAGCGAGGACCAGCGGTTCTCCGTGGAGAACGCCTCCGTGGTGCGCACCCCGCCCGGGGCGGCGTGGAACAGCTCCACGGCCTTCTCCGACGGCGCCTCGGCGCGGACGTCCCACTCGGAGAGCCACTGCTGCATCGACGGGGAGTGCACTGTGTGCACGTCCTCGTTGAGCAGCCCGGCCCGCCACAGCTCACCCAGGATGGCCGGGATGCCACCGGCCCGGTGCACGTCCTCCATGTGGTAGTCGGAGTTCGGCGCCACCTTGGCCAGGCACGGCACCCGCCGCGACACCGTGTCGATGGCCTCCAGGTCGAAGTCGATCTCGCCCTCCTGTGCCGCTGCGAGGATGTGCAGCACGGTGTTCGTCGAGCCGCCCATCGAGACGTCGAGCGCCATCGCGTTCTCGAACGCCTTGCGGGTGGCGATCGAGCGGGGCAGAGCGGAGGCGTCGTCCTCCGCGTACCAGCGCTTCGCGAGCGCCATCACCGTGCGACCGGCCTCCAGGAACAGCTCGCGGCGCGCGGCGTGCGTGGCCAGGGTGGAGCCGTTGCCGGGCAGTGCGAGCCCGAGCGCCTCGGTGAGGCAGTTCATCGAGTTCGCCGTGAACATGCCCGAGCACGAGCCGCAGGTCGGGCAGGCGGAACGCTCCACGAGCGCGAGTCCTTCGTCGTCCACCACGCTCGATGCGGAGGCCGAGATGGCGGTGATCAGGTCCATGGGCGCCTGGGCGACGCCGTCGACCACGACCGCCTTGCCCGCCTCCATCGGGCCGCCGGAGACGAAGACGGTGGGGATGTTGAGGCGCATCGCGGCGTTCAGCATGCCGGGGGTGATCTTGTCGCAGTTGGAGATGCAGACCAGCGCGTCGGCGGCGTGCCCGTTGACCATGTACTCGACGGCGTCGGCGATCACCTCGCGGCTGGGGAGTGAGTAGAGCATCCCGCCGTGGCCCATCGCGATGCCGTCGTCGACGGCGATGGTGTGGAACTCCCGCGGCACGCCGCCCGCCTCGCGGATCGCCTCCGCGACGAGGTCGCCGAGGTTCTTTAGGTGCACGTGCCCTGGCACGAACTGGGTGTAGGAGTTGGCGATGGCGACGATCGGCTTGCCGAAGTCGTCGTCGGTCATGCCGGTGGCGCGCCAGAGCGAACGTGCTCCGGCGGCGTTGCGGCCGTGGGTGGTGACGCGGGAACGCAGAGCCGGCAACGGGCTCACTCTCCAGCCGGGTCGGGCAGCCGGCCGCCACTGGCGGCGGCGAGCTGGGGCAGGTCACGGACATGGACGGCGGGGAGCGGTAGCTCGGCACCGTCGGTCAGCATCGCGCTGACCCGGGTGCGGTCGTGCCGACCCCCGTGGCCAAGCCGCAGCGAGCTGATCTGTGACCACGGTACGCGCCGACCGCCGACGATCCGGCGCACGGTCAGGGCCTCGGCGTCGACGACAGTGCGCACCCGCAGCGTCCGGACGATCACGGCGATCGGCGCGAGGTAGATCAGCCAGAGGTACGGCGCCCCGCCCGCCACCGGCGTGACGCAGACGGCGAGGACGAGCCCGACGAGCACGACGAGCGGGGACACGCGGAAGACGACACGGGGAGCGGGGGCCTCGGCGCCTTCGCCTGCAGCAGTGCTCATGCAGCCATCTTCCCCCGATGCCCGGCTGCCCGTTGACAGCGGTGGTGGGCAGGAGGAAGGTCCTAATCGTGTTAGGAGAAACTACCACGAGTTGGCAGGCCAAACGGCGTGAGGGGACGCGCCAGGAGATCCTGTCGGCTGCCTGGGCGGTGGCGCGCGAGCACGGGCTCGCCGCGCTGACGCTGCGCGAGGTCGCGGCGCGGGTCGGGATGCGTGCACCGTCGCTGTACTCGCATTTCGACTCCAAACACGCGATCTACGACGCGATGTTCGAGCAGGCCTGGAGCGAGTACGAGGAGCTGGCCCGGGAGAGCGACGCGACGGTCCCCGCCGAGCCGCGTGCCGCTCTGCGGTACCTCGCCTGGAGGTTCTTCGACTTCTCGGTCGCCGACCTGGCCCGCCACCAGCTGATGAACGTGCGCACGATCCCCGACTTCACCCCGAGCGCCGAGAGCTACGCCCCCGCGGTACGCGTGCTCGACGCGCTCCACGTCCGGCTCGCGGCGATCGGCATCACCGACGGCGCCGACATCGACCTGTTCGTCGCGTTGGTCGGCGGCCTGATCGACCACCAGTGGGCGAACGACCCAGGGGGCACCCGCTGGGCCCGGCTCATCGACCGCGCCGTCGACATGTACGCCGACGCACTCCATCTGCCCCGCAGTGACATTTCCAGTAGCGACGAGTCCGCCACGGATCAGGAGGAACGATGACGACATCCGACACACGCCGACGGGCGGAGCCCCGCCGCTCGGTCCTTCCTCGGGTTGTGGCGATGCAGCTGGCGGCGACCGAGTACGGGCGCCTGCTCGACCTGCTGCGTGACCTCGGGCCCGACGACTGGTCGCTCCGGACGGACTGCACCGAGTGGGACGTCCGCGAGCTGGCTGCGCACAACCTCGGAATGGCCGAGATGGCGGCCTCGATGCGCGAGAACCTCCGGCAGAATGCGGCGGCCCGCCGCCGCGGCGGGGTGTTCATCGACGCGCTCACCGGGCTGCAGGTCGAGGAGCGCCGCGGGATGACCCCGGCCGCGCTCGTCGAGCGGTACGCGGAGGTCGGCCCGTTGGCGGCGCGCGGACGGCGTCGTACCCCCGGGATCGTGCGCCGGACGGCGATGCCGGGTACGCAGCCGGTCGGCGGGAGCCAGGAACGGTGGACGTTCGGCTTCCTCGTCGACACGATCCTCACCCGCGACACCTGGATGCACCGCATCGACATCGCCCGGGCTACCCGCCGCGACCTGGTGCTCACCGCCGACCACGACGGGGTGCTCGTCGGCGACGTCGTCTCGGAGTGGGCCGGGCGCCACGGGTCCCCCTGCACCCTCACGCTCACCGGTCCTGCCGGCGGCAGCTGGTCCTTCGGGACCGGCGGGCCCGAGCTGGAGCTCGCCGCCGTGGAGTTCTGTCGCATCGTCTCCCGCCGGGCCGGCAGGCCTCCCGGCGCGGGGTTGCTGGACGTCCACGTGCCGTTCTGAGCTCAATGGGGGAGGAGACCCCGATGATCACCCAGTCACGAGTCGCGCCGGACGTCGTCGCGTTGTCGGCGGCGCTGCCGGGGCCCGGCGGGACGATGCTGCCCGTCAACGCCTACTGCCTGCTCGGGCCGGAGCCGGTGCTGGTCGACACGGGGCTCTCCCCGCTCGGCGAACAGTTCCGCTCGGAGCTGTGGAACCTGGTCGACCCGGCCGACCTGCGCTGGGTCGTCGTCACGCACGACGATCGCGACCACACCGGCAGCCTGCGCACGATCCTCGACCAGGCGCCGCAGGCGACCGTGGTGACGAACTTCATCAGCATGGTGAAGATCGGCGAGGACTGGCCGTTGCCGATGGACCGGCTGCGGCTGGTCAATACCGGCGACCGGCTGGGGATCGGCGACGACGTGCTCCACGTCTTCCGCCCGCCGACCTACGACAGCCCCGGGACCCTGGCGTTCCACGCGGTCCACCGGAGCATCTGCTTCAGCTCCGACTGCCTGGGCGCGTTCCTCCCGGACACCGTCGAGCTCGGCGCGAACGCCGAGGACCTCCCCGCCGACGACTACGCGGCAGGCGTCGCGGTCTTCGCCTCCGCGCTGAGCCCGTGGATGCACGACATCGCCGCCGACCGGTGGCACGCCACGCTGGCGGACCTGCGCCGGCGCGACGTCGGCACGCTGCTCAGCACGCACGGGCTCGCGGTTCGACACGGGCTCGGCCCGCTGCTGGACATGGCCGCCGGCCTTCCCGCCGGGGCGGCGTTCGTGTCGCCTGGGCAGGAGTTCGTCGACGCGGTGCTGTCGATGTCGGGAAACGCCCATTGAACCGCTGTGGCACTGCATGTCGTCCCATCATGCGGTACGAGTTTCCCAGGGGTTTGACGCCTCGCCCTGATCGGAGCTAGCGTCCAAGGCATGCCCGTCGTCGAGGTGCTCGTACTTTGCAGGCGCGTCCACGCCTGAGTGAGCTCTCGGTCGTCGACGCGCCACCCTCGTTCCGCCACCCGGCGGTCGGGGGTTTTTTCATGTCCACACCCAACTCCCGCGGAGCTGACCGCAGATATGACCACCGCAACGCCCCGTTCCGGCCCGGTCCCCGCACCGGCGGGACCGAAGCCGGCGCCGCCCCCGGGCCGCCAGGGCACCCATCCGGGCCCGAGCCCCGTGCAGGCGAACCCCGTGCAGGCCGCTCCCGGCGCGCACATCGACCGGGTGCCCATGACCGGCGCCCAGTCGCTCGTCCGCTCGCTCGAGGAGGTGGGCTGCGAGGTCGTCTTCGGCATCCCGGGCGGCACGATCCTGCCCGCCTACGACCCGTTGCTCGACTCGACGCGGGTGCGTCACGTGCTGGTCCGCCACGAGCAGGGCGCGGGGCACGCCGCCACCGGGTACGCGCAGGCCACCGGCAAGGTCGGCGTCTGCATGGCGACGTCGGGACCGGGTGCCACCAACCTCGTCACCCCGCTGGCGGACGCACACATGGACTCGGTTCCGGTGGTCGCCATCACCGGGCAGCAGACCCGACCGCTGATCGGCACCGACGCCTTCCAGGAGGCGGACATCACCGGCATCACCATGCCGATCACCAAGCACAACATGCTCGTGACCGATGCGGCGGAGATCCCGCGCGCGATCGCGGAGGCATTCCACCTGGCGTCCACGGGCCGACCCGGCCCGGTCCTGGTGGACATCCCCAAGGACGTGCTGCAGGAGCAGACGACGTTCTCCTGGCCGCCGGAGCTCAAGCTGCCCGGCTACCGGCCGACCACCCGGCCGCACGGCAAGCAGATCCGCGAGGCGGCCAAGCTGATGTGCGCGGCGGCGCAGCCGGTGCTCTACGTCGGTGGCGGCGTCATGAAGGCGAACGCGGAGGCCGAGCTGCTCGAGCTGGCCGAGCTGACCGACATCCCCGTGGTCACCACGCTGATGGCCCGCGGTGCCTTCCCGGACAGCCACCGCCAGCACGTCGGGATGCCCGGTATGCACGGCACGGTCACCGCGGTGGCCGCCATGCAGGAGTCCGACCTGCTCGTCGCGCTCGGGGCGCGGTTCGACGACCGGGTCACCGGTCATCTCGCCAGCTTCGCGCCCAACGCGGCGATCGTGCACGCCGACATCGACCCGGCCGAGATCTCCAAGAACCGCCGGGCCGACGTCCCGATCGTGGGCGACGCCAAGGAGGTCATCGCCGAGCTCGTCGACGCGCTGCGCATCGAGCGGGCCGAGCGCGGCCACACCGACCTCACCGCGTGGTGGTCGAGGCTCGACGGGCTGCGCTCCACCTATCCGCTGGGCTACGACTGGCCCGCCGACGGCTCGCTGTCGCCCGAGTACGTGATCGAGCGGATCGGGCAGATCGTCGGTCCCGACGCCCTGTACGCCGCAGGTGTCGGGCAGCACCAGATGTGGGCGGCGCAGTTCATCAGGTACGAGAAGCCGCGCACGTGGCTCAACTCCGGCGGCCTCGGCACGATGGGCTACGCCGTCCCTGCCGCGATGGGCGCGAAGATGGGCCGCCCGGATGCGGTGGTGTGGGCCATCGACGGCGACGGCTGCTTCCAGATGACCAACCAGGAGCTCGCCACCTGCGCGCTGGAGGGCATCCCGATCAAGGTCGCCATCATCAACAACGGCAACCTCGGCATGATCCGGCAGTGGCAGAACCTCTTCTACTCGGAGCGGTACTCCCAGAGCGACCTCGGCACGCACAAGCACCGGATCCCCGACTTCAAGCTCCTCGCCGAGGCGATGGGCTGCGTCGGGCTCCGAGCGGAGTCCAAGGACGAGGTCGACAGGGTCATCCACCAGGCGATGGAGATCAACGACCGGCCGGTCGTGATCGACTTCGTGGTCGGTGCCGACGCGCAGGTGTGGCCCATGGTCGCCGCGGGCACCGGCAACTCGGAGATCATGGCGGCCCGCAACATCCGGCCGCTGTTCGACGGTGACGAGCTCGTGGCCGGGGTCGACGAGGTCGCGGCCGTCACCGCCGAGGCGCTGGGGGACAACCGATGATCCAGCGCCACACGCTCTCGGTGCTGGTGGAGGACAAGCCGGGGGTGCTCGCCCGGGTCTCGGGCTTGTTCTCCCGGCGCGGCTTCAACATCGAGTCCCTCGCGGTCGGCTCCACCGAGCATCCCGACATCTCCCGCATGACCATCGTCGTCGCCGTCGACGACTTCCCTCTCGAGCAGGTCACGAAGCAGCTCAACAAGCTCGTGCACGTGATCAAGATCGTGGAGCTGGAGCCGGCTGCGTCCGTCCAGCGCGAGCTGCTCCTGGTCAAGGTGCGCGCCGACCCGGGCGTGCGCAGCCAGGTGCTCGAGATCGTCAACCTGTTCCGCGCGAAGGCGGTGGACGTGACGCCGGAGGCCCTCACGATCGAGGCCACCGGTACGGCCGACAAGCTGAGCGCGCTACTGAAGAACCTCGAGCCCTTCGGCATCCGCGAGATGGTGCAGTCGGGGATGGTGGCCGTCGGCCGTGGTCCCCGGTCGATCACCGCCGCCGCCGTCCGCTAGGCAATACCCGAGAGGAACCACTGACCAGCTATGACTGTCAACATCTACTACGACGACGACGCCGACCTGTCGATCATCCAGGGCCGTAAGGTCGCCGTGATCGGCTACGGAAGCCAGGGCCACGCGCACGCGCTCTCCCTGCGCGACTCCGGCGTCGACGTGCGGATCGGCCTGCCCGAGGGCTCGAAGAGCCGCGCGAAGGCGCAGGACGAGGGCCTGCGGGTGGTGACGCCCGCCGAGGCGTCCGCGGAGGCGGATCTGATCATGATCCTGGCGCCGGACACCAAGCAGCGGTTCATCTACGCCGAGGACATCGCGCCGCATCTCCAGCCGGGCGACGCGATCTTCTTCGGGCACGGCTTCAACATCCGCTACGAGCTGATCAAGCCGCCGGCGAACGTCGACGTCGCGATGGTGGCGCCGAAGGGCCCCGGGCACCTCGTGCGCCGGCAGTTCGTCGACGGCAAGGGCGTGCCCTGCCTGATCGCGGTCGAGCAGGACCCCAGCGGCAACGCGAAGGCGCTGGCCCTCTCCTACGCAGCGGCCATCGGCGGCGCCCGCGCGGGCGTCATCGAGACCACGTTCACGGAGGAGACCGAGACCGACCTGTTCGGTGAGCAGGCCGTGCTCTGCGGCGGCGCCGCTGCGCTCGTCCAGACCGGGTTCGAGGTGCTCACCGAGGCGGGCTATGCGCCGGAGATCGCCTACTTCGAGTGCCTGCACGAGCTCAAGCTGATCGTCGACCTCATGTACGAGGGCGGCATCGCCAACGAGCGTTTCTCCATCTCCGACACGGCGGAGTACGGCGACCTCACCCGTGGCCCGCGCATCATCACGCCTGCGGTCAAGGACGAGATGCGGAAGATTCTCGCCGAGATCCAGGACGGGCGCTTCGCGCAGGAGTGGGTGGCCGAGGACGAGGCAGGGCGCCCGACGTTCACCCGCCTCCAGAAGGAGGGTGCAGAGCACCCGATCGAGCAGGTCGGCGAGAAGCTCCGCGGCCTCATGAGCTGGGTGGGCACGAAGGCGGGCTGACCCGCCCGCACGCATGACGACGGCACTCCCGTCCGGCAGGTCCGGACGGGAGTTCCGTTCGTGGGCGATCCGGGATTTTCACCCGAAGGCGCGGGAACAACGTCCCTTTCGTGCCGTTCGTCCCGTCAGTCGCGGCCACGCCGCTGGGAGCCCCGGCGAGCAGCGCATCTACCATCGGGGCG
>DASRSC010000235.1:0-11507 GCA_035695525.1 Pseudonocardia sp. | reverse complement strand
ATGGTCGGCCCAGGTGAGGAACGTGCAGGGCCAGGAGATCCCGGCTACCGACATCCCCTGGATCCGGGCGCGGGAGATGTGGGTCCACGCCGTCGACCTCGACGTCGGTGCCTCGTTCGCCGACCTTCCGGCGCCGATGCTTGCCGAGTTGCTCACCGAGGTCGCTACGACGATGGGGGCCAAGGCGGACTGCCCATCCCTGCGCCTGGTCGCCCCCGACGGGACATGGACGGTGGGCGATGCCGAGAATGCGATCACCGTCTCCGGGCCTGCGCCGGAGTTGCTCGAGTGGCTCCTCGGCCGCGGCAAGGGCCGTGCGCTGCGCAGCAGCACGGAGGGCCGGAAGCTGCCCGTTCTGCCGCGCTGGCTCTGAGGAGCGGTCCCGACCGGACCGGTTGCGTGGAAGGCTCCGGGCGTGCACCTGCCCCCGACGCGAGCGCCGCGCGGCGCACCACAGTTCGCTGCTGTCCGCGCCGAGTTCGCGCTGCCTGACACGTTCCCGGCGGAGGTGTTGGCCGAGGCGGCCACGGCGGCCTCGCGGCCACCGACCGCGGGTCCGGAGCGCGTGGACGCCACCGACCTCGAGCTGGTGACGATCGACCCGCGTGGGTCGAAGGACCTGGACCAGGCGCTCGGCGTCTCCCGTCGCGGCGGCGGCTTCCGGGTGCACTACGCGATTGCCGATCTCGGGGTGATGGTGTCACCGGGCGGCGCCCTCGATGCGGAGGCGCGCAGGCGGGGGCAGACGATCTACCTGCCCGATGGGCCGGTGCCCCTGCACCCGCCGACGTTGTCCGAGGACGCGGCGAGCCTGCTCCCCGACGGCTCGCGCGGCGCGGTGCTCTGGACGATCGACCTCGACGACGCGGGCGAGCCGGTGACGGTCGACGTGCGCCGGGCCGTCGTCCGGTCCAGGGCGCGGCTGGACTATGCGGGTGTGCAGGCCGACGCCGAGGCGGGCCGGCTGCACCCGGCGTTGGTCGCGCTGCCTGAGCTCGGCCTGCTGCGCCGCCACCAGGCGGTGCGGAGAGGGGTGATCGAGCTGGAGCTGCCCGAGCAGGAGGTCGTTCCGGACGGCCTCGGCGGCTGGACCGTCCAGGTCCGGCGGCGGCTCGACGTCGAGGTGTGGAACGCGGAGATCTCGCTGCTCACGGGGATGGCGGCCGCGCGGATCATGATCGATGCCGGCGTCGGCCTGCTACGCACCCTGCCCGCCGTGGAGCCGGAGGCGCTGGAGGGGTTTCGCCGGGCGGCGCGCGAGCTGGGCTTCACGTGGCCGCCGGGCAGCACGGCGGCCGAGATCCTGGCCGACCTGCCGGGCGACGCCCCGGCCGCGCTGGCGCTGCGGCGCGCCGCAACCATCCTGCTGCGCGGTGCGGGCTACGCGGCGTTCGACCGGGACGCGGGTGTGCCGGTCCCCGACGACGCGGGCCACGGCGGGATCGGTGCGCCCTACGCGCACGTCACGGCCCCGCTTCGGCGGCTGGCCGACCGGTTCGGCACGGAGCTCTGCCTGGCAGTGACCGCCGGCCTCGAGCCGCCGTCGTGGCTGCGGGAGGCCCTGCCGGCGCTGCCGGAGGTGATGACCGTGTCCGACACGCTCGCGGGAAAGGTCGACCGTGCCTGTGTCGACCGCACCGGGGCCGCGCTGCTCGCCGGGCGCGTGGGGGAGGAGTTCGACGGTGTGGCGCTGCGGCCGAACGGCCCGGAGGGCGAGCTGGGCGAGGTCTACCTGCCCGACCCGCCGGTGCTGGCGCGCTGCGCCGGGCCGCTGACGGCGGGTGCCTCGGTGCGGGTGCGACTGGCCGTGGCCGACCCGACCACGGGCCGGATCGAGTTCGCTGCCGTCAGCTGAGGGCGGCGGCGTCCGGGGCGTCAGCTGAACCAGGTGACGGGCGGATCCGCGGGGGGGCGGGGTGGCGGCTCGGGCCCTGCCGGGGTGCCCAGGTAGACCCAGCCTGTCACCTCCTCGCCGTCGACGAGCCCGAGGTGGGCGCGCACCTTCGGCGCCTCGCCGTACCAGCCGGTGCGCCACATCGCGCCGAGCCCGCGGACGTGCGCGGCGAGCACGACGCTGTAGGCGACGCACGCCGCCGTGGCCCGCTGCTCCCAGACCGGCACCTTCGGGTGCGGTCGCGGCGTCGCGACCACGACGACGATCAGCGGCGCCCGCAGCGGCTTCTTGCGCGTGCGGTGCAGCTCGGCGGGATCGGCGGTCGGTTCGCGTTCCGCGTGGGCGGCGGCGAACGCGTCGCCGAGCAGATCTCGCGCTGCCTCCTCGATGACGATGAACCGCCACGGGCGCAGCCGCCCGTGGTCCGGGACCGACCAGGCGGCGTCCAGGATCTCCTGAAGCTCACCTCGGGGCGGGGCGGGCGAGGCCAGTGCGGCCCGGGAGCGTCGATCGCGCAGCACTGCCAGCGGGTCCTCGCCGATCAACCGCCACCTCCGCTCGTTGCTGCGATGAGGCTACCCTCAGCACGGCGAGTGGTTCGCCGACATCCCGGGAGGTCGATCGGTGGAGCCCCGCGCCGTCCAGGAGGATAGAGCGTTCCGCTACGGCATCGAGCACGAGTGCGCGTTGCTGCACAGCGACGGCGGCTTCGCCGACTACACCGACACCGGATTCGACGAGCTGCAGGCGGTCATCGACGCGCTCCCGGAGGACCCGGACGACTACCCGGAGTTGCGCGTCGGTGACCAGGGGATCAAGCGCAAGCGTTGGTACGTCGAGGGCTACGAGCGATTCGACACCCATGGGCGGCTGGTGCGCTGTGACCCCAAGGGCATCGAGATCCGTACCCGGATCCATGGCTCGGTGGACGCTGCTGTGGGCGCGCTCCGCGCGGACGTGGCCCGGCTCGACGGCGCGCTCGCTCCTACGCGGCTGCGCACCACGGTGATCGGGTTCAACCCCCTGCGCTCGGAGTACAGGATCGAGCCGCCGCTCAACGAGTGGGAGCGGCAGCACCGGCTCGGCTCGCCGGAGGAGCGCACCGCGCACCTCCACATGTCGACCTACGGGCCCGACCTGAACCTGTCCTGCGCCACTCTCGGCACCGCCGCCCTCATGGACATCGGGCGCAAGCTCACGCACTACAGCCCGTGGCTGGTGCCACTGTCGTTCTCCTCGCCGTTCCGGGACGGTGCGCCGTGGGGTGGTCTCTCGGCGCGGACCGCTGTCCGCACCGGCCTCCGTCCCGCGGTGCTGGTATTCCTCGGTGAACGCGACGAGCAGGTGGACGCCGACCCGTCGCTCACGCAGGAGGCGCGGATACCGGCCGAGGTGGGGCGGATCGAGTTCAAAGCGTTCGACGCCTGCCCCGACCCCGTGCTGTACGGGGAGCTGCTCAGCTGGCTCACCGGGCTCGTGCTGGACGAGACCCTGCCCGGCCGCCGCACCACCCCGGACGCCGCCCTGCACCAGCACGTCGCGCTCGCCGGGCTCGGGGACGACGACGTCCACGCCTGCACCGGAGCGCTCCTCGACGCGGCGGCGGCAGCGCTGGCCGGGCGCGACGACGACCTGGGCCGGCTGGAGAGCCTGCGTGGTCGCTGGGCCCGTCGCGAGTGCCCCGCCGTGACGATGCTCGCCCGCTACGAGGACGGCGAACCGGTCGCAGGCCTGCGCCACCCCTGACCCGCGAGTCGCCCGAAAAAAGCCCCCGAGTCGCCCGTTCCTGCCGCGCGAGTCGCCCGGAAAGCGCCCCCGAGTCGCCCGTTCCTGCGCGCGAGTCGCCCGGAAAGCCCCCGCGAGTCGCCCGGAAAACCCCCGCGAGTCCCGTTCCTGGGAGCGAGACGCCTGGCGCTGCGCGAGTCGACTGCGAGCGCCCTGTCGTGCGCACGGGCCCGGCTCGCCACGCGGCGAAGCCGGGTCACCGCACGGGCGCGGCTACGGGGCCCGCGCCCGTGCGGGAGGTCCTAGCTGTACGAGTGCTCCGCGTCGGGGTACATCCCGCCACGCACCTCGTCACCGAACCGCTTGGCGGCGTCCAGCAGGACCCCGCCGAGGTCGGCGTACTGCTTCACGAACCGGGGCTTGCGCCCGCGGTTCATCCCGGCCATGTCCGACCAGACGAGCACCTGGGCGTCCGTGTCCGGGCCTGCACCGATGCCGATCGTCGGGATGACGAGCTCGGCCGTCACCCGCTTCGCGACGTCGGCGGGCACCATCTCCAGCACCACCGAGAACGCCCCCGCGGCCTGGAGCGCCAGCGCGTCCTCGACCAGCCGCTCGCCGGCGTCCCCGCGGCCCTGGATCCGGAATCCGCCCAGGGCGTGCTCGCTCTGGGGCGTGAACCCGAGGTGGGCCATGACCGGGATGCCCGACCCCGCGAGCGCCTCGACCTGGGGGACGAAGCGCGCCCCGCCCTCGAGCTTGACGGCGTGCGCGCCGCCCTCCTTCATGAAGCGGAAGGAGGTGGTGAGCGCCTGCTCCGGGCTGATCTGGTAGCTGCCGAACGGCAGGTCGGCCACGACGAGCGCTGAGCTGGTGCCCCGCACCACGGCCTTGACCAGCGGTAGCAGCTCGTCGACCGTCACCGGCAGGGTGTTCTCGTAGCCGTAGACGTTGTTGGCGGCCGAGTCCCCGACGAGCAGCACCGGCATGCCGGCCGCGTCGAAGATCTCGGCGGAGTACATGTCGTAGGCGGTGAGCATCGGCCACCGCTCGCCGCGCTCCTTGAACTCGCGCAGGTGGTGGATCCGTGTCCGCTTCGGCCTTGACTGGCCGCCGGACGCGGGTCCGGAGCGGTACGGCGGCTGGACCTCGCCGCCGGTCACGCTGATCGGTGTGTGAGACATCGTTGTCCGTCCTCCCTCGAGGCCCGTTGCGCGGGTCCCCGGGTCGTCAGGTGCTGACACAGAAAGCGTGACACCGCGCAGCGTCACTGCACCGTCTGTGGGACGAGGTTCACACACGAGGACCCCTCACCGGACGTGTGAGGCGGCGAGCGCGGCAGGAGATGCACAACCGCCCGGCGCTGGCATGCTGGCGCGGTGCCAGCCCGCATGAGATGGACCTCATTCGCCGCCGCTCTCTGCTCCGCCGTTCTGCTGCTCGTTGCCTGCACCCAGGCGACGACCGGCTCGGCTGCTGCGGTGGCTCCCGATCGAGCGCAGCTGGCCCGCTTCTACGACCAGAAGCTGTCCTGGGGCCCCTGCGCGGACTTCGCCACCACCGCCGGCGACCGTCAGAACTTTGCCGACCCGAAGTTCGACTGCGCGCGCCTCGAGGTGCCGCTCGACTACAACGCCCCTGACGGCCAGACCGCACAGATCGCGGTCCTGAGGCAGCGGGCGACCGGCGCACGGATCGGGTCGTTGCTGGTCAATCCGGGCGGTCCCGGTGCGTCGGGGGCGAGCCTCGCGGCGTCCCTGTCGGGACGGATCGCGCAGACTCCGCTGGCCCAGCGCTTCGACCTCGTCGGGTTCGACCCGCGCGGTGTCGGGGCGAGCACCCCGACGATCGACTGCCTGAACGACGCCGAGTGGGAGGTCGAGCGGGCCGACCTGGACGTCGACCCGTCGCCGGCCGGCGTCGCGCAGACCGAAGCCGAGAACCGGCAGTACGCGAATCGGTGCAGCCAGCGCTCCGGCGGGGTGCCGGTGCTGGCGAACGCGGGCACCCGCGACGTCGTCAAGGACGTCGACATCCTGCGTGCGGCGCTCGGCGACGAGAAGCTGACCTACCTCGGCTACTCGTACGGCACCCGGATCGGCTCGGCCTACGCAGAGGCGTTTCCCCAGAACGTCCGTGCCCTGGTGCTCGACGGAGCCCTGGACCCAACCGAGACCACGATCGACCGCACCGTGAAGCAGAACGCCGGCTTCCAGCAGGCCTTCGACGCCTACGCCGCGGACTGCGCCCGCCAGCCGAACTGCCCGCTGGGCACCAACCCCGCGAAGGCCACAGCCGCGTTCCAGGCTCTCACGCGCCCCTTGATCGACAAGCCCGCCCGGGCCGAGGGCGGCAGCCGGACGCTGTCCTACCCGGACGCGGTAACGGGCACCATCCAGGCGCTCTACCTGTCCCAGCTGTGGCCGGCGCTGTCCCGCGGCCTGTCCGGTCTCGCAACGGGTGACGGCACGATCCTGTTGCGACTGGCCGACATCTACAACGACCGCGGCCCGGACGGCCACTACGGCAACGGCATCGAGGCGTTCGTCGCCATCAGCTGCGTTGACGAGCAGCGGATCACCGATCGCGCCCAGCAGGCGGAGCTGATCCGTCGGTCCAACGAGGCTGCCCCGTTCCGCGATGACGGGCGTGGCATCGTCCCGGCGCTCGACCCGTGCGCGTTCTGGCCGGCCCCGCCGACCAGCCAGCCGCACGTGCCGCAGGTGGAGGGACTGCCGCCGACGCTCGTCGTCTCGACGACCGGGGACCCGGCCACTCCCTACCAGGCGGGGGTGGACCTGGCGAAGGCGCTGAAGGGCAGCCTGTTGACCTTCGAGGGCACGCAGCACACGGTGGCCCTGCAGGGTGTTCCGTGCGTGGACGACGCCGTCGCGAAGTACCTGATCGACGCCACGCTGCCCCCTCCCGACACGGTGTGCCGCGCGAGCTGATCCCGCGACTCCTGCGACCGCGCAGGTCGGCATCCTCGTCAGGAGGCCGCCGGCGGAGCAGCACCAGGCCCGCCTGGGCCGTGACGTACTCGCGTGGGAACGCGCGGCGCGTGCGGAACGGTGATTGACAACCCCCCACGACTGGCAATCACCGATCCGCCGCACCGATGCCCCATTCGTGGGAACGGGACGGACAGAACGTGACAGTCCTCGTCATCACCTTGTCCCTACGCCGTCCTTCCGCCGAAATCCGGCGCCAGCAGTGTTCGGCCAGCTACTGCGGGTAGCATCCCCCGCAGGACGTGCCGGGGGAGAAGCATGGCGTTGGAGTTCCGCGTGCTCGGAACGCTCGAAGTGACCAGCGACGGGGGCAGGCTGAGTCTGCCGAGCACCCGGCATCAACGGGTCGTCGCAGCCTTGCTACTGGCGCCCAACTCGGTGGTGCCGCTCTCGAAGCTGGTCGAGGCGGTCTGGAGTGACGAGCCACCGGCGACCGCCGTCAAGCAGGTGCAGAACTGTGTATCGGTGCTACGGGAGCGCCTCGGTGGTCAGGTCATCCTCACCGACGGGCCCGGTTACCGGATCGCGGTCGGCGAGGACCAGCTGGATCTGCTGCGGTTCCACCGCGGCCTGTCCGACGCCCGCAGGCTCGCTGCAGAAGGCAGGCTCGCGGACGCCGTCCGGGAGGCCCGCGCGGGGTTGGGGCTGTGGCGTGGCTCCGTGCTCGACGGCCTGTGCATCTCCGTGCTGACCAACCGCGTCACTCTGCTGAACGAGCAGCGGCTCGGCGCCATTGAGCAGTGCGTCGACTGGCAGCTCGAACTGGGGGAGCACCGCGACGTCGCCGCTGAGCTGATGGAGCTGGTCGCCGAGCACCCGCTGCGCGAGAAGCTGCACGCGCAGCTGATGCTGGCGTTGAACCGGGGCGGACGGCAGGCCGACGCGCTGAAGGTCTTCCATGACCTGCGCACCCGGCTCGTCGACGAGCTCGGCATCGATCCCGGCAGCGAAGTGCTCCAGCTGCACGAACGCATCCTCGCCGGCGAGCCGCAAGTACCCCGGACCGTGCCGCGTCCACCGGCGGCCGAGGCAGGGGCTGGCACAGAGGCGCCCGTCGCCGGCCTCCGCGACGACCGTCTCGACCTGGCGGTCCGGGAGCTTGCGTCGGCGATCTCCCGGCAGTGGACGGTCGAGGTCGAGATGCGATCGCTGCACCGGCCCGAACCGGTTCCGCTCAGGTGGTCGAGCACCGGACGGCAGGTGGCCGCGGTGGCCTCCGCCGTGCTGGGTGACGGACCGGACGGCGCCCGGCCCGATCGCCTGAGCCTGAGCGGTGGTCTCGGCGACGTGGTCGGGCAGTTCCGGCAGCTCCCCACGCGCCAGCTGGTGGTGCTGGGAGAACCCGGTGCCGGTAAGTCCGTGCTGGCGATCCTGCTCACGCTGGGGCTGCTCGCCGAGCCACTGCCCGCTGAGCCGATACCGGTGCTGCTGCCCTTGGCCTCGTGGAACCCCCACCGCGAACATCTGCACCGGTGGCTGGCCCGCAGACTCGTCGAGGAGTACCCGGCCCTGGCCAACAGATCCGCCTACGGCCGGGACGCCGCAACCCGGCTGATTCTCGAGGGCAGGGTCGTTCCGGTGCTTGACGGTCTCGACGAAACGCCACCGGCGTTGCACGCCGCGGCGATCGACGCCCTCGACCAGGCGGTGGCGGGTGGACGCCCGCTCGTGGTGACCTGCCGCAGCACCGAGTACGAGCTCGCGGTGAACCAGGCGGGATCGATGCTGGCCAGAGCCGCCGTCGTCGAGATCGAACCGGTCGAGGTCGATGACGCCATCGCCTTCCTCACCGCACGCAGACGGCTCGGTGAGACCCGCTGGCAGCCTGTCGTGGATCACCTGCGCCGGAATCCCGCCGGTGTGTTGGCGCAGGCACTCCGTACCCCGTTGATGGTCGACCTGGCCAGAACCGCCTACGCGCATCCCTGCTCGAACCCTGCTGATCTCTGCGACACCACCCGGTTCCCCGACCGGGGCACGATCGAAGGCCACCTCCTGGACGCCTATCTGCCCGCCGTCTACCGGCAGACGCCGGCACCGCCCGCACAGGGCGACCGTCCGACGGCTGCGCGCAGTTACGATCCGGACCAGGCCGAGCGGTGGCTCACCTTCCTCGCCCAGCACACGCATCGGCTGCCCGCCGGGGATCTTGCCTGGTGGCAGCTCGACAAGGCAGTTCCGCGACTGGTCAGCAGCGTGTACCTCGGCCTGCCCGCCGCCGTGCTGTTCGCCGTCGCCGGCTGGCTCGCCGGTGGTCCGGTGATCGGGATGATCTACGGTCTCTCGTTCGCCGCGGCCGGCTGCGTGTCACACGCCTTCGGGCGACGATCGGGGCCGCTGCGCGTCGAGTTCCGGATCCGGGGCACGACGATGAGGTTCCTGCGCAGGTGCGCGGTCGGCGTGGTGATCGCGGTGAGCCTGGGGCTCGGCTGGTCGTTGTCGGTCGGAGTGGTCATCCTGCTCGCGGTGGTCTTCGGCCTCGCCGTCGGAGCCCACGTCTGGGTCGGCACTCCGGTCGACGCGAGGCTGGTGTCCAGCCCGGCCAGTGTGCTGAGGAACGACCGGGTCGCTGCCATGTCGTTCGCGCTGTCCTTGCTGGTGTCACTGGGCCTCTTCTACGGGATGGCCTTCGCCTTCACCCGTGAGACCCGGTTCATCGGGGTCCTGAACGGTCGCTTCGATCTCGCCCTGGTGCTCGCCGGTGGGCTGGCGTCAGCACTGCTCGGCCGTTTCCTGATGAGGAACATGGGAAGTGTTGCCTACGGACTCGCCGGTGCGGTGGTCGGCGGTCTGGTCTTCCCGCGCGCGACGAACCCGACGACCGCCATCGCGGTCGGCATCGTGTTCGGGCTCGCCGTCGGACTCACGGTGTGCCTGGCCCGGGCGTGGGGGGCCGCTGTCCTCAACCGCGTCTGGCTGGCGTCACGGGGCCACACCCCGCTTCGGCTCATGCGTTTCCTCGACGACGCCCACCGTCGTGGTGTGCTGCGGCAGGTGGGAGCTGTCTACCAGTTCCGCCACCTCCGTCTGGAGGAACGTCTCACAGTGAGGGCATCGCAGGACCACGAGCGGAGCCCCCGGCGTAGGGCGGGCGTGCGGGAAGGCGCGGGACCGTCGGTGCGGACTCCTGATCGTGTGCCCGATGTCGCAGCTACTGAGCAGCGACGAAACATGTCTGTAACGCGACGTTCCTAGGCTCGGCGCATGGACCGCCAGCAGGAGTTCGTGCTCCGCACACTCGAGGAACGCGACATCCGCTTCGTCCGCCTCTGGTTCACCGATGTGCTCGGCTATCTCAAGTCGGTGGCCGTCGCCCCGGCCGAGCTGGAGGGCGCGTTCGCGGAGGGAATCGGCTTCGACGGGTCCGCGATCGAGGGCTTCGCGCGGGTGTACGAGTCGGACATGGTCGCGCGGCCCGATCCCTCGACCTTCCAGGTGCTGCCGTGGGAGAGCTCGTCGGGTGAGCACTACTCGGCCCGGATGTTCTGCGACATCGCGATGCCCGACGGCTCACCGTCGTGGGCCGACCCCCGGCACGTGCTGCGGCGCGCCTTGAGCAGGGCGGGCGAGGCCGGGTTCACCTGCTACGTCCACCCCGAGATCGAGTTCTATCTGCTCCGTGACCTGCCCAACGACGGCAGCCCGCCGGTTCCCGCCGACAACGGCGGGTACTTCGACCAGGCCAGCCACGACGTCGCACCGCATTTCCGGCGCAACGCGATCGAGACGCTCGAGTCGATGGGTATCTCCGTCGAGTTCAGCCACCACGAGGGCGGCCCGGGCCAGCAGGAGATCGACCTGCGCTACGCCGACGCGCTCACGATGGCCGACAACATCATGACGTTCCGGTACGTCGTGAAGGAGGTCGCGATCACCCAGGGCGTGCGCGCCTCGTTCATGCCCAAGCCGTTCTCGGCCCACCCCGGCTCGGCGATGCACACGCACTTCTCCTTGTTCGAGGGCGACCGCAACGCCTTCCACGACCCGAACG
The DNA here is from genome assembly GCA_035695525.1 of Pseudonocardia sp. Classification (GTDB taxonomy): domain Bacteria; phylum Actinomycetota; class Actinomycetes; order Mycobacteriales; family Pseudonocardiaceae; genus Pseudonocardia. The sequence goes on along the minus strand of DASRSC010000235.1, from coordinate 886 downwards.
ACCCGTTCGAGCTCTCGGAGACCGGCAAGGCGTTCGTGGCCGGGGTCCTGCGGCACGCACGGGAGATCAGCGCGGTCACCAACCAGTGGGTCAACTCCTACAAGCGCCTGATCACCGGTGGCGAGGCGCCCACAGCCGTCAGCTGGGGACACGCCAACCGCTCGGCGCTGGCGAGGGTCCCGATGTACTCCCCGGGCAAGTCGTCCACTCGACGGGTGGAGGTCCGCACGCTCGACACCGCGTGCAACCCCTACCTGGCGTTCGCGGTGATCCTCGGCGCCGGGCTCACCGGCGTGCAGAAGGGCTACGAGCTGCCGCCGCCCACCGAGGACGACGTCTGGTCGCTCACCGAGACCGAGCGCCGCGCGATGGGGTACGAGTCGCTGCCGCAGAACCTGACCGAGGCGCTGGCGGCCATGGAGCACTCGGAGCTGGTCGCGGAGATCCTCGGCGAGCACGTGTTCGACTTCTTCCTGCGCAACAAGCGGGCGGAGTGGGACGGGTACCGCCGCCAGGTCACGCCGTACGAACTGAAGACGTATCTGCCGGTCCTCTAGCGCCGGCCTTCTCCACCCTCTGTCACCCGGCTACCCGTGATCAGCGGCTCGGGGCCCATGGTCGAGCATGGCGCGGCTCGGCATGTCGAACTGCTGATCATGGTCGATAAGCGATCGCAGCTGCGGCAACGGCGGTGGAGAGTATGAGGCGTGGAGATCCTTCTGCACGATGACGTCGAGGAGTTCGCCCGGCTGGCCCTCCCGCTGCTCGGCGCCGACCCGATCCGGTACACGGTCGAGCTGACCGTGATCGACGCTCTGTGCCGCACCGGTGAGCCCGCGACGGCTTTGTTGACGGTGTACCGGGCCGGGGAGGTCGTGGGGGCCGC
>DASRSC010000234.1:0-12846 GCA_035695525.1 Pseudonocardia sp. | reverse complement strand
GTGTGAGTGCACGAGCCTGCCCTCCTCACCTGCCCTCGCGGCGTCCTCCACGTAGGCCATCGCCGCGGGGAACCGCCTGCGCAACGTGGCCAGCAGCACTCCGGCACCACCGGAGGTCTGGCCGTACATCGCGGACAGCAGCGCGAGCTTGGCCCTGGCCCGGTCGCCCTCGAACTCGCGAGCGGCGAGGGCGGTGTACAGGTCGTCCTCGCCGGGGGCGAGCGCGTGATCGCCCGAGAGCGCCGCAAGCACCCGTGGCTCCAGCTGCGCGGCGTCGGCCACGACCAGGCGCCATCCGGGGTCCGCCCGGACGGCGGCGCGCACGGCGCGGGGGATCTGCAGGGCGCCCCCGCCGCGGGATGCCCACCGGCCCGACACCACGCCGCCGACCACGTACTCCGGCCGGAACCGGCCGCCGTCGACCCACGTGCGCAGCCACGACCATCCGTGGGCGGAGTGCAGCCGGGCCAGCTCCTTGTACGCCAGCAGCGGCTCGACGGCCGGATGGTCGATCCGGCGCAGCTCCCACGAGCGTGTGGTCTCCAGCTCGTGCCCGGCCCGGGCGAAGGCGCGCAGCACCTCGGCGGGGGAGTCGGGGTTGAGCGGCCGCCCGTCGAAGGCCGTCGTGACGTCCTCGGCGAGCGCGGCCAGCTTCGGCGGCCTGCCCCCGAGCACAGGACGCGGGCCGAGCAGCTCGGTGAGCAGCTGATCGTGGATCTCCGCGCGCCACGGCAGGCCGTAACACGTCATCTCCTCGGCCACGAGCACCCCGGCGGACTCGGCGGCCGCGAGGAGCCGCATTCCTGGCCCGGCCGCGGCGAGCGCGCGCTGCTGGGCGGCGTGCACGGCCACGACGTCGGTCAGCTCGTCTGTGGCAGGCCCCGTCTCGAACAATGCCGGTGGACCGTCGTCGCCAGCGGGCGGGTCGGGGTCGGGAGTGCGGCCGTGCAGCCGGGCGGTGGCGGCGGCCAGGCCGTGCGGCTGGCCGTAGTGGCCGGCAGCACCCACGAGCAGGCCCTCCACCAGCTCGACGTCGTGAGCACGCGCCACTTCCACGCCAGCAGCCAGCAGCCGCCGGTAGGTGTGCGCACGGGCGAACACCCATCGTGGCCCGTGCTCGCGCTCCAGCTCGGCGACACGCGCGAGGTCGGTCAGGGTCTCCTCGGACCCGAGCGGGGCGCCGTCATCGGCGAGCCGGCGGATACGGACCGGGCCGTCGCGTGGCCCCGGATCGAGGGCGATCCTCACCTGCGCCGCGCCGCCGAGGGCGCTGCTGCGGGCTCCACGCGCACCCGACCCGGTATCGACGAGGGCGGTGTTGACCAGCGCGGTGTGGCTCGCGCAGGAAGCAGCCCGGCGAGCAACCCGCGTTGCGGCCCACCCAAGATCTCCTCCGGGCCGGCGCCCACCTCGGCGAGCACGTCGTTGGCCGCCAGCACCCCCGACGCCGATGCACGCTCCATGAGGCCGGTGAGGAACGGCGTCTCCACGAAGTCGCCGGCTACCCGGATTCCCCTGGCCTCGCCGCTGACCGTGGGCCTGGTGCCGGCGCCGCCGGGCGGGAAGGTGGGGGCCGTGGCCTCCAGCCGCTGCTGCAGGTGCACCAGGCCTGCGGCCGCCGTCTCCGGCCAGAGCGCTGCCAGCTCGGCGCGCATCCGCGCCGTCGCCGTGTCGGCGTCGGGTGCGGCGCAGGCGTAGGAGTGCAACTCCACCACCGCTCCGCCGGTGCGCGCCGCCCACGCGGCGGACGGCCGCTCCAGGCGGGAGTAGAGGGTGACGGAGTCGAGCGTGGGCTCCCGGCTGACGGCGCTGAACGTCGAACGTTCTGGCGCGACATCGCGATCGAGCCACAGCCGGGTGACCGCGAACGGTGGAGCCACGGTGAGCGCGGCCGTCTTCGCCGCCAGCCGCGGTGCGACGGCGGCGGCGGCCGGCGAGGCGGCGAGCAGGCTTCGCAAGGCGCCGGGCTCGGTCGCGAGCACCAGATGACGGGTCTCCAGCGGAGCTGCGTCGGCCAGCTCGACGCGCCAGCGGTGCCCGTCGGCAGGGAGGATCGCCCGTGCGGCGGTGGAGGTGCGGATCTCGGCGCCGCGCCGCACGAGGAAGGCCCGGAACGGCTCCCAGATGCAGGTGAGGTAGTCGGTGGCGGGTGCGTCGAAGCCGATGCCCTCGGGGTTGCCCAGGAAGTAGTAGTGGAACATCGCGATGAGCTCGGCAGCGGACAGCGCTCCGGGCTCGGCGAAGAACGACCGTGCGAACGCCTCGAACAGCATCGCCCTGGCGCGGTCGGACATGCCCAGCGCGGCGAGGAACTCCGCAGCAGGCACTGTGTCGAACGCCGCGGTGGTGCGCTCGCGGTCGTAGGCGAGCAGCTCGGCGGCCAGCGACTGCCGGGAGCCGAGGAGATCGCGCAGGCCCAGGCTCGGGGAGCGGGCGAACAGCGCCAGCAGGTTGAGCGGCGGCGCCGCGGGCAACCCGGTGAGGTCCTCGGGCGGCCACTGTCGTGAGATCACCGGGTAGCCGTCGACCGGGCGCAGGAAGCTCAACGCCGGGTCGATCCGGCGGAGCACCGCGCGCCACGTGTAGTAGTGGCGGAAGAACGCGTGGAAGCCGTGCTCGACCACCTGCTCGGTGCCATCGGGCAACGTGTGTGGCCAGGCGCCGAGCCGGCCGCCGAGGGTGGGCGCGGCCTCCAGCAGCGTGACCGCGACGCCGCGCTCGGCGAGCACGACGGCGGCGCTGATCCCCGCCACCCCACCTCCGACGACCACCGCCTCCGTGCCGGCGGGGGCCTCGCGCGGCTGCCGTGGATCGGGCGGCACCACCACCCGCGGACGCATCCGCAGCGGGGCTGCCCGGGTGGTCGGCTCTCGGCTCACGGAAAGACCCTATGTGCCCGCACCGACACTTGCCGGAATGCGCCGGGGCGCTGCGGGGTTGCCGCCGTCATGACGGTAGAACTGGGTCGGTACGGCGTCTGGCGGCACGTGGGTGGGCTCACCCCAGAGCTGGCGGCGGAGGTGGAGGCGCTGGGCTACGGCGCCATCTGGATCGGCGGCTCGCCTCCCGGGGACCTGCGGCTCGCCGAGTCGCTGCTCGACGCCACGGAGCGGATCGCGGTGGCCACCGGCATCGTCAACATGTGGACGACACCTGCGGAGGAAGCTGCCGAGTCCTACCACCGGATCGAGGCCGCGCACCCCGGCCGGTTCCTGCTCGGCGTGGGCATCGGCCACCCCGAGGCGACCAGCGACTACCGGCGTCCCTACGCCACCATCGTCGAGTACCTGGATCGGCTGGACGCCGCGAAGGTGCCGGTGGACGGGCGCGTGCTCGCCGCGCTCGGGCCGAAGGTGCTGAAGCTGGCCGCCGAGCGCACGGCGGGCGCGCACCCCTACCTGACCACGCCGGAGCACACCCGCGAGGCGCGGGAGCTCTTGGGTGAGGGCGTGCTGCTCGCGCCGGAGCACAAGGTGGTGCTCGACACCGACCCGGAGCGCGCCCGGGCGATCGGGCGTCCCGTCGTTGCGAAGCCCTACCTCGGCCTGCGCAACTACACGTCCAACCTGCTGCGCCTGGGGTGGAGCGAGGAGGACCTGGCCGACGGTGGGAGCGACCGGCTGATCGACGCGCTCGTCGCCCACGGTGACGCCGCCGCCGTCGCCGCACGGCTCACCGAGCACCTCGACGCGGGCGCCGACCACGTCTGTGCGCAGGTGCTGCCGGGTGGGGACGACCCGGTGCCCGCGTTGCGCGAGCTCGCGGAGGCGCTGAACCTGCGGTAAGCCGCCGCGCCTCGGCGGTGGAGCGTGGTCGGGGACGCGAGGCGTCGGTTCAGCGGTTGCCGAGCGCCCGGTCCGGTGGGGGAAGCACCTGCGGTCCGGTCACCGGGCAATGCATGCACTCCTCGATCCGCACCCGCTCCGGCGCGCCGGTGTCCGCTGCATCGGGCTCCGCTGCATCGGGCTCCGCTGCCCGGAGCGGGCGCCGGACCACCACGAACGCCAGCAGCGACGCCGCGACCAGCAGTCCCGCTCCGATCACCATGGCGATCCGGAACCCGGTGCCGAACGAGGCGGGGTCGGTGTAGTCGTCGCCCCGGATGCCGGCGATGCCGGGAATCACGGCCACCGCGAGCAGCCCCGCTGCTCGGGCGACCGCGTTGTTCACCCCCGATGCCGCTCCGGCGTACCTGTCGGGGGCGCTGTCGAGCACGGTGGCGGTCAGCGGGGCGACGGTGAGCGCCAGACCCGCGCCGAAGACGAGCACGGCGGGCAGCACGTCGGTGAGCCACGAGGCGCCGGGTCCGATCCGGAGCATGAGCAGCAGCCCTGCCGCGCTGATCAGCGGGCCCAGCGTCAGTGGCCACCGCGGCCCGATCCGTCCGGCGAGCGCCCCGGCGCGCGCGGAGAACGCGAGCATGATCAGTGTGACGGGCAGCAGCGAGGTGCCGGCGGCGAGTGGACTGAACCCCACGACGATCTGCAGTTGCAGCACCAGCAGCAGGAAGACCACGCCGAGGGCGCCGTAGATCAGGAGCGTCACGGCGTTGGTGGCGCTGAACGTCGTGTTCCTGAACAGTTCGGGCGGCACCAGCGGATGCGGTGAGCGCCGCTCCCACAGGACGAACGCGACCAGTGCCACGACCCCGACGATCAGGCCGGCGACCAGGTCCGGAGCCGCACCACGCGCGCTGAGCCCGGTGAGCGAGTACGTCAGGCCGGCGAGGCCGAGCACGGCGAGCACCGTGCCGGCGATGTCGAGCCCGGCGGCGGACTCGGTGTCGCGGCTCTCCGGCACGTGCCGGACCGCCACCGCGACGATCAGCACGGCCAACGGCAGGTTGATGAGGAACACCGCCCGCCAGTTCCACTCCACCAGCCAACCCCCGAGGAAGGGCCCGACGGCGCCGGCGATCCCGCCCAGGCCCGACCAGGCACCGACGGCAGCCGCCCGGTCCGGTCCGTGGAACGACGCCGAGATCAGTGCCAGGCTGCCCGGGGTGAGCAGCGCGCCGCCGACGCCCTGCAGTGCCCTGGCCGCGATGAGGGTCTCGATATTGGGGGCGAGACCGCACATCAGTGACGCCAGCGCGAACCACACGACGCCGATCAGGAAGATGCGGCGGCGCCCGAAGTGGTCACCGAGCGACCCACCCAGGAGGATCAGCGAGGCGAGGGTGAGCGTGTAGGCGTTGACCGTCCACTGCAGCGCGATGAAACCCGCGCCGAACTCGGTGCCGATGTGCGCGAGCGCGACGTTCACCACCGTGCTGTCGATCATCACGAGGCCGGACCCGAGCACGGTGGTCAGGAGCACCCATCGGCCTCGTGCGGTGCCCATTCGGATTGCGCCCGGGTCCGCCGCCATGGACGTCACTATGCCGTGGTGTGAGCGCCCGGTGAGGCTCACCGCGGCCCCTCTCGCGCTCAGGCGCACCGACCCGCTCGTCGACGACCCGCTCTGGATGCGGCCTTCGAAGCATGCTGGACCAGCGAGGACACCGAGAAGCCGACCGGACGGCTGGCCGCCGGCCCCGAAGATCTCAACGGAGATCCGGACGGAGGTACGCCGGTTCCGGAGCGTGGTCGCACTTCCTGCAGGTAGGTGACTAAGCGCAGATCCACTCACCGATGTACCAGAAGCGTTCTACCTGAAGTAGAATAGGTGGGTGCCGACGCTGGGTGAGCTGGAACGTGCCGTAATGGAGACCCTGTGGTCGGCCGCCGGGCCTGTCACGGCCCGCGACGTGCAGGACGCCTTGGGTAGCCGTGACCTGGCCACCACCACCGTGCTCACAGTGCTGGGGCGGCTGGAGCGCAAGGGCCTCGTCACGCGGGAGCGCGAGGGCCGGGCCCACCGCTACCGCTCGGTGGCCAGCCGCGAGGACCACGTCGCCGAGCTCATGCGCGACGCGCTGGACGCGGCACCCGACCGGGGCGCGGCGTTGGCCCGGTTCCTCGGCTCGATCCCGGCCGACGAGCGCGCCACATTGCGCGAGCTGCTCGGCTGAACCAACCTACGTCCGATGACGCTCACTGCGTTCGGCCTGCTCGTGCTCGGCGTTCTCCTTGCCGAGCCGGTCAGCCGGGCGCTCGCCGCCGCGCACTGGCCTGCCCGCGACCCTGTCGGGGCCCTGCTCGTGTGGCAGGCGGTCGGGCTCGCGGGCGGGGTCGCGCTGCTCGGCTCGGGGGTGATGTACGGCCTGTCGCCGCTGGGACCCTCGCCGTCGGTCGCCGCCTCCGTGGCGGTCGGCGCGTTGGCCGTCGGCGAGGTTCCCCCGGCGCTCACGGTCACCCACTTCGCCGCGTTGCTGGCGGCGCTGGCGCTCGCCCTGCGGCTGGTCAGTGTGCTGGCAGTGGTCACCCTGCGTACGCTGCGCGTCCGCCGTCGCCACCGGGACCTGCTCGACCTGCTGGGTACGCCGTGGCCAGCCGTACCCGGCGCCCGGGTGCTCGACCACCCGATCCCCGTGGCGTACTGCCTCCCTGGATTGCGGTCGCGGCTCGTGCTCTCCGCCGGCGTCCTCGATGCCCTCGAGCCGGCTGCCGTCCGGGCCGTGCTCGCCCATGAACAGGCCCACCTGCGGGAACGTCACGACCTCGTGGTGCTGCCGTTCGTGGCCTGGGGGGCGACGGCGCCGTTCGTGCGTGGCATGGTCTGCGCCCAGCTGGCGGTGGCCGCGTTGATCGAGATGAGGGCCGACGACGTGGCGTCGGCGGAGGTCACCGCGAACCAGCTGACCGGGGCGCTGCGGACAATGGGCGGTGCAGCACCGGCCGCCGCGTTGAGCTCGTTCACCGACGGGCTGGACCACCGGCTGGACCGGATCACCACGCCGCCACCGCCCCTGCCGGGTGCTGTCCGCGTGCTGGTGCGGTTGGCTGCCGCCGGGCTGGTGGCGGTACCCACCGCGCTGTTGCTGGTCCCCTGACCGCACGGGCACGGCTCAGATCACGCCGTTGGCGCGCAGGACCGCCACCGCCCGCACCGTGGCGTGACCTCGCCAGTCGAGCGCGCCTGCCGGGGAGAACTCCGCGAACTCCACCCGCCAGCCGCCGTCGTCCTGCTGCGTCCCGCCGAGCCGGTGCAGGTCGGCGACGACCACGTCGGGAGCGAAGAGCGACCGCACCGGACGATCGGGGGCCGGTGCGATGTCCAGCGGGCGGATCACCTCGCTCTCCGTGCCGCCGTCGACGGGAAGGATGCCGTCGTCCGGGAGGTGCGTGGCGAGCCGATCGAGGAGCGCAGCCGCCTCGGGCTCGCTGTCGTGCGCGGCGTCGAGGAACTGCAGCGCGAAGGCCAGGACGAGCGCGTGCGGGCGCTCCTCCACGGCCCGCACGGCATCGAGGCAGTACCGGGTGGCACGGGCGGTCCACGGGTGGGCAGCGACGACCGGGTCGTGCCGTGCCACGCGCAGGGCCGCAGCCGTGACGACGGCGGTGATCTGCAGCGACGACGCCCCTGCGTCGGCCTGCGCCCACCAGCGGGCGGTGCCTGCCGGATCGTTCACCGGCAGCGCGAACGGAAGGCCGCCGGCTGGCAGCGACACCGACTCCAGCCAGTCGCACAGCGCCCCGGCGCGTGTCGTCGTCATGGGAGCGATGTCCTCGAACGCCTCGAACGCGTGCAGCGCGGCTCCCGGTTGGCTCGTGCCGGATCGCAGGTCCGGTTCCAGTCCCCAGCCGTAGCCGCCGTCGGCGTTGCGGTACGCCTCGGTTGCGGCGAGCACAGGCTCCGGGGCGCCCGTGCCGAGGAGCAGCCGGAGGCGGTGCCGGTCGAGCGGACGAGCGTGGGTCGCCATGAAGTCCACTGCAGCGGGCAGGTCGATCGTCGCCGGTTTCAGCATCATGGGCGAGAGCCTCTCGTCCCGCACCGGCGCCCGTCGTGAACGTTCCGGTCACTCGGCCCCTCCGCGCAACGGCGCACTGGCGCGGCGCAGCTGTCCCAGCGACTCCGCCCAGGAGCGGAGCAGGCCCGTCTCGTGGTAGGGCACGCCGATCTCGGCGCAGAACTCCCGCACCACCGGGCGCGCTCGCCGCAGGTTCGGAGTCGGCATGCTCGGGAAGAGGTGATGCTCGATCTGGTGGTTGAGTCCACCCATCGCCACGTGCAGCAGGCCGTCGGTCAGGGACGTGGTGCCCCGCACGTTCCGCGATGTGATCACCTGCTTGCGCAGGAAGTCCATGCGGCCCTGCGGCATCGCCATGCCCTTGTGGTTGGGAGCGAAGATCGATCCGAGGTACACCCCGAACAGGCCCTGGTGGATCACGAAGAAGGCGACCGCGAGGCCCGGTGGCAGTACCAGCAACAGTGCCGTCAGGTACCCGACGGCATGGGCGGCGAGCAACGCCAGCTCCAGCCGGCGGCCGCGTACCGCGGCGCCGCGCTCGCCCAGCAGACCCTGGACGCTGCTCTTGCGCAGGTCGAGTCCGGCCAGCGTGAGGAGGGGGAAGAACAGCACCGCCTGGTGGCGGTTCACGAATCGGGTGAGGCCCCGGCCCGCCGCCGCCTGCTCGCCGGTCCAGACGAGCGCGCCCGCATCGACGTCGGGGTCGAGCCCTTCGTGGTTGGGGTTCGCGTGGTGGCGCGTGTGCTTGTCCATCCACCAGCCGTAGGACATGCCGATGCCGAGGTTGCCGAGCAACCTCCCAGTGATCGAGGCGGCGCGGCGGGTCCGGAAGACCTGTCGGTGCGCGACGTCGTGCGCGAGCAGCGCAATCTGGCCGTACACCACGGCGGCGGCAGCGGCGACGATCAGCTGCCATGGTGAGTTCCCGAGCAGGACGAACGCGGTGGTCGTCGCGGCAACGGCCGCGCCGACGAGGGCGAAGCGGACGGCATAGCGGCCGGGCTTGCGGTCCAGCAGCCCGGCGGCGGCGATCTGCCGCGACAGGCGCGCGAAGTCGCTCCCGGCTCGTGGCTCGCAGGTGGCCCGGATGGTGTCGGTGGTCATGGGGCGAGCCTGCGGGAATCCGACACCCGGGTTGAGCCGGTGCGCCCCCCGGATCGGGGTGGGGCAACCCTCCCCTCCGAGGCCCCTGTTCCGACAGGCGCCGTCAGCGCGACGTGGCCGCCACGCGGTCGGGCCTGCCGGCCAGGAGCGCATTCCTGCGCAGGGCGCCTCCTCAGGGCGTCAGGACCACCTTGCCCGTCGTCGCGCGACCCTCCAGAGCGATGTGGGCGGCCGCCGCGTCGGCGAGCGGGAACGGCGGGTGCACCACCGGTACCAGCCGGCCGGCCGCAGCCTCGGCCAGCGCTCGGGTCTCCAGTGGGCGCAGGCCGCCGTAGCGGCGCAGCATGCGCGGTCCGGTGACCCACACGACCGACAGCCCGCCTGCGACGACGTCGGCGCTGCTGAACTCGGTGACCGCGCCGGACGACCCGCCGAACATGACGATCCGCCCACCGATGTCGAGCATCGTCAGCGCCGTCCGGCCGACCGCACCGCCGACGCCGTCCAGGAGAAGTGTCGGCTTCCGGTCGCCGAGGGCCGCTTGGACCTGGTCGGCCCAGTCCGGCTCCCGGTAGTCGACGGCGACGTCGGCGCCGAGCGCCCGCACCTGTTCCACCTTGTCCGGTCCGCCGGCCAGCCCGACGGCGGTCGCGCCCGCGGCCCGTGCCGCCTGGACGAACAGCGCCCCCAGCCCGCCGGCCGCCGCGGGGATGAGCACGACATCGTCGGCTGCGAGCTCCGCGGCGTCGAGGATGCCGAGCGCCGTACGACCGGTGCCGATCATGGCGACGGCCGTCTCCGGCGCGATCGCGTCGGGTACGGCGTGCAGCGCCGCGGCCGGAGCCACCGCCAATGCGGCGTACCCCCCGCTGGCCATCCCGAGGTGCGCGACGACGCTGCGCCCGGCCCAGCTCCCGTCGACGCCGGGACCGACGCCCCCGACGACGCCCGCCACCTCGCGACCCGGCGTCATGGGCAGCGTCGGTGGCGGGAACGGGCCGCCCGTCATGCCGGCCCGGATGATCGTGTCGAGGAGGTGCACGCCTGCGGCGGCGACCTCGATGAGCACCTGCCCATCGCCCGGTACGGGGTCGGCTACGTCCTCGAACCGCAGGGTGTCCGCCGCCCCGAACTCGTACTGCCGGATCGCCTTCACTCGCGTCTCCCTCACCTGTCGCCGACCTGCTGCGATCACGCTAGGAGCTGAAGTCAGGTAGAGGTCAACAACCGTTCCGGAGCGGCGACGCCGCGCACGAAAGGGGGATCCCGGCGTAACGTTGATTACGTGCCCCATGATCTTCCCCGCACCCTCGGTGCCCTCCGAGCGTCCGGCCACGAGATGCGTGGTGTCAAGGACGAGATCCGCCAGAACCTCCTCACCGCACTCCGCGAGGGGCGCGACCCATGGCCCGGCATCGTCGGGTTCGAGTCGACCGTGCTCCCGCAGCTGGAACGCGCGCTCATCGCCGGCCACGACGTCGTGCTGTTGGGCGAGCGTGGCCAGGGCAAGACGCGCCTGCTGCGGTCCATCGTCAACCTGCTCGACGAGCTGACCCCCGTGATCGAGGGCTCCGAGCTCGGCGAGCATCCCTACGAGCCCATCACTCCCGCCTCCCGCCGGCGCGCCGCCGAGCTGGGCGACGACCTGCCTGTGGCCTGGCGGCACCGCGACGAGCGCTACACCGAGAAGCTCGCCACCCCCGACACCGCCGTCGCCGACCTCATCGGCGACGTCGACCCCGTCAAGGTCGCCGAGGGCCGCTCCCTGGGCGACCCGGAGACGATCCACTACGGCCTCGTACCCCGCGCGCACCGCGGGATCGTCGCGATCAACGAGCTGCCCGACCTGGCCGAACGCATCCAGGTGTCGCTGCTGAACGTGATGGAGGAGCGCGACATCCAGGTGCGCGGCTATACCCTGCGCCTGCCGCTGGACGTGCTGCTCGTCGCGTCGGCCAACCCCGAGGACTACACCAATCGCGGGCGGATCATCACCCCGCTCAAGGACCGCTTCGGCGCCGAGGTCCGCACCCACTACCCGTTGGAGCTGGCTGACGAGATCGCGCTGGTCCAGCAGGAGGCACACCTCGCGGCCGAGGTGCCGCGGCATCTGATCGAGGTCGTCGCCCGGTTCACGCGGTCGCTGCGCGAGTCCAGCGCCGTCGACCAGGGCTCAGGGGTGTCGGCGCGGTTCGCCGTGGCCGCCGCCGAGACCGTGGCCGCTGCTGCGCTGCGGCGGGCCGCGATCACAGGCGAGGAACGTGCCGTCGCGCGTCCCGTCGACCTGGAGTCAGTGCCTGCCGTGCTGCGCGGCAAGCTGGAGTTCGCCTCCGGCGAGGAGGGCCGCGAGTCCGAGCACCTGGAGCACCTGCTCCGCCGGGCCACGGCCGACACCGCACGCGCACGGCTGCGCGGCATCGACCTCAACCCGCTCGCCGAGGCCGTCGCCAGCTCCCCGGTGCGCACCGGGGAGCGCGTGGCGGCCGTCGAGGTGGTGGCCGCGCTGCCCGCTGTGGACGCCCTCACCGAGGTGGCGAAGCGGCTGGACGCCGGCGGCACGGAGGACCCGGGCCCGATGGCGAGCGCGGCGGAACTGGCGCTAGAGCTGCTGTTCCTCACGAGGCGCCTGGCAAAGGACGAGTCAGACGACGGCGACACCGTGAGCTACGGATGACAGCGATCGACGCGACGAGCGGCACATTCGTGCGGACCTACCGGACCAGCGTGCCGTTCGTGCAAGCGCACAGGAGGTGCCGTGGCTCGACGCGCACGTAGGTTCGCCTACGGGCCCTACACCAACGGGCCCGATCCGCTCGCTCCACCGGTTGATCTCAGGGCCGCGATGGACGAGATCGGTCGCGATGTCATGGAGGGCTCCTCGCCGCGCTCCGCGCTGCAGGAGCTGTTGCGCCGCGGCATGGAGAACCGGCGCGGGCTCGACGAGCTCACCCGCGAGGTCTGGCAGCGGCGCAGCAGGCTGCAGCGGGAGAACCGGCTCGACGGCACGCTGCAGGAGGTCCGCGAGCTCCTGCAGCGTGCTCTCGACGCCGAGCGCGACTCGCTCGGACGGCAGGACACCGACGACGCCCGGTTCCGGGAGATGCAGCTCGACGCGCTGCCGTCCGACACCGGCGGCGCGGTCCGCGAGCTGGACTCCTACGACTGGCAGTCCCCGGACGCCAGGGAGGCCTACGAGGAGATCCGCGACCTGCTCGGCCGGGAGATGCTCGACCAGCGCTTCGCGGGCATGAAGCAGGCGATGGAGAACGCCACCCCGGAGGACGTCCAGCGCATCCGGGAGATGCTCGACGACCTCAACGACCTGCTCGCGAACCACGCCACCGGGCAGGACACCACGGAGCAGTTCCAGCAGTTCATGCAGCAGCACGGCGAGTTCTTCCCGGAGAACCCGCAGAACACCGAGGAGCTCGTCGACCTGCTCGCGCAGCGTGCGGCGGCGGCCCAGCGGATGCTCAACTCGATGACGCCCGAGCAGCGGGCCGAGCTGATGGAGCTGTCCCAGCAGGCCTTCGGCGACCCACGGCTGGCGCAGGCGCTGGCCCAGCTCGACGCCCAGCTGCAGGGCCTGCGGCCAGGCGAGGACTGGGACGGGCAGGGCCGATTCCGCGGCGACAACCCGATGGGCATGGGCGAGGCGACCCGCGCGATGGAGCAGCTCGGGCAGCTCGATGCGCTCGCCGAGCAGCTCTCGCAGAGCTATCCGGGTGCGCGGATGGAGGACATCGACCTCGACGCGCTCGGCGACCACCTGGGCGACAAGGCAAGGGTCGACGCTCGCGCCCTGGCCGAGCTGGAACGCGAGTTGCAGCGTCAGGGCCTGTTCGAGCGGGCGCCGGACGGGTCGCTGCAGCTGTCGCCCAAGGCGTTGC
>DASRSC010000233.1:0-3951 GCA_035695525.1 Pseudonocardia sp. | reverse complement strand
CACTGAAGGGCCCACGGGGCAGCTCCCAGCGCCCGACTAGACCACGACCTCGAAGGGGCCATAGAGCAACGGCGTCAGCGGGCAACCACACCCATTTTCAGCCCGGAACGGGCCGCCCACCAGGGCGAACATGACTAGACCCTCACCGCGCGCTGCGCTGCCGACCGAGGCGATCACGTGCGCACCGGCGGACGCAGCCAGCTGCACCGCGTACCCGCCCACCCCACCTGACGCCCCGGTGATCAGCACGCGGCGACCGGTCAGGAATCCGAGTCTGCGCAGCGCACGCAGCGCCGTCACCCCCGCGACGGGGACGGCCGCGGCCGCTCCGAGATCGACCTCGTCCGGAACCACCGCGAGCTCGGCAGCCGGGACTGCCCGCAGCTGCGCCCACGCACCGCCCGGCCCGAAGGTGAGGCGGTGGACCTGTCCGGGCGCCTGTCCGACTTCCGTCCGCTCACCGAGCGGCGCCGGGCGTGGCTGGAGAGTGCACGCCCGGCTACTCCACGAAGGAGTCCTGATCCGCCACGCCCGGTCTGACACGCGCGACGCACGTGGTGGCAGGGTGGGCGCGATGATGGAGCAGTTCGCCGCGGCTCGGCCCGGGGTGGGCGCGCTGTTGCGGAGCCTGGACGAAGCGCCCCCCACGGATCTGGTGGACGTCTGCTCGGGCTGGCTGGCCCGGCGCGTGTCCGCCCGGGCCTGTGTTCTGCTGCTGGCCGACTACGCAGAGGCGAGCCTGGAACCGGTCACACGCGGCCCGGGGGCCGCCCGGATCCAGCCACAGGACCTGGCCCTCAGTGCCGCCGGGGAGGCCTACCGCGAGCAGCGCAGCATCACCGCCGCTCTGGACCACCCCGGTGAGGCCCCGGCGGCGGGGGCCGCGCCCGGTGGGACAGGTGGACCGGAGCTGGTGGTCTATCTCCCGGTGTCGGTGCGCGCCGAGCGACTCGGGGTACTGGCTGTCACCCTGCCGGGTCACGACCTGGGCCGTGAGGTGGAGGAGGTTCTCGAGGACGTGGCGCGGGTGTTGGGGCATGTCCTGACCGGGGCGCGCCGCTACACCGACCGGTTCGAGATGCTGCGGCGGCGTCGTGAGCTGGGGTTGGCCGCGGAGATCCAATGGGAGTTGCTGCCGAGCCTGGCCTTCGAGCTTCCCGGGTTCTCCATCGCCGGCACGGTGGAGCCGGCGTACGAGATCGGGGGCGACAACTTCGACTATGCGGTCAGCGCGCACCGGTTGACGGTGGCGGTCAGCGATGCGGCCGGTCACGGACTGCGGGCCGCGCTGCTGGCCAGCCTGTCGGTCACCGCGATGCGCAACGCCCGCCGCGCGCACTGCTCGATCGTGGAGCAGGCCGACGCGGCCAACCGGTACCTGGTGGAGCAGTTTCCCGGGCCGGATTTCGTGACCGGGCTGGTCCTGGAGCTCGACGTCGACAGCGGCGAGGGGATGCTGCTCAACGCGGGGCATCCACCGCCGCTGCTGCTGCGCGACGGTGCGGTGAGCGAGTTCGTCGTTGCGCCCGCGCTGCCGCTGGGGCTCACGCCGTCGGCTCGCTACCCGCTGCACCCGTTCCGGTTGGAGCCCGGTGACCGACTGCTGTTGTTCACCGACGGCATCACGGAGGCGCACCAGCGCGGCGAGCGGGAGTTCGGTTATCGCCGCCTCGGCGCCATGCTCGCCGAACACCACGACCTCACGCCCCCCGAGTTCGTCCGGCACGTCACCCGCGCCGTCACCGAGTCCTGCAACGGCGAGCTCAACGACGACGCCACTGCGGTCTGCCTCGACTGGCACCCCGCCCCGGTGGTCGCTGCGCACCGAGTAGGAGGCTGAGCGGCTAGCGCGTCGAGCCCGCCGGTCAGGACCGCTGCTCGAGTGCCGTCACGATGGCGGCGACGGAGCGATCGACGTCGGCCTCTGTGGTGCGCCAGCTCGACACCGAGATGCGCATCAGGCGCATGCCGTGCCAGGTCGTGCCGCCCATCCAGCACTCGCCGGAGCGCTGGACGGCGTCGATCACCCGGTTGGTCTGCTCGTCGTCGCCGAAGCGGACGAGCACCTGGTTGAGCACGACGTCGTTGACGACCGTTACTCCGTCGACGGTGGCGAGCTGGTGGGCGAACCGGCGGGCGAGCGCGCAGCAGCGGTCGACCAGGTCGGCGACTCCGGACCGGCCGAGCTGACGCAGCGCGGCCCACGTCGTGAAGCCGCGGGCCCGGCGGGAGGACTCCAGCACGTAGTCGCCGGGCCCCCGCAGCGCGTCGGAACCCTGGCCGGTGAGGTAGGCGGCGCTGTAGGAGGTCGCTGCGACGTGCGTGGCCGGATGGGCGCAGAACGCGTAGCCGGCGTCGTGGGGAACGTTGAGCCACTTATGGCCGTCCGTGGACCACGAGTCGGCCCGTTCCACGCCCGCCACGAGGTGGCGGGTGGCCGGGCTGGCGGCGGCCCACAGCCCGATCGCCCCGTCGACGTGGACCCATGCGCCGTGCTGGTGCGCGCTTGCGATCGCCGCGGGGAAGTCGTCGAACGCGCCGGTGTTCACCTCACCGGCCTGCAGACAGACGATGGTCGGGTCCACGCTCGTGCTGGCCAGCGCCCGTCCGAGATCCTCGACGTCGATCGAGCCCTGCAGGCTGGTCCGCACCGGGACCAGAGCATCGGTTCCCAGCCCCAGCAGGCGTAGTGCCCTGTCGATGGTGGCGTGCCGCCCCGTGCCGGCCACCACCCGGACCGGTGGCGCGCCGTGCAGACCCCGGCGTTCGACGTCCCAGCCCGCGTCGGACAGCACGCCGTGCCGGGCGGCGGCGAGACAGACTGTGTTGCCGCCCTGGCCGCCGGTCACGAAGCCGAACGAGACCCCGACGGGAAGGCCGAGGAGGTCAGTGAGCCAGGCGCCGGCCACCTCCTCGACCACGGCCCCGGCGGGGGAGGTCAGCGGGTTGAACGCGTTCTGGTCCCACCCCGTGGTCAGTACTTCCGCCGCCGTCGCGGCGTCGAGCACCCCTCCGATCACGAACCCGAAGTAGCGCGGGCCGGTGCTGGCCACCAGAGCCGGCTCGACCGCGTCCGCCAGTTGCTCGACCACTGCGGCCGCCGGGGTCGGCTCGTCGGGCAGCGAGCCGAGCGCGGCACGGACGTCGTCGAGGTCGACCGTGGAGGGAAAGGCCGGCCCGTCGCCGACCCGCTCCCGGTAGCCGGCCACGTGGTCGGCCACGTACTGCATCAGGTCGCGCAGGCCTGCGGACGCGGTCAGGGTGGCCGGCTGGTCGGCGGGGGAGTGAGCCATCCGTCGACCATGCCGCAGCCCGGGTCGTGCACCGACATGCGGCTCGCCGACGTGCTCCCTCTGCCGGGGGCGCAACTCGCGGCACGCGACCGCGAATCAGGCTAGTTCGACGAGGCCACGGCCGCAGGCCTCGACGCGGCCACCGTCGCCGGGTTCGGCGAGGGCGCGGCTTCCGGCTCCGACGAGTTCACGGTTTCCGGTGTCGACGAGTTCACGGGTTCCGGTGTTGACGAGGGCACGGCTTGCGGCGTCGAGAAGGCCGCCGTGGCCGGTTCCGGCGCCGACGACAGCTCCGGAGAGGTCGGCTCGGTGAGCTCGGGGACCTTGGGTGTGGTCGCCTGGGAGGCCTCCGCCGCCTCGGACGGTGTCGATCGTTCGAGGAAGCGGAGCAGCTCGACGGGGAAGGGCAGCACGAGGGTGGAGTTCTTCTCGGCGGCGACCTCGACGACGGTCTGCAGGAGGCGCAGCTGCAGCGCTGCGGGATGCTCGGCCATCACCTCGGCGGCCTGGGCCAGTTTCTGTGAGGCCTGCAGCTCGCCCTCGGCGGTGATCACGCGGGACCGTCGCTCGCGTTCGGCTTCGGCCTGGCGTGACATCGACCGTTTCATCGTCTCGGGTAGCGCGACGTCCTTGATCTCGACGCGGTCGATGTGCACGC
>DASRSC010000232.1:0-2649 GCA_035695525.1 Pseudonocardia sp. | reverse complement strand
GGCGACGCCGGGCGGGCGCCTCTCGTCCTGCCGCGGCAGCGTCGACGGCCGTGGCGAACTGCTCGAACAACCGCCTGCTGACGTCCCCCGCCAGCGCGCGCCCGAACTGCGCGACGCGGCCCGACAGGTAGAGGTCGGCGTCCGCGCGCAGAACCGTGCCACCGCCCCAACCGGGCTCGGCCCGCAGCCGGATGTCGGCCTGCGTCGCGCTGCCGCCCGCATCGGAACCCTGGCCGATCATCCGGAGCCGACGGTCGGCCGGGACCCGCTCGATGATCTGTGCGAGCCCTGCGAACGACAGCTTCACCGGCCCGAGTGCCACCCCGGCCGTGCCCCGGTAACGGTCGCCGCCGAGCGACTCGGTGAGCTCGGCACCGGGCAGGCAGGCCACCATCCGCTCGACGTCGTCGAGCACCGCCCACACGGCGTCGACCGGAGCGGTGAGCGCGCTGGTCACCTCGACCGTCGCGGACGGGGACCCGGCCGGGATCGCAACCTCACCCGCGGGCTCACCTGCCTCGACGGGCGCCTCATGTCCAGGACCCTCCGGCCCGGTCGCCCCCTGGCCCGGCCCGCCGCCGCGCCCGACCAACGTGCGGGACACGCAGTTCATCGGCGCCGGCACGCCGCCGGGGTACGCGGCGGCGACATCCGCCACGGCTGCCAGGATCCCGCGGTAGCCGGTGCAGCGGCAGAGCACCCCGGACATCCGCTCCGGCAGCTCCTCCGGAATGACGGACCCGTCGGACACGTCACCTGCGAGCAGGTCGTAGGAGCTCATGAGCATGCCGGGCGTACAGAAGCCGCACTGGAGCGCGTGGTGCGCGGAGAACGCCTGCTGCAACGGGTGCTGCTCATCGGGACTGCCGAGGCCCTCGACGGTGATGATGTCGGCACCCTCGCACTGCACCGCGAACAGCAGGCACGCCCTGGCGGCTGCCCCGTCGACGAGGACGGTACACATGCCGCACACGCCGTGCTCGCATCCGAGGTGGGTGCCGGTGAGGCCGAGGTACTCCCGCAACGCGTCGGCAAGGTGCATGCGCGGCGACACCCGCACAGTGACGTCGCTCCCGTTCGCTCGCATCGTGACGTCGCAGAGCTCCGCCGCCCCCACCCGCCCGCGTGCACGACGCGGACCGTGGTCTCCGGCCCGCCGGAGACCACCGCCACCGTGGCGGGGCTCGGGGTGCTGGGACTCGAGGTGCTGGGACTCGGGGTGCTGGGACTCGGGGGATGGAGATTCAGGGGGTTGGGCGGCACGATGCGCGCGGGACAGTTCGCGCGCGGCCAGGACCGTCAGGAGGCGGCGGCGGTAGCCGGTCGAGCCGTGCGTGTCGCCCGCCGTGTCGACCACCTCCGCGGCGATCTCGGCCATCGCCTCGCGCAGTGGCCGCTCCGCACCGTCGGTCGCCCGGACGAGCTCGGTGACGTCGCGGGTCACCGGACGGTCGGCCACGCCGAACGCGGTGAGCCGAGCCTCGAGCACGGCCCCGTCCTCGCCCCGACGCACCTGCGTGACCGCCCCGGCCAGCGCGAAGTCGCCGTGGCGGCGGGCGATCTCGCCGAAGCCGTGGCCCTCTCCCGTGTGTGCGACCGGAAACGCCGCGCCGACCAGCACCTCGTCGGCTGCCACGGCGGTCGTCATCGCCCCGGCGAAGAACTCCTCGGCACCGACGGTGCGCCGTCCCCGGGGGCCGGCGATCTCCAGCACGGCACCGAGGCAAGCCGCCACGGCGGGGAGCTCGGCGGCCGGGTCGGCGTGGGCGAGACTTCCGCAGACGGTACCGCGGCTGCGCAGCTCCCGGTGCCCGACGAAGGGCAGCGCCAGCCCGAGCAGCGGAACGGCGCGGGCGAGGTCAGCGTGCTCCACTGCGCGCTGCCGGACCGCCGCCCCGACCCGGAGGGCGCCGTCCTCGATGCCGATCCGGTCGAGCCCGTCGACGGCCGTGATGTCGACGAGCGTGGCGGGGCGGCCCAAGCGCATCGCGAGCACCGGGACGAGCGACTGGCCGCCGGCGAGCACCTTGGCGTCCCCGCCCGCGAGCTCGGCGAGCGCGCCGTCGAGGTCGCCAGGTCGGACGTAGGCGAACGGTGCCGGTTTCATGACAGCCTCACCGTCCGGTGAACTCCGGCTTGCGCTTCTCCGTGAACGCGGCGACCCCCTCCGCGAAGTCGTGCGTGGCACGCAGCATGGCGTAGGCCTTCCGCTCCAGCTCGATACCCGTGTAGAGCGGTCCGTCCACGCCCTTGTCCAGCACCTCCTTCGCCGTGCGCTGGGCGGCCGGGGAGAAGGCCGCCATCCGTACCGCCAACTCATCGACGGCCGCGTACAGGGCCTCGCGGTCATCCTGCAGGCCGGCCACGATCCCCCAGTCCAGCGCCTGCGCTGCCTGGATCCGCGTGGCGGTCATGATGTGGAACTTCGCGCGGGAGAGCCCGATCAGCCGGGCGAGCCGCTGGGTGCCGCCCGATCCCGGGATCATGCCGAGGTTCATCTCGGGCAGGGCGAACTGGCTGCGTGGCGTGGCAAGCCGGATGTCACAGGACAGGGCGATCTCCAGCCCGACGCCGAAGCAGTACCCGTCGATCGCCGCGATCACCGGTTTCGGGCTGCGCGCTGCGGCGGTGACGTTGTGTCCGAGGTCG
>DASRSC010000231.1:0-7166 GCA_035695525.1 Pseudonocardia sp. | reverse complement strand
CTAGCAAACCTGCGACGGGGTCGCAGGTAAAAACAAACTGGCATAAAACCAATTCATGATAAAGCTCGACACACTGTTGAGTTCTCAAAAGACACCCGCACACCATCCACCACCGCTAGGCAGTGCTCCGGGGCTGTGTTCCCCCACTGTAACACCGCCCGGGGAAGTTCAATCCCGGGGGCCCCCAGTGGAGGGGGCGGTCAGTTAGCCCTGTTGACCGAGGCCGCTAGGGCCTTCGTTCTGTCCGGTGTCTCGCTGACAACGAGAAAGTTACGCGAGGGGTTGACACGACGTCAAATCGGCCCCCCACTAGGGCGCTGACCTGCAGAAACGAGCGGTCGGACGTCACTCAACGTCGCGATCGGGGTCGCGCCTCGCGACGAGCGGTCGGTCGTTTCGGGTGCCCCTCAGACCGTCCACTGTGCTTTGGTCATGCCTCTGAGCTGTGGAAACGGCGGAAGAATCGCCGTCCGACGGATCATGCGGGGGCGTCGGAGTAGTCCGGGCAACATCTTCTGTGTGACCCGAGCCATACCCTGATTCGTCGCTCTGCGCGACGAGCGGCGGTCCGTTCGTCGCCAGGCGGCGCAACATCGCGTTATATGCCTCGAGGTCCGAGTCGCCGTCCGCGTCCGCCCGACGATCATCGCGTCGGGCCGACCGTTCGTCCTGGCGCGACCACTGGACCAGCAGCGCGATCACCACGAGCAGCAGCGGCACCTCTCCCGCAGCCCACGCGAGGCCACCGCCCAGGTGCTGGTCATGTAGCGGATCGGGCACCCACGGCAGGGCGAGACTCTGGTAGTACTCGCCGCCCAGCGCGGTGTTGGCACTCATCACGGCCACGCCGAAGAACGCGTGGAAGGGCACGGACGCGAAGACGAGACCCATGCGGGCCGGGGGCGGGAGGCGGCGCGGTGCCGGGTCGATGCCGACGATCGGCCAGAAGAAGAGCGCGCCCACCAGCAGGAAGTGCAGGTTCATCAGCTTGTGCGCCCAGTGCTGGGGCAGGGCGGCCGGGAACAGTCCCGAGAAGTACAGGACGTAGTAGCTACCGACGAACAAGGCCAGCGCCACGAGCGGGTGCGTCAGCCAGCGGGCGATCGGAGAGTGCACCGCGGCGAGCAACCACTCGCGCGGACCAGGCGGCCCGGCCCGGCCGGACGGCGGGAGCACCCGCAGGGCGAGCGTGACCGGCCCACCCAGTACGAGCAGGATCGGCACGAGCATCCCCAGGATCATGTGCTGACCCATGTGCACGCTGAACATGGCCGGGGCGTACCGACCGATCCCCGAGCTCGTGGCCACAAGGAGCGCGAGGCAGCCCACCAGCCAGGCCAGGGTGCGGCCGGTGGCCCAGGCGTCACCGCGCCGGCGCAGCCGACGCACACCCAGCAGGTAGGCGATGGCCAGCACGATCGCGGCGGTACCGAAGACCAGGTCGAACCTCCAGTCGAACGCCAGCCCGGCGAGTGTCGGCGGCCCGGAGAGGTCGTACCCGATCACGGCCTCGGTGCGGGACGGCACGCCGCCTGTGTCCGGCGGAGCGCTGCGGCCCAGCGCCACCGCGAGCCCGATCGTCGCGAGCATCAGGAGCACCTCGACCCCGCCGAGGCGCAGGAGCGCCCGGGTGTCCCCCTGGGACGCCGGCCCCACCGACGAGCGGCGGTGGGCAGCGCCGAGCGCACCGAGCACGATCAGCGCCGCCACCTTCGCCATCACGAGGGCGCCGTACTCGGACCCGATGAGTGCGGTGAGCGGGATTCGGACGAGTGCGTTCACCACACCCGTGACGGCGAGCACGAGCCAGCACGCCAGTGCCAGCCGGGAGAAGCGGGGTACGGCAGTCGCCAGTGCGCTGCTGCGATCGGGGCCCCGGGTAGTGGCGATCCCGAGCAGCGCGACGAGCCCGCCCACCCACAGCGACGCGGCCAGGACATGCAGCACCAGGCTGTCGCTCGCGATGTCGTGGGCGCCACCACCCGCGGAGTGCCCGGTCAGCGCAACCGGCAACGGGCCGAGCAGCGCCAGGCCGAACAGCACCGCGCTCCACCCCCAGGTGAGCACCGTGCGGCAGCCGACGAGCACGAGCAGCGCGACGAGCGCGGTCAACGACCACGCGGTGGCCGCGGACAGCCGGGGTATCAGGTCGATCAACAGGCCGGGATCGAGCACGTCGCCGACGGGCCGGCCCAGAGCATCGGCGACGTTCAGCGGGATCAGCAGTATGGAGCCCGCCGCCCAGCCGGCCGCGGTCCACGACGCCGCGCGGAGCGCCCGGTACCCGCCCACATCCAGGTAGCCGGCCCGCTGCGGCGAGACGAGGAACGCCGCGAGCAGAAGCGCGCCGATCGTCAGGACCATGAGCGCCTCGGTGCCCGCCCGCACGGCAGGCAGACCGACATTGGTCAACACCCCCGGGTCGGGAAGGCCCAGCGAAGTCACCGGACGCGCATCGGTGAGGGCAGTGAGGCTGGCCGCCACCATCACGGCGACGGCGACGCCCAGTCCGACGACACCGGCCAGGCCGGACGGCGGTCTGGTCTGCGGTGGCGGAGCGGCAGGCTCGACAGTCGCGTGCGCCATAGACCCAGGCTATGCCGGTCGCAACGGATCGCACCCCGGGACGGTAGGGACGGGACGGAAGGTTGAGCCCTGCGAAACTCCCCCCGTGACGGACGGGGCGGGGACCGTGGACGGCTGCGTCGCCGAGCGGCTGCTGCGGGCCGCCACCGGTCCGGGCGGTGGCGGGCCCGTGC
Source organism: Pseudonocardia sp. (assembly GCA_035695525.1). Classification (GTDB taxonomy): domain Bacteria; phylum Actinomycetota; class Actinomycetes; order Mycobacteriales; family Pseudonocardiaceae; genus Pseudonocardia. The sequence goes on along the minus strand of DASRSC010000231.1, from coordinate 4,407 downwards.
GGTGGTCAGCGGCGCCCCTGGTCACGGCCGAGCGCGTTCTCGAGCTCTGCTGCGGCACCGGCGTGCTGGCCGACGAGCTCCCCGCCGGTCACTGGCTGGGCGTCGAGCGAGGTGTGACGCCCGCGTCCAGACGTCCGCTCCTGCGCGCCACGCCCTGTGCGCTCCCGCTGCGTGGCGGCGCCGTCGACGCCGTCGCGATCTTGCTCGCCCTCCCCCGCCTGCCCGACCTGGACACGATGTTCGCCGAGGTCCGCCGGGTGCTCCGCCCCGGCGGCACGCTCGTGGTGGTCGTGCCGTCCGCGGTGTCCCGGACGGTCGGGGAGCTCCGGCTCGCCCCGCTGCTCTCCCCCGTGCACCGCTCCGGATGGCGGCACCGCGCCGCGCTCGACCACACCGGCTGGCTGCTCGCGGCGGCCGACTTCGCCGTGCTCAGCGACGACCGCGTGCCGTTCACGCTCCCGCTACCCGATGTCGCAGCCGCGCACGACCTCGTGGCCGACCTCCCCCGCGCGGGCTTGTGGCCGCCGGACCTGCCCGCTGCCGTACGCACGCGGGTGGCGGCCGGGCTCGCCCGCCGGGCCGGCCACGGTCGCATGCTCCCGATACCGCTGCGGCGGCTGGTGGCGCGGCGCTGACTCCATGCCGGATCCGCGGCGACCCGCTCCCTACCCCATGCGGCGGTCAGAACTCGCTGCGCTCGGCGGCGCCCACCACGACCTGTACCTCGCCTGGCTCCGGAGCCTGGTCGACCAGGTCGGCCACGATGCACGTGATGTTGTCCGGTCCGCCGCCCTCGTTGGCCCGCGTGATGAGTTGCGCGACCGCGTCCGCCGGCTCCGCCACGGTCGAGAGGGCGTCCCGGATCGCGGCGTCGTCGAGTACCGCCGTGACCCCGTCGGAACAGATCAAATATCGGTCGCCGACAAGGCCGTCGATCGGGAAGAGGTCCGGTTCGGCCGGCGTGCTCTCCTGCAACGTCCGGATCAGCCACGACCGGCGGGGGTGGGAGGCTGCCTCCTCCGGCGAGATGCGCCCCTCATCGATCAGGCTCTGGACCAGGGTGTGGTCGCGGGTGAGCCGGACCAGCTCGCCCGCGCGCAGTAGATAGGCCCGCGAATCTCCGATGTGCGCCACACCGATCCGCGTACCGTGCACGAGGAACGCGACGACAGTGGTGCCGGTGCCCTGGAGCTCCGGGTTCTGCTCGCTCAGTTGCGTCAGCCGGGCGGCCGCGTCGGCGATGCCCCCACCGAGCGCGGCCGGCAGGTCGACCCCGGAGAGGTCCGTGCCGCGCAGCTGAGCGTCGAGGTCGAGGAGTGCGGCGACGGCGACCGAGCTGGCCACCTCCCCGTGAGCGTGCCCGCCCATGCCGTCTGCGACGACGAGCAGTCTCGGGGTGGTGGCGGCCGAATCCTGGTTCATCGACCTTCGGAGCCCGACGTCGGAGCCTGCCGCGGAACGCAGCGTCGGTGACATGGCGCTCACCCTCTCACGCGGTACAGAAACTGATCGTCCAACGGCACGCCCGCGTGCCCCGGACGGGGATGATGCCGCCGCCTCGCTGAGCCGGACACCGGCTGCGGTCGCTGGCATGGGGCCCGGTCTCGCTAGGAGCCACCGGCGGAGCCCGCCGCCGAGGCCGAGGCCGCGACGGCCACCGCGACACTGGTCTGCACCGCCTGCACGGCCTTGCGTACCGCCGGACCGGCCCAGTCGCCCTGCGCAACCTCCTCGGCGCGGGCTCGCAGCTGCCGACGCGGCCCCTCCACGAGCTTGTGCTCGGCCTTGACCGCGTGCAGCAAGGAGATCAGCAGGGCGAGGTGCTGATCGGGGGCCGCCCCGTCCCGCAGTACCGCGGCCACTCGCCCGCGCAGCTCCGTCACCGGCCCCGCATCGCCGGCGGGCCACGTCGTGACGGGGATGATGCCCAGCAGCCGGCCGCGGTCGCGCCGCACCAGCCCCCGCTCGACCAAGCGCTGCAGCACAGGCTCCCGCGTCTTGCGCGCCAGCCGTTCCACGGCTTTCTGGGCCCTCAGCGGGTTGCGGCCGTCCAACCGGGCCAGCGCGGCGTCGAGCAAGGGGTCGCCGGTGGCGGAGGAGTCTGCGACGAAGAGCCGCGCCTTCGCGTCCGCGCCTTCGGCGGTGAGCCGGTCACGCGTCGACAGATCGAGCAGCAACGCGCCCCCGATGGCACGGTCGAGCGACGTGCTGTCGACGACGGCCCGGCCGGACTCGGGATCGAAGAGAAGGAGGACGAGGTCCTCGGTGATGGTCACCATCCCACATACCTTCCGCTCACTCCGACCGTCGGTCGTCGACTCGTCGGAGGAAGTCCAGCACAACGGCGTTCACCTCGTCGGAGAATTGACCCGTAACCGCGTGTGTGGCCTCGGGCCACAGCTCGGCCCGCACGTCGGGCAGCAGCGACCGGGCCCGCTCGAACGCCTTGCGCCCGTCGTGGATCTCGCTCCGCCCAGCGATCAGCGCAAGCGTCGGAACGCGGAGAGCGCGCAACTCGTCGTCGCCGGGATACGTCGGCGCCGGGACGGCCAGCCGGAACTTCGTCATGGCGGACGCGATCACGCGCGCGATCGGCTCGTCGTCGACTGCCACTCCGCCCGAGATCCAACGCAACGTGCGGTTGCGCAGGAACTTCGGGGCCGCGGGCAGGGTCGCCAACGACGCCACCACGATCTTCAGCGGAAAGCGCCCGAAGACGCACGCCGGATCGATCAGACTCAGTGACGCGACCGGGTCCGGGTCGTGCAGCGCGAGGTTCACCACCAGCCAGCCGCCGGAGGACACCCCGAGCACGTGCGCCGGGCCGAGCTCCAGCCCCCGCAGGGTCGCCGCCAGCCAGGCGGCCTGGTCGTCGGCGTCGCGGATGGGCCGTCCCTGGACGCTCAGGCCGGCCTCGCCGAGGATCTCGACCGCGTGAACGGTCCTCTGCGCGGTCCAGGCCGCGATGTTCGACTCCCACATCGTCGTGCTGCCGGGCCGCATGCGGGCCACCCTCCACATAGGCGGTCCGGAACCGCGCCTCGGCGCCGGCGTCAGCGAAGTGCCCGATCATGAGATCCCCCGACCCCTCCCGCCCTGACGGCCAGCAGCGCCGCCGCGCCACCCTCTCGGCCTCAGCAGCTGACCGCCGATCACGGGGCCGTCGAGGTCCCCGCTGCGTCCGCGGATACGGCCCGGGGCCGCACGGCGACGTGCCGCAGCAGGTCAGTACCGGTGCAGTGATCACCGCGTCCCCGTGACCGATCGGTACGGTATCGGACCGATCGGCTGGGCGGCGGTAGATAGCTCCGGCGGGACACGACGGAGAGAGGTGCGCGTTCGGAACCCGCCGCGTTGGGCGATGATCGAAGTTCCGAACCTGCCACCCGCTCGTGCGTGCGTCCCGCTACCCTCTTCGTGGCGGTTCGGCTGGACCGCTCCGGCCCTCGTAGCTCAGCTGGATAGAGCAAGAGCCTTCTAATCTCTAGGTCGCAGGTTCGAGTCCTGCCGGGGGCACCAGTTCACAGCCTTGAGCGTTCCCTGCTAGCACGGTGCGTGGAGTTATTCATGGAGCGAGGGCGCTGTTAGCGTCGCGGCATGGAGCTCGGACGGCTGCAGCGCATCGACGCGTGGACCGTGTGGGCGCACGAGGCCCGACATGACGCCGTGGCTGCTCGCCGCGCGGACGTGCTCGCCGACGTCCTCGGGATCGACCTCGAGCTGACCAACGCCGAGCATCGCGTCGGCGCGTCCTCACTGGACCTCATCGGTCTGGACCTCACTCATGACTGCGTTCTGATCGTCGAGAACCAGCTGACCCAGACCGACCACAGTCACCTCGGCCAGCTGATCACCTACGCCGCCGGTACCGACGCCGTGGTCTGGGTGGCACCAAGCTTCCGCGATGAGCACCGGGAGGCGAACAACCTCGGAGGAGAGCGTGTCCGCTTCTTCGGCGTACAGCTCTCGGGGTCGTGCGGATCGGCGACTCAGCGGCGGCACCGTTGCTCGAGCTCCAGGCGCAGCCCAACGACTGGGCAGCGCGGATCTCCACCAATGTCCGCGATGCGTCGCGCGCAGGCAGCAGGACGGCGGCGTATGTCGACTTCTGGCCCGCATGGGGCGCGTCCGTCCGGTCGATCTTCGGCGCGTTCCCGCCGACGCCCTCCCCAACCCGATCCTGGTACGCAAGCGCGGGTGCGGGTGCTCTCGACAGGTCAACCGCTGGCTCGCGGACACGTCACGCCGGGCATGGCTGATGACAGAGTCCAAGTCGATGTCGCCGCTGCCCGTCCCGCGCGTTTGCGCTGCGATGGGTTCGCCTGCGGGCGATGTCCTGCCGGGCGGCCCCGGCCGCTGCCCGGCTCGCGGCCCGAGACGAGGCGCGAGTCCACGTACCACCCCGCT
>DASRSC010000230.1:0-5811 GCA_035695525.1 Pseudonocardia sp. | reverse complement strand
GTTCGTGGCGCAGACACAGGAGTACGTCACGGGCGAGGTGCGGATGACGCTGCACGCCGGCCGCGCGGTGCCGACCGGGCGTCGCTCCGACGCCTCGCTCTACGACTTCAACCTCGCCACCTACGACGAGGGCGACGTGTTCGACCAGAGCCTCGCCAAGGGCTTCGTGCAGCTGTGGGGCCTGCCCAGCAAGATCGCCGCCAAGCGGGACCAGCGGGTGCGGGGCTCGTGAGCTCGAACCTCTGGGGCGGCCGGTTCGCAAGCGGACCGGCCGACGCGCTCGCCGCCCTGTCGAAGTCCACGCACTTCGACTGGCGGCTGGCGCCGTACGACCTGCGGGGTTCGAAGGCACACGCCCGCGTGCTCGCCCGCGCCGGCCTGCTCACGGACGACGAGCTCGCGGGCATGCTCGACGCGCTGGCCAAGCTGGAGGCCGACGTGGAGTCGGGCGCGTTCGGTCCCGCGCCCGACGACGAGGACGTCCACTCGGCGCTGGAGCGCGGCCTCATCGACCGGGCCGGTCCCGAGCTCGGCGGCAAGCTCCGGGCCGGGCGATCGCGCAACGACCAGGTGGCAACGCTGTTCCGGATGTGGCTGCGGGACGCCGCCCGCCGGGTCGGCGCGCGCGTCGTGGACGTCGTCGACGCGCTGGTCGCGCAGGCCGGGGCGCACCCGGACGCCCCGATGCCCGGGCGTACCCACCTGCAGCACGCGCAGCCCGTCCTGCTCGCCCACCACCTCGCCGCACACGCCCACGCGCTGCTGCGCGACGTCGACCGGCTGCGCGACTGGGACCGGCGCGCCGCCGTATCTCCGTACGGGTCGGGGGCACTGGCGGGGTCATCGCTCGGGCTCGATCCGCAGGCCGTGGCCGCAGAGCTGGGCTTCGACTCCTCGAGCGCCAACTCCATCGACGGCACGGCGGCCCGCGACTTCGCCGCCGAGGCCGCGTTCGTGCTCGCGATGATCGCGGTGGACCTGTCCCGGATCGCCGAGGAGGTGATCATCTGGGCGACAGCGGAGTTCTCCTACGTCACCCTCGACGACGCCTTCTCCACCGGCAGCTCGATCATGCCGCAGAAGAAGAACCCGGACGTGGCGGAGCTCGCGCGCGGCAAAGCGGGGCGGCTGATCGGCAACCTGGCCGGGCTGCTCGCCACCCTCAAGGCGATGCCGCTGGCCTACAACCGAGACCTGCAGGAGGACAAGGAGCCCCTGTTCGACTCCGTTGAGCAGCTGGAGCTGTTGCTCCCCGCGGTCGCCGGGATGGTCGCCACCCTGACGTTCCACACCGACCGGCTCGCCGAGCTGGCCCCCACCGGGTTCACCCTCGCGACCGACGTCGCCGAGTGGCTGGTGCGCGCGGGCGTCCCGTTCCGCACGGCGCACGAAGCGGCCGGTGGCTGCGTCCGTGCCGCCGAGTCGCGCGGCGTCGGGCTCGCCGACCTGACCGACGCGGAGCTGGTCGCCGTGCACCCCTCGCTGACGCCCGCCGTCCGCGAGGTGCTCACCGTGGCGGGCTCGATAGCCTCTCGGAACGCCCGCGGCGGTACAGCGGGGGAGCGGGTCGCCGAGCAGCTCGACGCGCTGCGCGCCGCCGCGGCGGCCGCCAGGGGCGCCCTCGCGCCCGCCGCCCTGACCGGAGGACCCGCATGACCTCGCCTGCCGACCTGGCACACCCAGCGCTCGATCTCGACGCGGCCCGCTTCGCCTACGACGAGTTGCGTGCCCAGGGTCTCGCGCTCGATCTCACCCGCGGCAAGCCGTCGAGTGCGCAGCTCGATCTCGCCGGACCCATGCTCAGCCTGCCGGGCGAGCGATACCGCACTGCCGACGGCATCGACACGCGCAACTACCAGGGCCTGCAGGGGCTCCCGGAGCTGCGTGCTGTGTTCTCGCCGATCCTGGACGTCCCGGTCGAGCAGCTGATCGCGTTCGGCAACTCGAGCCTGGAGCTCATGCACGACACCGTCGTGCACGCCCTCCTCAGCCCACTCCCGGGAGCCGAACGCCGCTGGGTCGACGAGGACCGCATCGCGTTCCTGGCCCCGACCCCCGGCTACGACCGGCACTTCGCGCTGTGCGAGCGCCTCGGTGTCGAGCTGGTGCAGGTGCCGATGACGCCCGACGGCCCCGACATGGACGTCGTCGAGGAGCTCGTGGGCGCCGACCCCTCGGTCAAGGGCATCTGGTGCGTGCCGAAGTACTCCAACCCCGACGGCGCCGTCTACTCCGAGGACACCGTGCGCAGGCTGGCGTCGATGCCCGCTGCAGCCCCCGACTTCCGGATCTTCTGGGACAACGCCTACGCAGTGCACCACCTCACCGACGACGAGGTGGAGATCCCCGACGTGCTGACGCTGGCGGCCGAGGCGGGCCACGAGGACCGGCCGTTCGTGTTCGGCTCCACGTCGAAGATCACGCTCGCCGGTGCGGGCGTCGCGTTCCTGGGTGCGTCCCCGGCCAACGTGTCGTGGTGGCTCGCGCTCACCGCGAAGCGCACGATCGGGCCGGACAAGATCAACCACCTGCGGCACGCGATGTTCCTGCGCGACGCCGACGGCGTGCGCGAGCACATGCGGCGGCACCGGGAGCTGATCGCCCCGAAGTTCGCCGCCGTCGACCGCGTCCTGACCGAGCGCCTCGGGTCGGTGCCGGGCGTACGCTGGTCGCGACCTGCGGGCGGCTACTTCGTGACGCTGACGGTGCCGGACGGCACGGCCGCCGAGGTCGTCCGGCTGGCGGGCGAGGCGGGGATCGCGCTCACCCCGGCAGGTGCGACGCATCCGTACAGCACCGATCCCGAGGACCGCACGATCCGTCTCGCCCCGACGTTCCCGGAGCTGGCCGAGGTGGAGCGCGCCATGTCCGGCGTGACCGACTGCGTCCGCCTGGCCCTGGCCTCCCGCCGAGCCGAGCGCGAGCACGGAGACACGACGGCCCAGTGACGCTGCTGGACCGGGAAGAGCTCGCGACCGACGTGCTCCTCGCGGCCGAGCGATTGCTCGGGTGCACGGTCGAGGCCGACACCCCGGAGGGCACGGTCGCCGTGCGGCTCGTCGAGGTGGAGGCCTACCGCGGTGCCGACGACCCCGCCTCACACAGCTTCCGGGGCCGCACCGCACGCAACGGCGTGATGTTCGGGCCCGCCGGGCACCTGTACGTCTATTTCATCTACGGGATGTACTTCTGCGCGAACATCAGCTGCCTTCGCGAGGGGGAGGCGGGCGCGGTGCTGCTGCGCGCGGGCGAGGTGGTGTCGGACCTGGCGGTGGCTCATGTCCGCCGCTCCACCGCCCGCCGCTCAGCCGATCTGGCGCGCGGCCCCGCCCGGCTCGCGACACTGCTGGGGCTCGGACGGGAGGACAACGGGGTGGACCTCACCGATCCCGGGTCGCCTGTGCGGCTGTTGGCCGCCTCGCCCGTCGATCCGGCGCTCGTTCGCTCCGGGCCCCGCGTCGGGGTGGCCGCTGCGCACGAACTCCCGTGGCGGTTCTGGCTGGACGGGTCGCCGGCTGTGAGCCCCTACCGCCCCGGTCGGGGCGCATCGGCGGGGCAGCTCGGACCCGAAAGGTAGTTTCACCGTGCCCGCCTGGTTCGACCAGCTGGCGGGGCAGAGGTTCCTACGCGGAGATCAGCACCGAGCAACTCGGGCTGCTCGACCAGAATGACCTCGTGGAATGGATCACCATCCCCGGCACGGCGAACTCCGGCCTCGACCAGCAGTCCGGACACCCGGCGCTGCGGGTCGGGCGGGAGGGCCGCGTGGTGGACCTCACCGAGGAGCAGGGCGTGCCGTTGTCGTTCAGCAGCGTGCTGAGCCTGCCGGCGCTGCTCGACGAGCTGCCCGCGGAGTTCGACGCGCACCTGGGCACCTGAAAACGGCTGGCAGGCGTGGGGGAGGATCGGTGCCGTGGGCATCGACATCCTCGACGAGCTGGAGTGGCGCGGCCTGATCGCGCAGAGCACCGACTTGGACGCGCTTCGGCGCGACCTCGCCGAGGGAGTGCTCACCCTCTATGCGGGCTTCGACCCTACTGCCCCGAGCCTGCACGCCGGCAACCTCGTACCGCTGCTGACGCTGCGACGGTTCCAGCAGGCGGGAGCGCGGCCCATCGTGCTCGCCGGGGGAGCCACCGGCATGATCGGGGATCCGCGTGAAGTCGGCGAGCGGTCGTTGAACAGCGCCGAGACGGTCACCGGCTGGGCGGAACGCATCCGTGGGCAGCTCGAGCGGTTCGTCGAGTTCGACGACTCACCCACCGGCGCGCTGATCGCGAACAATCTGGAGTGGACAGGGCCGCAGTCCGTGCTCGAGTTCCTTCGGGACGTCGGCAAGCACTTCTCGATCAACGTGATGCTCGGTCGGGAGACGGTCAAGCGCAGGCTGGCCACCGATGGCATGTCGTACACCGAGTTCAGCTACCTGCTGCTGCAGAGCCAGGACTACCTGCACTTGCACCGGCGTTACGGATGTGCCCTGCAGGTCGGCGGCTCCGACCAGTGGGGCAACATCCTCGGTGGCGTCGAGCTCGTGCGGCGAGTCGAGGGCGCGGCGGTCCACGCACTCACCACCCCGCTGGTCACGGACAGTGAGGGACGCAAGTTCGGAAAGTCGACCGGGGGCGGGAGCCTCTGGCTCGACCCGGAGCTGACGTCGCCGTACGCCTGGTACCAGTACTTCCTCAACGTGTCGGACGCCGACGTCGGCCGGTACCTGCGGTTGTTCACGTTCCTTCCGCCAGAGGAGATCGAGGAGCTGGAGAAGTCCGTCGCCGAACGGCCGCATCTGCGCGCCGGACAGCGCAGGCTGGCCGAGGAGCTAACCACCCTCGTGCACGGCCGGCGCCACACCGAACAGGTCATCGCGGCGAGCGCGGCTCTGTTCGGCCGAGGCGACCTGCACGATCTCGACGCGGGGACGCTGGAGGCAGCGCTGTCCGAGGTTCCGCACGCCACAGTTCGGCTCGACGAGCGGCCGACCGTCGTCGACCTGCTCGTCGCGACCGGCCTCGCAGAGAGTCGGGGCGCCGCTCGACGCACCGTCGGTGAGGGCGGGGCGTACGTGAACAACGCGAAAGTGCCCGACGAGCAGTGGACGCCTGAGGAACATGACCTGCTGCCCGGGCGCTGGCTCGTGGTGAGACGGGGCAAGCGGCACTTGGCTGGTGCGCGTGCCGTCGATGGCTAAAGCCGGTCGGATCGGCTTCTGACCTGCGGAGACGCGGAAGAGGGACCCCCGATTTGACTACCGACGAACGGCCTGTGTAACTTTCTCCTCGTCGCCACGGCGGGCAGCACGACAGACCGGGACGGAGATCCTCCGGCCCAGAGTCAGCCCCGGACAGGCGGCCGCCCCGGAAGGACCGCACCGCAAGGTGCAGCGCCTTCTGGATGTGGGCCTGGTGGGGCTTGACCCCGCGCTCAGGACCACGTACAGTTCGAGAGTTGCTCTGGCGAAGTGGGCCTGGCGGGGTTTGACACCACGGCAAGGACCACGTAAGCTTGGAGAGTTGCCCCGGGCACTGTCCGGTTGCAGCGCAGCCCCCGGAGGGATCGCATCGCAAGGTGCGCTCCCACGGATGTGGGCCTGGTGGGGTTTGACTCCACGGTCAGGACCATGTATCGTGGAAAAGTTGCTCCGGCACTGTCCGGTGGCGACGCAGACGAGAACACAGCCCCGGAGCACTGCCTAGCGGTGGTGGATGGTGTGCGGGTGTCTTTTGAGAACTCAACAGTGTGTCGAGCTTTATCATGAATTGGTTTTATGCCAGTTTGTTTTTACCTGCGACCCCGTCGCAGGTTTGCTAG
>DASRSC010000229.1:0-4289 GCA_035695525.1 Pseudonocardia sp. | reverse complement strand
CGCGTGGGGCTGCTCGGCGACGCGGCGTTCAGCTCGTCGCCGATGTCCGGAGGGGGCACCGGGCTGGCACTGGTCGGCGCGTACCTGCTGGCCGGGGAGCTGGCCGCAGCCGACTGGGACCCGGAGGCCGGGTTCGCGGGCTACGAGGAGCGGATGCGCTCGTTCGTCGAGGCCAACCAGGAGATCGGCCGGCTGCACGTGCACAGCCGCGATGTCCCCGCGCCGGACGCCGAGCCGAGCCCGGAGCCCGACATGGAGGCGCTCATGGAGCTGGTGGAGCGCGCGATCAACGGCGTCGAGCTGCCCGACTACGCCGGGGTCCCGGACTCCGGGGCCCGGCACAGCCCGAGGCACTCGTCCTCGGCCGACACGATCAGCGTGGCCGGCTGCATGTCGTCGGCCGCACCCGGCCGCTGACCGGGTCGGCACACAACGACATCGCCACGTGCTGACCGGTGCCGACAATGAACACCCGTGGCGGGCGACGATCCCGTCGAGTCGGTTCGGCCAACGACCGAGCGAGCCGGTGGAGTACCAACGGGTCACGCCGAAAACCGTTGTGGAGCTCGACGTCGACGCCTCATTCGACGATCACCGGTGGCGGCACGCGGCGCGTTTCGTCCGCCTGCCCGCCAGCACGATCCGCCCGTCCGAGGTCCTGGGCAGCGGCAGTGATGCCAGTGCGCGGCGGATCCGCTCCGGTTCCACCCGGCCGTGAACGTCGATCAGGGTTGGAGGATCAGCCGGATGGCGTTGCCCTCCTTGCAGCGCTGCTGGCGCAGACATGCCGAACGCACCGCCCGTTGCGGGCCCAAGCCCGGAGAGCCGCTGGCCGCATAGTGCTGGTGCCCGCGGCAGACAGGGTTCGACCTTGCGACCGCTCGGTGTAAGGCGTTGTAGGCGCGCTCGGTGAACCGCCGCCCGTGCTCGGCGCCTATCCAGGAGAGCCGCAACCAACGCGGTTTCCGTGTCATGGCTCGTGTCACGACGAGCCTGCCCGCGGCCTCCTGCCCGGGTAGCGCCGACCACGCGGAATACGCGAACGGCCGCTCACCCGGCGGTGCCGGCGGCCGCCCCGTCGCCATCGGGGTACATGTCCTCCAGCTGTGGCTCGGCGAAGATGTTGACCCCGTCCCAGTCTCGAGCGGATCGTCGATCACCCGCCCCGCTGCAGCTTCCGCAGTGGCATGTCCCCGAGCGCCGGCTTGATCGTCCGCCGCACGTAGCCGGCCGTCGTCTCGGCGGTGCTCAGCTCGTGATCGACGATCTCCATCCAGCGGTCCAACAGCGTGCCGACCGTGGTGTGGAGGTCGGGCCGCCGGTCGGCCTCCGCGTCCCGGCGGTTTCGGCGGGTCTCGCCCCGATGGTAGGTCTGCTTCCCCGTGATCGGGTCCTTGCCGACGTACACGCGCGCACGGAAGCCGGTGCGCAACGTCTCGATCGAACCCCTCGCCACGGGCTAAAGGTAGGCCCGACAAAGGCCGACATGCCAAGAATCATGCCAACCTAGGGCACTGATTCGATCATCGATGGTAAGTAGCAACGCTGTGACCTGCTACTTCTGTGGAGCCGCCTTGGGGAGTCGAACCCCAGACCTACGCATTACGAGTGCGTCGCTCTAACCGACTGAGCTAAGGCGGCCGATGGTGCCCGGTCAGTGTAGCGACCGCCTCCGCACCCTCGACGCCCACCGTCCAGTGGCCGTCACCCCGTCCGGTAGGCCCCGGACCGGCGGATACAGTGGCCGTCGCCCGGCTTCAGGAGACATCCACATGGAGGACCGTCCGTTGCAGCTGATCGACCTGGGGTATGTCTGCGAGCTGTACCGCGAGTTCGCGGGCGAGCTGGCCGCCGTGGGCAAGGCCCAGCGGGAGTACGCCGAGTCGATGAAGGCCACGATGACCCCCCAGCTCGACGACCTCGAAGCGGAGATCACCTACCTGTTGCTGCGGGCCACCGAACCGGCCGCGGTGATGGAGCTCGGGACGTTCCATGGGTGGTCGACGTCCTGGATCCTCAGCGCTCTCCGGGACAACGGGTCCGGGCACCTGCACAGCTTCGACATGATCGACAACGTGGTGCGCAACGTGCCCCATGACCTCGCAGAGGGTCGGTGGACGTTCGTGCAGGGCGACATCAGGAACACGCTCGACCAGGTGCCCACCGACACCGGCTACCTGTTCGTCGACGCCGCGCACAACAGCCGCTTCGCCCGGTGGTACCTCCACAACCTGTTCCCGCGGGTGCCGTCCGGGATTCCGGTGAGTGTGCACGACGCCTTCCACTTCCGCACCACGCTCCCCCTGCACGAGGGCAAGGTGGTCGTCCGCTGGCTGAAGGAGAAAGACGTGCCCTTCTTCACCCCGTCTCGGGCGAAGGCGCGTGCGGACTACGACGCGCTGAACAAGCTGCGCAACGAGCTCGGGCTCGCGCCCATACGGGGCGCAGGCGACAACCCGATGATCTACTTCAGGATGCCGTCGTTGTCGGCGACTGCATAAGACCGGCGAGGCGTCGCGGGTCGCGCGCCTCGTGGATCACCCCCGTTGCAGCGCCGTCATCATCGACTCGACGGCGATCTCCGGCTTGACGTTCTGGTCGAGCGCCGTGCGGCAGGTGAGCACTGCCTCCAGCCTGCGCAGCACCGACTCGGGCGACCATTCGGCGGCCGCCCGTCGGATGTCGGCGTCGCGGTCGGGGTTCGTCAGCGCCACCCGTGCGCCACTGGCCACCACCAGCGCGTCGCGGAAGAAACCGGCCAGGTCGACCAGGGCGCGGTCGATCGCGTCGCGCTGGTTGCGGGTGTTGCGCGACTTCTGCTGGCGCTCCAGGTCCTTCTCCGCCGCCTTCGCCCCCCGCGCGGCCGCGGCGACCCCCTTGCCCACGCCACCGGCGCCCATGGCGACCGCCAGCTCCTCACGCTCGATGGCGTCGCGGGTCTCGCTGAGCTCGGTGGCCTCCGCCTTCGCGTTGCGGACCAGCTCGCCCGCGTAGGCGAACGCATCTCCGAGCCCCCGGACACGCATCGGCAGCCCCAGCACCGTCTCGCGGTACGTCCGCGCGTCGGCATCACGCGCGAGCCTGCGCGCCCGGCCGACGTGGCCACCCGCGACCGATGCCGCCCAGCGCGCCGTCTCCGGCTCGATCCCGTCCCGGCGGACCAGCACGTCGGCGATGGCCCCCGGTGACGGGGTGCGCAGCGGCACCGGACGGCATCGTGACCGGATGGTGATCTGGACGTCCTCGGGATGGTCGGACGGCGCGCACAGCAGGAAGATCGTCTGATCAGGCGGCTCCTCGATGAACTTGAGCAGCGCGTTGGCCGCGTTCTCGGTGAGCCGGTCGGCGTCGGTGATGATCAGAACCTGGTAGCGGCCGCTGACCGGACGTCGGGCTGCCGAATGCACGAGCTGCCTCATCGATCGCACCGAGATCGACAGCCCTTCAGGTACGACCTCGCGGACGTCGGAGTGGGTGCCCGTCATCACCGTGTGGCAGGACGGGCACTGCCCGCAACCGTGGAACGGGCATTGCAGCGCCGCCGCGAAGGCGCGCGCCGCCACGGACCGTCCGGAGCCGGGCGGGCCCGTGAACAGCCAGGCGTGCGTCATGGCCGCAGGGTTCTCGGCGGCTGCGCTCAGCTCGGCAACGGCCGACGGCTGCCCGACGACCTCGTCCCAGACGGTCACGGCGCCGGGGCCGTAGCCGCCGCCGGCGAGTCGGGGACCGCGCCATCGGCCGGGGCGGTGGGCCGCGCAGGCAGGAGCGGCTGTAGACCGGTATAGACGCGCTCGGCCACGTCGTCGGCCGAGCCGTCGGCGTCGACGACGACGTAGCGGTGCGGCTCCGCGGCCGCCATGCGGGTGAGCAGCCGCTGCACTCGCACGTGTTCCTCGCCGGAGATGCCGCGCACGGGGGACACGGGTCCGGTCGGGGCGCGGTCGAGCAGCACGGACACGTCGGGACGAAGTCGGCCGGTGGCCCAGGCTGCCAGGTTCTCCAGCTCGCCGGGGTCGAGCTCGTCGTGCGCGCGGTCGGCCGCCACCCCGAACTGCACCAGCGGGCTCACCAGGAACCGGTCGACGACCACGACCGCACCGCTCTCCAGCGCCGGCCGTATCACCCGCTCGACCTGGTCGGCCCGCACCGCCGCCGCGGCGAGCGCCTTCGCCCGCGTGCCCGACAGCGCCGCCTCGCGGGTGGCAGCGGCCCACCGCTCGCGATCGCGGTCGCCCTCGTCCAGGGCGACCACCGTGTGACCCGCGGCCCGCAGGCGCACGGCCAGCCGC
>DASRSC010000228.1:0-3470 GCA_035695525.1 Pseudonocardia sp. | reverse complement strand
GCCAGGCGGGCCCGCTCGTCGAGCACGCCGGCCTCCCGCGCCTGGGCCAGCAGCTGGACGTGCAGGGCCGCGTTCTCCTCCAGCGACTCCGAGAGCCGCCGGTTGGACTCGTTCAGCTCGACGATGATGTCCCGCCTGCGGTGGGACTGCTGGGCGGACAGCGTGCCGAAGTAGGTGAAGCCCCCCGCCACCGCGCCGTTGATCAGCGTGATCGCCACCCAGCCCGCGATGACGCCCGGGTTGAGCTCGGCGATCAGTCCGCCGCCGAGCTGGGAGTACGCGACGAGCCCCGCCGTGGCCACGACGCCCGCCCAGCGCCAGCGCCCCCGCAGGTACAGGAACGAGTGCGTGTACCCGGCCAAGGCCTGGAACCCGTAGAAGGGCGACAGATACACGAGCACCGCGCTCAGGACCAGCAGCCCGCTGATGTACACCGGGCCCAGCCGGGGGTCCGACGCGCGCGCCGGTTGCCGGCTCGTGAAGACGTAGGACCAGGTTCCGACTGCGAGCACGAGCGGGCCGGTGACCAGCCAGAACCCCTCTGGAGACGGGATCACGAACGGCGTGAGCGCCGTACCGATGACCAGTCCGAGATAGGGCGCGTAGCGTTCGAAGAGCGAGTCGAACCTGCGCTCGCGGGCATCGAGCAGCTCGTCGCTGCCCGGCAGCGGGCCCACCGCGGGGCCGCAGCCCTCCGCCACCGCCGCACCCCGCTCGGCGCCGCTCACGGCCTCACTCCCACCGGAAGAACCTAGCGGCAACGGCCGTCGCCGCCACCGCGATCACGGCCATCACCATCAGCTGCAGTGGGGCCGGTCCGTCTCCCGTCCAGGCGCCCTGGAACGCCCCGATGCCCGGTGGGACGAACTCCCCGATGCGCACGACCACCTCCGGGAGCAGGAACTTGGGCAGATACACCCCGGCGAAGAACTGCGTCAGCATGAACGCGACGGTGCCGATTCCGGCGGCGAGCCGGGCCCGCGGCGCCACGGCCGCGATCACGAGCCCGATCGCGAACACTGCCGAGGTGCCCAGCAGGAACGTGAGGACGAACCAGACCGGGTGGCGAGGCGCCGGCACGTCGAAGACGTACACGGCGACGGCGAGCATCAGCACCATGCCGGCGGCAGCCGTCACGAGGTGGATCACCAACTGCACCACCAGTACCGCTGTCGGGTCCATCGGCGTGGCCGACAGCCGTCGCAGCACGCCCTTCTCCCGATAGGTGGCGAGTCCGGTGGGCAGGTTCTGCAAGCCGAGTACGGCGATGTTGACCGCCAGTAGGGACGGTGCGAAGTAGTCGACGAACCGGAGACCCCCGAAGACGTCGGCGGGCTCGCGGAGCGCCGGGACGGCGCCGAGACCCGCGAGGATCACCGATGGCAGGGCGACCGCCAACAGCACCGTGAGGGGATCGCGGAGGAACAGCCGGGTCTCCGCCGCCGCGAGTGCGCGCAGTGGCCGCGGCGCGCGGCGTTGCGGCGCCCGGGTCAGGGTCGGGGTTGTGGACGTGCTCTCGTTCATCGGTCGGGCTCCTCAGTTCTCGGCCGCACGGCCGGTCAGGGCGACGAACGCGTCGTCGAGGGTGGCCTGCTCGAGGCGCAGGTCGACGGCGACGACCTGGTGGCGGGCCAGCGCGGACGTGACGACGTGCAGCAGGTCGCCGCCCCCCGTGACCTCGACCTGCGGGCCGTTGCGCCGCACCGACTCCACCTCGGCAAGCTGCGTGAGCACCGCGTCCTCGAACGGGATCGACGGGCGGAAGCGCAGCCGCTGCCCGCCACTGAGCCCGGCCACGAGCCCTGCCGGGGTGTCGAGCGCGACCACGCGTCCCGCGTCGATCACGGCGATGCGGTCACAGAGCCGCTCGGCCTCCTCCATGAAATGGGTGACCAGCACGACCGTCACGCCACCGCGGCGGATCTGCTCGATCGCCTCCCAGGCGTCGCGGCGAGCCTGCGGGTCGAGCCCCGTGGTCAGCTCGTCGAGGATCGCCACCCGTGGGTTCCCCACCAGCGCCAGCGCGATCGAGAGCCGCTGCTTCTGGCCCCCCGAGAGGTTCCCGAACGCGGTCTTCCGCTTCGCGCCGAGACCCCAGCGTTCGAGCAGCTCGCCCGGGTCGGCGGGCGACGGGTAGAACGACGCGAACAGCTCGACGGCCTCCGCGACACGCAACTTGTCAGGCAGCTCGCTCGCCTGCAGCTGGATGCCGAGCACACTGCGCAGCTCCACGCGGTCCCGCTCGGGGTGCAGCCCGAGCACCGAGAGGGAGCCTCCGTCCGGGGAGCGCAACCCCTCGATGCACTCCACGGTGGTGGTCTTCCCAGCGCCGTTGCGGCCGAGGACGCCGAAGATCTCCCCCTCTTCCACGGAGAAGGAGACGTCGTGCACCGCGACCTGGTCGCGGTAGCGCTTGTGCAGCTGATCCACCTCGATGACGGGCATGGGAACAACCGTGCTTCCGCCTGCGCCCCCGGAGATCGACCGTCGCGGCGGAGTCTCTGTGGCCGGAGGTGGACCCCGGCTCAACCGATCGGTGGACCAGCCCGGCCCGCGCTACCGTCGGCCCCGTGCCGGAGGGCGACACGGTCTACCTCACCGGGAAGCGCCTACGCGCCGCGCTCTCCGGCCGGTCGCTCCTGCGGGGCGAGCTGCGCCATCCGCGGCTCGTGGAGCACGACCTCGCCGGACGCACCGTGCTCGACGTCGCGACCGTCGGCAAGCACCTGTTCACCCGCTTCGACGACGGCCGCAGCCTGCACAGCCACCTCCGACTGGACGGCTCGTGGCACCTCTACCGCCCGGGGATGGCGTGGCAGCGGCCCGCCCATCAGGCCAGGGCGGTGCTCGAGACCGCTGATCGCACCGCCGTCGGGTTCGCCTTGCACGACCTGGAGCTACTGCCGACCGATGAGGAGGACCGGCTGGTCGGACACCTCGGGCCTGACCTGCTCGACCCCACATGGGACAGCGGGCACGCCGCGGAGGCGCTGCGCCGGTTCACGGCACGCGGTTCGTCGGAGCTCGGGCTCGTGCTGCTGGAGCAGCGGGTGATGGCGGGCGTCGGGAACCTCTACAAGACGGAGGTGTGCTTCCTGCTCGGACTGTCGCCGTGGACCCTCGTGCGGGACGTCCCGGACCCGGCGGCAGCGATCACGCTCTCCCGCGAGCTCCTGCTGCGCAACGCCGACCGTCCCCAGCAGTCCACCACCGGGGAGCTGGCGCGCGGCCGTCAGACCTGGGTGTTCGAGCGCGGTGGGCAGCGGTGTCGCCGCTGCGGCACCCGCGTCCGCACAGCGGAGCAGGGCGGTGCCGATGCGCGCTCCGCCGGAGCTCCGCGGGGCGGCGTCTACGCCCGGCTCGCCTACTGGTGCCCCCGCTGCCAACCCGGCCCGGCCCCCCGCCCCAAGCCCCGCCACCATTGACCGCACCCCCGCGAGTCGCCCGTTTCCCGCCCCCGAGTCGCCCGC
>DASRSC010000227.1:0-6918 GCA_035695525.1 Pseudonocardia sp. | reverse complement strand
CGCCGGCTGGAGCCGCCCGCGCCGTACGTCACCGAGACGAACGCCGGGTCGAGCGGCTCCAGCCGGCGCACCGCCCGCCACAGCTCCGCCTCGCCCACCTCGTCCTTGGGCGGAAAGAACTCCACCGAAAACACGGGCCGGTCGCCGCTGATCCGTTGGGTGACCTTCACGGGTTCAGCCTACGACCGGCCGTGCCGTCAGCGCGCCGGAGTGTGCCCCCGCCGCTACCCTCCACCCGTGCCCCGCTCACCAGCACATCTGCTTCCCCGATGCCGCGGCGCCCTCCGGCCCGACCCGACGCGGTGCTCCCGATGACTCACGCGGAAGCGGTCGACACCGCGACACCCGGCTACCACCGACCCGACGACGGCGGCCTCACCGCCGCCGTCGAAACGGAGCTCGCCACTTTTCTGCGGGCCCGCACGGCCGACTCGAGAGCCATCGACCCGGCGTTCGCCGAGGCCACCGATGCGCTCGTCGCGTTCGTCCTCAACGGGGGGAAGCGTATCCGGCCCACGTTCGCGTGGTGGGGCTGGCGGGGCGCGGGTGGAGCGGTCGACGCGGCCGAGTCGGTGGCCGTGCTGCGCGCGATCAGCGCGCTCGAGCTGATCCAGGCCTGCGCGCTGATCCACGACGACCTGATGGACGCCTCCGCCACCCGGCGGGGCCGCCCGACGGTGCACGTCGAGTTCGCCCGCAGGCACGTCGCGGCCGGATGGGGCGGGCAGCCCGCCCGGTTCGGAGCGGCCGCGGCCATCCTGCTCGGCGACCTGGCGTTGGCGTGGGCCGATGACATGCTGCGCGCGGCGGGCCTCCCACCACCCGCGCTCGTCAGGGCGGCACCGCCCTGGCAGGCGATGCGCACGGAGATGCTCGGCGGGCAGTACCTCGATGTGCTGCACCAGGCCAGCGGCGACACCTCGGCGCGCGCTGCGTTGCAGATCGACCGCTACAAGACCGCCGCCTACACCGTGGAACGCCCGTTGCACCTCGGTGCGGCGATCGCCGATGCCGGGCCGGAGCTGATCGCCGCGTACCGGCGCTTCGGGGCCGACATCGGCGTGGCGTTCCAGCTCCGCGACGACCTGCTGGGCGTCTTCGGCGACCCGGCCGTCACCGGCAAGCCTGCCGGCGACGACCTGCGCGAGGGCAAGCGCACGCTGCTGCTGGCGTTCGCCGTCGAGCGGGCGGAGGAGCAGGGGCGCACGACGGCGCGAGAGGCGATCACCGCCGCTGTCGGTGATCCGGACCTCGACGCCGCCGGGGTGGCCCGGATCCGCGACCTCCTCACCGAACTCGGGGCCGTCCGGTCGATGGAGCACCGGATCGCGGCCCTCACCGGTTCCGCGCTCGATGCTCTGTCGGCCGTCGAGATCGACGAGCCGGCAGCATCCGAGCTGGTCCAGCTGGCCACACTGGCCACCCGGAGGAGGAGTTGACCCGCACGGTCCCCGGACCGACCGATCACGTCGTCGTGGTCGGCGCGGGCCTGTCCGGACTGAGCGCCGCCCTGCACCTGCTGGGGGCCGGCCGCCGCGTCACGCTCATCGAGCGCGCAGAGCATCCCGGAGGGCGCGCAGGACGGCTCGACCTGCACACGGAGCGCGGCATCTACCAGGTGGACACCGGACCCACCGTGCTCACCATGCCGGACCTGCTCGACGAGGCGTTCGGCGCCGTGGGCGAGAAGCTGGAGGAGCGCCTCGACCTCGTCGAGCTCGACCCCGCCTACCGCACCCACTTCGCCGACGGCTCCACCATCGACGTCCACACGGATGGCGTGGCGATGGAGGCCGAGGTTCGGCGGGTGTGCGGTCCCGCGGCCGCGGCGGGCTACCGGCGTACGCGCGAGTGGCTCACGCGGCTCTACCGCGCCGAGATCGACTCCTTCATCGGCGCCAACCTGGACTCACCGCTCGACCTGATCGGCCCCGACCTCGTCCGGCTCGCGGCGCTGGGCGGATTCGGACGGCTCGGCCCGCGGGTGGCGCGGCTGCTCCCCGACGAGCGGCTGCAGCGGATCTTTTCGTTCCAGGCGCTGTACGCAGGTGTGCCACCGCACCTCGCTCTCGGCGCGTATGGCGTCATCGCCTACATGGACACGATCGGTGGCGTCTTCTTCCCGATGGGCGGCATGCGGCAGGTGGGGCAGGCGCTCGCCGACGCTGCGGTCGCCGCAGGCGCAGAGATCTGGTACGGGCGCACCGCCACCGGCCTGGCGCGCAGCGGCGGGCGGGTCACCGCCGTCCGGCATGCCGACGCGAACGTCCCGGGTAGCGACACCGAACGGCTCGTCTGCGACGCGGTCGTGCTGACACCGGATCTTCCGGTCGTGCGCCGGCTCGTCGGCCGCAGCCCGCGCCGCGCCGTGCCCCTGCGCCACTCCCCCAGCGCGGTTGTGCTCCACGCCGGACTCACCGGCACGCGGCCCGAGCTCGCGCACCACACGATCTCCTTCGGGTCGGCGTGGCGGCGCACCTTCCGCGAGATCATCGACGAGGGCCGCCTGATGAGCGACCCTTCGCTGCTGGTCACGCGCCCGACCGCGACCGACCCGGGGCTCGCCCCTGCGGGCTCCGACCTCCTCTTCGTGCTCGCCCCGTGCCCCAACACCGACCGCGGCACGCTGGACTGGGCCCGCATCGGCCCTGCGTACCGCGACGAGCTGCTGGGCGTCCTCGAGGCCCGCGACCACCCCGGCCTGGGCGGACTGACCGGGGACATCGAGGTGTCCCGCCTGGTGACGCCGTCCGACTGGGCCGCCGACGGGCTCGCCGCGGGCACCCCGTTCTCCCTCGCGCACACCCTGTTCCAGACCGGACCGTTCCGGCCGCGGAACCTCGTCCGCGGCCTGGAGAACGTCGTGCTGGCCGGCTGCGGCACCACCCCCGGCGTAGGCATTCCGCCGGTGCTGATCTCCGGACGGCTCGCCGCACAACGCATCACAGGGCCCGCCGCGGGGGCGCGGCGGGTACCCACAGGCGGCTGACACGGGTCATGCGAGCATGGATCGCGTCATGAAGCCACCATCACCGGTCGACGGATCGGCGCTGCCCGAGGCGCTGCCAGGAGCAGCGTCGACGGAGCACGCATCGGCGCCAGTTTCAGCGTCGGCAGAGGCCGGCCCGGCGCCCGGTGAAGAGTCGCCGCACCCGGCCCAGCCGGCCGACTCGGGCGGGTCCGCGTCCGGCTCGTTGTGGCGCACCCGACTGGGCAACCCGCCGCGGCGACCGCTGCTGATCGGGCTGGCCGGGGCGCTGATGATGGTCGTCGGCGGGTTCGGGGCGGGCGGGGTGCTGATCCGCGACCCGCTGCTCACCAACTCCGCGCTCGGCTTCTGGCGCTACGGGCACGGACGCGAGATCGCCACGGTGCTCATCTACACGGGCGTGGCGCTGATGGTGTGGGCGTGGGTCCAGCTGGGCCGCGAGGTCCTCGCGCGCCGCGTGGGCGGCCGGGCCGTGCTCACGACCGCGGCGGTCTGGACCGCGCCCACGCTGCTGGCGCCCCCGCTGTTCACCCGCGACATCTTCAGCTACCTCGCGCAGGGCGGCCTCTCGCTCGCCGGGTTCGACCCGTACGCGGTGGGCCCGGAGGCGATGCCGGGCATCTTCACCGACAACGTGCACTACTTCTGGCAGGACACCCCCGCGCCCTACGGGCCCCTGTTCATCCTCATCGCGAAGGCGGTGGCCTGGGCCACCGGCAACAACATCATCCTCGGCGTCATCCTCATGCGGCTCGCGCTGCTGCCGGGGCTGCTGCTGCTGGTCTGGGCACTGCCCGAGCTCACCCGTCGCCTCGGCGGGCGGGTACCCGTCGCCCTGTGGATCGCCGTCGCCAACCCCGTGATGATCATCCACATGGTCGGCGGCGGGCACAACGACCTGCTCGTCGTCGGGCTGCTCGCCGCCGGGGCCCTGGTCGCGCTGCGCGGGCGGCCTGCCGGGGGGATCGCGCTCGTCACCGCAGCCATGGCCGTGAAGGCGAGCGCCGGCATCGCGCTGCCATTCCTCGTGCTGGTGTGGGCGGCACGCTTCCCGGGCTCCCGCAGGGCACGCATCGCGAAGGCGACCGCGGCCGGGGTCGGCGTGTTCGCCGTGGTGTTCGGGCTGTGCACGCTGGTGGCCCGGGTCAACCTCGGGTGGCTGCCTGCGCTGAGCGCCCCGTCGATGATCGTGAACTGGATGTCGATCCCCACCGGCGTGGGCGAGTTCCTCCACACCCTCGTCGGGCTGGTGGCGAACGTCCCGAAGCAGCCGTTCATCAACGTCGCCCGCATCATCGGGGCGGCCCTGCTGCTCTGGATCGCCGCTCGGCAGTGGTGGGCGGCACGGGACGGCGGACCGGACGCCGTGCACCGGGCCGGGATCGTGCTGCTGGCCGTTGCGGTCCTGTCGCCCGCCACCCTCCCGTGGTACATGAGCTGGGGCATGGCTCTGCTCGCGATGGTCGCCTGGTCGCCCCGGGGGCTCGCCTGGATCGTCTTCGCGTCGCTGATGCTCGTGATCGTGTACTACCCCAACGGCGAGGACGCCCTCTACAACTGGCCCTATCTCGCGGCCTGCGCGTTGCTGGCCGCCCTCGCCGCGGTGTCGTTGCTCCGGCCCGACCCACTCCGGCTCGCCGCCGGGGCCCGGGCCCGCAAACCGGCCGAGGCGATGCCGATGCCGGCCACTGCGTCCGTTGCAGCGCCGTCCTCCCCCGGTGCCGGGCCAGGGACGGGCTGAGCTCGACGCCGCCGGGATCACCGACCCGGCGTTGCGAGCCGCCTACGTCAACTGCCGGGAGCTGAACGCCCGGCACGGCCGCACCTACTTCCTGGCCACCCGGCTGCTACCCCGCGAGCGGCGGCCTGCCGTGCACGCCCTGTACGGCTTCGCCCGGCACGCCGACGAGATCGTCGACGATCTCGGTGACCACCGGCCCGTCGCGGAGAAGGCCGCCCGGCTCGACGCGCTGTCCGCGCAGCTGGAGCGCACCCTCGCCGGTCACCCGACCGACAGCGCCGTGCTCACCGCCCTCGCCGACACCGCCGGGCGCTACGGCATCGACGGCCGCCATTTCACGGACTTCATGGCCTCGATGCGGATGGACACCCACGTCACCGGCTACGCCACCTTCGACGACCTCGGCGTCTACGTGCACGGCTCGGCCGCGGTGATCGGACTGCAGATGCTGCCGATCTTGGGCACCACCGTGCCGCGTGCCGAGGCCGAGCCGCCCGCCGCGGCCCTCGGCGTCGCCTTCCAGATCACGAACTTCCTCCGCGACGTCGGAGAAGACCTCGACCGCGGCCGCCTCTACCTGCCCGCCGAGGAGCTCGCCGCGTTCGGGGTCGACCGCGACCTGCTCACCTGGTGTCGGCGGACCCGCAGGGCCGACCGGCGGGTCCGGCGGGCACTCGCACACCTCGTCGCACACACCCGCGCGGTCTACCGCCGCGCCGCGCCGGGCATCACCATGCTCGAACCGGTGTCCCGGGCCTGCGTCGCCTGCGCGTTCAACCTCTACTGCGGGATCCTCGACGAGATCGAGGCGGCCGACTACCACGTGCTCCACCGCAGGGTGAGGGTGTCGAACCGCACGCGCGCCGCCGTCGCCCTGCCGGGGATGCTGCGCGCCGTCGTCGCCCGTGCCCGCTCCTGAGCTTCACACGGCCGGCACGTGCCCGAGGGTCAGAACGCCATCGCCTGGGCGCGGCGCTTGACCTCCCGGTGCCGTCCGGCACGCAGCGACGCCACCGGCGTGCCGGGCAGCGAGTCGTCCTCGGCGAACAGCCAGCGCAGGATGTCGACGTCGGAGTAGCCGCCGTCGCGCAGCACGGTGATCGTGCCGTACAGCCCCTTGACGACCGCGTCGTCCTCGCCGAGGAAGTCGGCGGGGACCACAACCTCACCGTCGCGCCGGAACGACAGCAGGTGGCCGTCGCGTACCAGTTGATGTACCCGTGAGACGGGCTGGTTGAGTCTCTCGGCGACCTCCGCGACGGGCAGCGTCGCCACGACATCGGAGAGCACGAACACGTCGTTCACGAGGAAACACGATGCCACAGCAGCGGCTGCTCCGGCACCATCCGGGTGGGGCGGTACCGTCTTGCCCGTGAACGCCCCGCCGGCCGCGCTGCTCGACGCGCGCTATCAGGTTGGGCCCGTGCTCGCCCGCGGCGGCATGTCGACCGTCTACCGGGGCACCGACATCCGGCTGGACCGGCCGGTCGCGATCAAGGTGATGGAGCCTGGGCTCGCAGCCGACCCCGCGTTCCGCACGCGGTTCGAACGCGAGGCCCGTTCCGCCGCGCGGATCGACCACCCGGCCGTCGTCGACGTGCACGACCAGGGCGACCACATGGGCGTCGACGGTCCGGTGTTGTTCCTGGTGATGGAGCTCGTCGAGGGCGGCACGCTGCGCGACGTCCTCCGCGCCCGGGGCGCACTGGGTGTGCCGGCTGCGGTGGCCGTCATGGAGCCGGTGCTGGCCGGCCTGTCCGCGGCACACCGCCTGGGCCTCGTACACCGCGACGTCAAGCCGGAGAACGTGCTGATCAGCCGCACCGGTGAGGTCAAGGTCGCCGACTTCGGACTCGTCACCGCTGCGGCGCACGCCGGGGCCAGTCACGCCGGCATGATCATGGGGACCGTCGCCTACCTCTCCCCGGAGCAGGTCGCGACGGGTGCGGCGGACGCCCGCAGCGACGTCTACGCGGCTGGCGTGCTGCTCTACGAGCTGCTCACCGGCTCGGCGCCCTACACCGGCGACACCGCCATCTCCGTGGCGTACCGGCATGTCAACTCCGATATGCCGGCGCCGTCGCTGATCGCCGGGGACGTGCCTCCGGAGCTCGACGACCTCGTGCTGCGCGCCACCCGGCGCGACCCCGCCGCACGTCCGGCGGACGCCGCGGCGATGCTCGCGGAG
>DASRSC010000226.1:0-5680 GCA_035695525.1 Pseudonocardia sp. | reverse complement strand
CAATCTGGACGATTTGCCCAAGCGCTGTCGTCGGTGTGTGTTCTGGGAGTTGTCCGAGCATCTGGGCAAGCAGGCGGCGGACTTCGGGTCCACCGAGCTCGAGAAGGAGGCCTGGGTCTCCGAGGTGCTCCTCGAGTGGGGTTCGTGCGGCCGGATCGTGCACGTGGAGGGAGTCCCCGCCGGCTACGTGATGTACGCGCCCCCCTCGGCCGTGCCGCGCGCCGCGGAGATGCCCACCGGTCCGGTCAGTGCCGATGCGGTGCTGCTCACCACCATGCAGGTGATGCCGGAGTTCGCCGGCGAGGGATTGGGCCGGATGCTGGCGCAGGCCGTCGTGAAAGACCTCACCCGTCGCGGCGTCAAGGCGATCGAGGTGTTCGGGGAGCAGCGTCCCGGCACCGAGCCCGGCTGCCTCGTTCCCGCCGACTTCCTCCGGGGCGTCGGATTCAAGACCATCCGGCCGCACCCGAGGTATCCGCGGCTGCGGATGGAGCTGCGCTCCGCCATGACCTGGAAGGAGGACGTCGAGGCCGCGTTGGAACAGCTGCTCGGCACCATCACTATCCCGATGCAGACCAGCGGCGTCGCCGAGAAGTCCTACCGCCAGGTACTAAGCAGCACCTGAACGGCGCTGTCCGGACCGTTCCGGGCGCCCTGTACGAGACGCTGCGGGCCTACGGCGACCACGCCGGTCAGATGGCCTGTGCCCCGCCACGCTCCATCTCACGGGCGAGTACATCGGAGAATGTGAACGTGCCGGTCGGTTGATCGTCCTGACCCAGCAGGTACAGCCGCTTGACGGCGACGAGGATGCCTTCGGCGACGATGTCCCGGAAGGCGGGGTCCAGCAGCCGCATGCGGTCACCGATGTGGGAGAGGTAGCCGATCTCCACGCGGACAGTGGGCATCCGCGTCAACCGCAGCATCTCCCAGGTGCGGCCCTGCGTGCGGCAGTCGTGCATCGCGGTGCGCGTGAGCAGCTCGCGCTGGATGAATCCGGCCAGAGCTTCACCGACCGTGGACGTGGCGCCCGAACCGTTGCCGAAGTGGAACGTCGCCAGGCCCTGCGCATGCATGCTGTGGTTGGCGTCGGTGTGCAGCGACAGCACGAGATCGGCGCCTGCGTTGTTGGCGAACGCCGCGCGCTCGGTCTCGGCCGGGCAGGTGTCCTCCTGGCGCGACAGCATCGCGTCCATGCCCGTGGCAGTCATCCGGCCTACGAGCCGCCGGGCGAGGTCCCACATCAGGTCGGCCTCCGCGACGCCGGCGGCAACGATGCCCCGGTCGGGACCGCCGTGGCCGGGGTCGACCACGATCCGCTTGCCCCGCAGCCGCGGCCCGGCCTGGCGCAGGAGCTCCTGTTCGCGGAGCAGGTGTGGGCGCCCCCCGGTGACCTTGCGACCGAGCTGACGCAAGGAGCGCAAGGTGGCCGGCCCGCACAGCCCGTCGGGCACGAGCCCGTACTCGCGTTGGAACTTCCGCAGAGCGGCCTCGGTCTGCTCGTCGAACACGCCGCCGGGGCGCCCGGGGTCGTACCCGAGCTCGAGCAGCCGCTCCTGGAGAGCGACGACGTCGTCCCCGCTCATCGGTGCGGAGATCATCAGGGCGAGCATCCGGTCGCCGAGGCTCCATCCGGCCTCACGCAGCGCGCGGTAGGTGGCCGGCCCGACGATCCCGTCGGTGATCAGGCCCCGTTGTTGCTGGAACGCGCGTACGGCCTGCTCGACGGAGTCGTCGAAGCGATCGTCCCCGGGGCCGCCCGCACCGTCGGCGAGCAGGTCGAACCGTCGCAGCGTGGACCGGATCTCGACGACGGCCGGACCGCTGTCACCTCGGCGCAGCAGCTGCATGCACTCCTCGCTCGTTCGTCGCGCACCGCCGCTGCGGTGCTGGGCCGTCGCTCATTGTGCCCTGCTGCTTCACAGAAGGGGGACGGCGGGCCGTGTCGGACCATGCTTGTGTCGTGATAGACAAGTACCCCGCGTCCGATATCCGGAAGCGGGGTACTTGTGTGGGATGGCTCGCCCGGTTCAGCCGAGGTAGTCGGCGAGATCGGAGAGCAGCGCGGCCTTGGGCTTGGCGCCGACGATCTGCTTGACCGGCTTGCCGTCCTGGAAGACGATCATGGTGGGAATCGACATCACCTGGTAGTCGCGAGCCGTCGACGGATTGGCGTCGATGTCCAGCTTGGCGACCGTCAGCTTGTCCTTGTTCTCACCCGCGATCTCATCGAGGACCGGGGCAACCATCTTGCACGGACCGCACCACGTCGCCCAGAAGTCGACGACGACCGTTTTGTTGCTCTTGAGGACGTCCGCGTCGAAACTGTCGTCGGTGACGTTGACGGTGTTGGCCATTTGTGATCTCCGTTCGTCGGAAAGAGCTAGTGAAACCCGAGTCAGCCGGTGACGGCGGCGACCTGCTCCGACACCTGCCCGTAGCCCCCGCCGGCGAGCTCGCTGGGTACGGGGCCGTCGGCGAGCCAACGCTCGGCATCGATCGCGGCCGCGCAGCCCGAGCCCGCCGCAGTGACGGCCTGCCGGTAGGTGTGGTCGACGAGGTCACCCGCGGCGAACACGCCGGGGATCGCGGTGCGCGTGCTGGGCGTGTCGACCTTCACGTAGCCGGCGTCGTCGGTGGCGAGCACGTCGCGCACGAGCTCGCTGCGCGGGTCGTGGCCGATCGCGACGAACATCCCGGAGACGTCGAGCACGGAGTCCTCGCCGGTGGTGCGGTCGCGCAGCTTCAGGCCGGACACGCTGTTCTCGCCGAGGACCTCGACGACCTCGACGTTGGTGCGCCAGCGCATCTTGGGGTCGCTCTTCGCGCGCTCCAGCATGATCCGGGAGGCCCGGAACTCGTCACGTCGGTGCACGATCGTCACCGACTTGGCGAACCGGGTGAGGAAGGTGGCCTCCTCCATCGCCGAGTCACCGCCGCCGATCACGGCGATGTCCTTGTCGCGGAAGAAGAAGCCGTCGCACGTGGCACAGGAGCTGACCCCCCGTCCCAGCAACAGCTGCTCACCGGGGACGTGCAGGTACCGAGCGGCCGCACCCATCGCCAGGATCACGGCCCGGGAGCGGTAGGTGACGCCGTTCGCGACGACGGTCTTGACATCGCCCTCCAGCGACACCTGCTCGACGTCCTCGGAGCGCAGCTCCGCACCGAACCGCACGGCCTGCTCGCGCATCTGCTCCATGAGCTCCGGGCCGAGGATCCCGTCCTTGAAGCCGGGGTAGTTCTCGACCTCCGTGGTGGTCATCAGGGCGCCGCCGAACTGCGTGCCCTCGAATACCAGCGGTTGCAGCTGTGCGCGGGCCGCGTATACGGCCGCGGTGTACCCGGCCGGACCCGACCCGATGATGATGAGCTCGCGCACCTCGTCGGTGTTCACTGGCGCCCGTCCTCCCCTGTCGTCTTTGCCTGTCAACACGATCCCAGGGACGGGCATTCCGACTGCTACCGGGCGCCCGATTCGAGGTGAGTGACATCACCCGCCGATGACAGCCGACTCCAGGAGGGTGCCGCCGGCAGGCCCGCAGCCGGGGTCGACGACCGCGACGTGGAACGTGCCCAAGCGCCCTGTGGCGAGCACGAGCAGTACCGCCTCGCGGCTGTCGAGCTCGACCCGGCGTCCTCCGAGGAGCGGCGCAGCGGGCGGTAGGGCCGGAGCGACGGCCATGAGGCACCCGGCGCGTCGGTCGGGATCTGCCAGCTCGCCGACGTCGGTGGTGCCGATCGCCGCCCGTGCGGCTGCGGCCAGGTTCACCCGATCGAGCGGCGGCAGGGGGGCTGACCGGGGCCACAGCACGCCGGCGATGACGAGTGCGGCGAGCACGAGTGCGGCGCCGGCGGCGCGCAGTGGCCTGCGCGGCCACGGCCGGACACCCGGCGGCCCGGAGGAGCCTGCACGGTGCGGTGGCCGCGCGCCCCGGCTCGGCCGCGCCGGGTTGCGTACGCCTGCCGGATCACCGGTGGTTCTGGCCGGGCCGGGTCCGGCTTCGACAGGGTGGATGCCGGCAGAGCGTTCGCCGGCAGACGCCGCCTCCGCCTCCAGGGCCGCTGCCCAACGAGCGGCGATCTCCGGCGGCACGGGCGGGGTGGGCACAGAGGCCAGCTCGGCGCGGATGCCCGCGAGCGCATTCAGCATCGCGGCCGACCGGGGATTCGCGGCGGCCGCCGCACGTACCTGCCTCGCCCGGGCGGGATCGAGCAGCCCGGCGTCGAGGTCCGCGAGCAGGGCGAGGTCGGGGAGTTCTGCCGTCATCGGTGGTCCTCCCGCAGGTGTCCTAGCAGCACCGCCAGACGAGCGCGTCCCCGCGCGCAGCGGCTCTTCACCGTGCCCACCGGTACCTCCAGAAGTTCGGCGACCTCCACCAGGGGCCAACCCTGGACGTCCACCAGCACCACCGCCACCCGCTGGTCGACGGGCAGTGCCGCGAGCGCCGCGTCGACGGCCAGCCGGGTGACCAGTTCGGTGGCGAGGTCGGAGTGCCCGGCCTGCAGGTCGCGGTCCGGCAGTGGGACCGTTGTGCGCCTGCGCTCGTGCCGGATGCGGTCGATGCAGGTGTTGAGGAGGATCCGGTGCAGCCAGGTACGGACCGAAGCGTCGCCCCGGTACGAGCCGGCCCGCCGGTACGCGGCCACGAGGGTCTCCTGCACGGCGTCAGCGGCGTCCTCCGGGTGGTGCAGTGTGCGAAGCGCCAACCCCCACAGGCGGGAGCGATAACGCGCCGTTAGCTCCGTGAACGCGTGGCGGTCACCCGCCCGGTGCGCGGCCAGCAGCTCCGCATCGGTCGGGGCCGGGGAGCACACGAGGCGGAGAGTAGGTGGCGCTCCCCGCCTGCCGTGGGCGTTTCGGAAAAATGGTGCAGATCAGGAGCCGGCGCGGAGGAAACGGACCTCGTCGATCTCGCTGACGTGGTTGTCGCCCCCGCCGCTGAGCTTCGTGATCCACAGCAGGACGTGCGTGACCGGCTGGCTCCCGGCGAGCGACACCGGGGTGCTGCCGTCCCCGAGGGTCACCTGGGTGATCAGCGCGGTCTCGTTGAAGGGGGCGTCCGGGGTGGGGGCCGAGCGCACCTGGATCACCGTGCCGGCGCTCGGTGACTGGATCGTGAGCTCGGACAGCTGCACGGCCGTGGCGAACGACACCATCACCCCGACGCCGGGCTTGAGCGCCGGGAACTGCTGCTTGTAGCTGAAGGTGCTCCACCCGCTCGTGATGTTGCCGTCGATGACGCGCGACACCCGGCCCGCGTTGTCACGGTCGCCCACGGTGTCGTAGACCTCCACGCCCGCGACTGCGGCGATCCCGCCCTGTCCTGGGGTCGCCCCCCCCGGCGGGACGTTCGGGGGCGCGACGGGCGCACCGCCGACGACGATCGGGGGAGTGTTCCCTTCGGAGAACACCGAGCTGACCTGAATCGCGATGTAGCCGCCGACGAGGAGCACGGCGGCAGCGAGTGCGGTGAGCGCGATGGCGAGCTTGCGCCTGCGCTTCGGGTCGGGCGGGGTGACGGCACGGCCCCGGTCCTGCCAGACGTCCCCGGGGTCGGACGGGACGCCGTCGTCGGCCGGGGGGAACAGGGCCACGCGGTCGTGCTCGGCCACCACCTCGGTGAGCAGCCGGTGAACCGCGGCGGCGGTGTGGACCTGCCCTGGGGCGCCGTTCGGG
>DASRSC010000225.1:0-4185 GCA_035695525.1 Pseudonocardia sp. | reverse complement strand
CGCCACCCCGACCGAGACCCGCGAGTTCCCGAACGGGCGCCTCGACCTGCTGCGGGTCGCCGGCGCGGACATCGGCCGGCTGACCCTGCAGCCGGGCTGGCGGTGGTCCACCGACGTCAAGCCGGCGGCGGGCACCGAGCTGTGCGAGGCGCCGCACTTCCAGTACCACGTGTCCGGCACGCTGCACGTCAGTACCGCCGACGGCGAGGAGTTCGACGCCGTCGCAGGGCAGGTCACCGCACTGCCGTCCGGGCACGACGCCTGGGTGGTCGGCGACGAGCCGGTCGTCGTGGTCGACTGGTGGGGCGCGTCGGACTACGCCCGCGGCGCTTCTGAACAGGGCGGGTGACGGGCATGCTCACCGCTGTGGACGTCCGCGAGATCTACGCCAGGTGCAGCGCCGAGTTCGGGGCGCAGGTGCACGCAGTCGACGGTCGCTGGGACGCGCCGACCCCGCTTCCGGGGTGGACCGTGCGGGACCTGGTGCACCACCTCGTCGAGGAAGAACTCTGGGCGCCCCCGCTGTTCGCCGGCTCGACGATCGAGGAGATCGGCTCGCCGTTCGAGGGCGACCTGCTGGGCGACGACCCGCTGGGCACGTTCGACATCGCCGCCGCACGGGCCCTCGGCGCCGTGTGTGCCGAGGGGGCACTGGACCGGGTGGTGCACCTGTCCTTCGGCGACCACCCCGGTCGCGAGTACGCGATGCAGCTCGCCGCCGACCACCTCGTGCATGCCGTCGATCTGGCTCGGGCGCTGGGAACCGACGAGACGATGGACGCCGCCGCCGTCGTGTCGGTGCGGGGCTGGTTCGACACGATGGAGTCGACCTACCGGGAGATCGGGGTGATCGGCCCGCGGGCCGACGTCCCGGACGGCGCCGGAGCGCAGGCCGAGCTGCTGGCGATGATGGGACGGACGCCATGACCCCCGTGGAGCGCTTCCAGAAGGCATTCGACGCGCGGGACGTCGATGCGATCATGGCCGCGATGACGCCCGACTGCGTCTTCGAGGACACGACCCCACCGGACGGACGCCGGCACGTCGGGGCCGAGGCGGTGCGGGCGGCCTGGACCGCGTTGTTCGCAACCTCGCCGGACGGTGTGTTCACCACCGAGGAGCTCATCGATGCCGGGGACCGGGTGGTGGCGCGGTGGCGCTACGAGTGGGGGTCCGGGCACGTCCGCGGCGTCGACGTCTTCACCGTCCGGGATGGGCTCGTGGCCGAGAAGCTCGCCTACGTGAAGGGCTGACGCCGGCGCGATCGGGAGGAGCGAGCTGGACGCCAACCCGGAGCAGGCGTGGCAGGCGATCGCGCGACGGCGGCGGCACCGTGCTCCGGTTTTCGGCGTCCGGTCGGCGCGCGGCCTGCACCGCATCGGAGCGGAGGGCGAGGCAGGCTGCGGGGTGAGCGCCTACCACTACTTCTGCGGAGAGCCGGTGGACGCCGAGGCGCTGACCGCCGACTGGCAGGCGTGGCTTGGGCGTCTGTTCCCCGTCCCCGCCTGACCGCAGGTCGTGAGTGGATACGGGTGCGCGGGCACCCGTATCCGCTCACGGGCCTCCCCGGTACATCTCCTCCAGCCGCCGGATGCGGTCCTGCAGCGGCGGGTGCGTGGAGAACAGCCTGGTCATCTGGTCGCCTGCCCGGAACGGGTTGGCGATCATCAGGTGCGACTGGGCCATCAGCCGCGGTTCCGGGGGCAGCGGTGCGAGTTGGGTGCCGCGTTCGAGCTTGCGCAGGGCCGACGCGAGCGCCAGCGGGTCACGGGTGAGCGCAGCGCCGCTGGCGTCGGCCTGGTACTCGCGCGACCGGCTCACGGCCATCTGGACGAGCCCGGCCGCCACGGGCCCGAGCAGTGCGATCAGCAGCAGCGCCAGCGGGTTGGGTCGGTCCTCGTCGCCACCGCCGAACATCCCGGCGAACAGGGCGATGTTGGCGAGGAGGCTCACCATCGAGGCGAGCGCCCCGGCCACCGAGGAGATCAGGATGTCGCGGTTGTAGACGTGGCTCAGCTCGTGCCCGAGCACCGCCCGCAGCTCCCGCTCATCGAGGATGGACAGAAGGCCGGTGGTGGCGCAGACGGCGGCGTGCCGGGGGCTACGACCGGTGGCGAACGCGTTGGGCGCTGCGGTCGGGCTGATGTAGAGCCGCGGCATGGGCTGGCGCGCCGTGCGCGAGAGCTCGCGCACGATCCGGTACATGCCCGGGTGTTCCGCCTCGGTGATCGGCCGCGCGTGCATGGCGCGCAGCGCGAGCTTGTCGGAGTTGAAGTACGCGTAGCCGTTCATGCCCAGCGCGACCACGAGGGCGATCAGCAGCCCCCCGCGCCCGAAGAGCGACCCGACGAACAGCACCAGTGCGCTCAGCCCACCCAGCAGCAGCGCCGTCTTCAACCCGTTCATCGAACTGTGCACTTCGGGTCCTTCCTGCTCCCGTTCGGACAACGAACCACGCCCGGGTGGTGTTCCGGACGATCGGGCCACGCCGCCCGATCCGCCGGAGCGACGTGACGGGCACAACGACGCGAACGGCCGCCGCGCAGAGCAAGATGCGGACATGGCCACCGCTGTCCGCACCACGATCACCGACCGGGTCGCCGTCCTCACGGTGTCGAACCCCGAGCGGCGCAACGCGATGAACCTGGATCTGTCGGCGAAGCTCGTCGACGCCGTGCAGAGCGCCGCGGGCGACGACGGCGTGGGCGCGATCGTGATCACCGGCGAGGAGCCGGCGTTCTGCGCGGGCGGCGACCTGAGCGAGCTCGCGAAGGCCGACCCCGCGACGCTGCGCACCGTCTACGCAGGGTTCCTCGCCGTCGCCGACTGCCCGCTGCCCACCATCGCCGCCGTGAACGGCGCCGCCGTGGGGGCCGGGCTGAACCTCGCGCTCGCCTGCGACCTGCGGCTCGCCGGCCCCCGCGCGAAGTTCGACGCACGGTTCCTGCCGCTCGGCCTGCATCCCGGCGGGGGATACACGTGGATGGCACAGCGAGTGCTCGGTCCGCAGGGCGCGGCCGCGCTGACCCTCTTCGGTGACGTCGTGGACGCCGACGAGGCCGCCCGGATCGGGTTGGTGTACCGCGTGTGCGACGACGTGGTGGCGGCCGCCGTCGAGCTCGGCGGCCGGGCTGCCGCGGCGCCTCCCGACCTCGTCCGCACCACCAAGGCGACGCTGCGCCTGACCGCCGGGATGGCCACCCAGGCCGAAGCGGTCGAGGTCGAGGTGCGGGCCCAGGCGGCATCGGTTCACTCGGACGAGTTCCAACAGCGGCTTGCGGCACTGCAGGCGAAGATCAGTAGGTCAAGCCGCTGAGAAAGCGGGTAACACGGCCTTGCGTCTGAGCGAACGATCAGGTGTGACGTGCAGCGGGGTGCTAGGACACTCGGACGAACCGGGAGTTAACCTCCTGAGGCAACCCTCAGCACGTCCCGTCGACCCCAGGACCGACCTCGAATGACTTCTGACACCGCCGTCGACCAGTCCTCGGCCCAGTCCGACGGCGGCCGTGAGGTGCTCAAGCGCGACCGCGTCGTCATCCGCTTCGCGGGCGACTCCGGCGACGGCATGCAGCTCACCGGCGACCGGTTCACGTCCGAGACCGCGGCGTTCGGCAACGACCTCTCCACGCTGCCCAACTTCCCGGCCGAGATCCGCGCCCCTGCCGGCACTCTCCCCGGCGTGTCGTCGTTCCAGCTGCACTTCGCGAACTACGACATCCTCACCCCAGGCGACCGCCCGGACGTCCTGGTTGCGATGAACCCGGCCGCACTCAAGGCCAACATCGCCGACGTGCCCCCCGGCGGGGTGCTGATCGTCAACACCGACGAGTTCACCAAGCGGAACCTCACGAAGGTCGGCTACGAGTCGAATCCGATCGAGGACGGCTCGCTCGAGCAGTACTCGGTGTTCCCCGTCGCGATGGCCACCCTCACCCGGGGCGCACTCGCGGACACCGGCCTGTCCAAGAAGGACGCCGAGCGGTCGAAGAACATGTTCGCCCTCGGGCTGCTGTCGTGGATGTACCACCGGCCGCACGAGAGCACCGAGCGGTTCCTGCGGGAGAAGTTCGCCCGTCGTCCGGATCTCGCCGAGGCCAACATCCTCGCGTTCAAGGCAGGGCACGCCTACGGCGAGACCACCGAGTCGTTCGCCGTCACCTACGAGGTCGCGCCCGCCCATCT
>DASRSC010000224.1:0-16728 GCA_035695525.1 Pseudonocardia sp. | reverse complement strand
GTCGATGCGGACATAGCGGCAGTCGAGCAGGATTCTCACGGGACCGGCAGCGCGGCGAGGAACGCCGACATCGCGGCCGCGACCGCGTCGGGAGCCTCGTAGTGGGCGAGAT
This sequence comes from Pseudonocardia sp., assembly GCA_035695525.1. Classification (GTDB taxonomy): domain Bacteria; phylum Actinomycetota; class Actinomycetes; order Mycobacteriales; family Pseudonocardiaceae; genus Pseudonocardia. The sequence continues at coordinate 16,616 of DASRSC010000224.1, read as the reverse complement.
GGCCGGTGCCGGGGACCATCACCAACCGCACGTCCGCGAAGCGGCCGGCCAGCGCGCGCTGGGCCGCAGGTGGTGCGATGTCGTCGCGCTCGGCGGCCACCAGCAGCGTCGGGACGGTGACGGCGTGGGCGAACTCGCCGACGTCGTGGCGCACCGAGGCGTGAAAAGCCTCGAGAAGCGTGCGCCGGTCGGCGAACGTGCTGAAGTACCGGTCGTGCTCGCCGTGGATCCAGCGACGCAGCTGCGGGTCGACCGTCGTGACCATCGCCACGCTGGACACCCTCGTCATCGCCCGGTTGCGCAGCAGTGCGGTGCCGGCGCGCTCGGGAAGGGCGGCGGCGAGCCGGTGGTAGAGCACGGCCAGCTGGGTCATGACAACCCGCGGCCCGGCCAGCGCGGACGCCGCGATCGGGTTGACGAGCACGAGGCCGCGCACCCGCGTCGAGGGGACCGGCTCCGGTCCACAGTGGCTGACCGCCGCGGCAGCCACGATCGAGCCGAAGGAGTGGCCGGCGAGCACGGCGTCGCCCCCCGGGGCCACGGCCGCGAGCAGCTCGCGCGTCCACGCCGCGTAGCCGGCCACGTCGTGGGTGTCGTCCGGGAGCGGTGGGGACTCCCCGAAGCCGGGCAGGTCCGGCACGACCACCCGCACGTCCCGCAGGTGCGCGACGATCGGCTCCAGCCCGTGGTGGTCGCCGCGCAGCCCGTGCAGGAAGACCATCCGATAGGCGGCGTCGTCCTTGCCGTAGACCCGAAGGCGGGTGCGGCCGCCGCGCAGCACCACCTCGTCCTCCCGCACGGGCACACGCGCGACGAGCGACGCGTACGGGGAGGGCCGGCTCATGGCAGGCGAGTCTAGGGCTCCCGTGCCGGGCGGCGGCGGCCCGCTGGATGCAACGAACGGCACCCTCGTCCGATGCTTCTGGACGAGGGCGCCGTTCGTTCGTCGAGGGGCTGCCCGCGCCGTGCTGCGCGGCTGTCGACACGCCGGTCGGCGAGGTGAGCAGCGCGTTCGGCCGAAGGACCGCCCGGGTGCGGAAGACTGTCGGGGAACGGGGTTAGCCTGAGTCATCCCAGCGGCCAGTCGGCCCGGTGCGTCCCCCGAGGATGTCCCGTTGCGGCGGCCGCGCCGATCGAGCGCTGCCCTCGCGGGCCGCGCCAGGAGGGAGCTCCCCACCCCGATGGCCAGGCCGAGCAGCGGCGACAGCTTCGTCCACCTCCACACGCACACCGAGTTCTCCATGCTCGATGGTGCGGCCCGACTGGACGACCTGTTCAAGGAAGCCGCGCGCATGGAGATGCCGGCGCTGGCGATGACCGACCACGGCAACGTCTACGGCGCCTACGAGTTCTGGCGCAAGGCGAAAGCCCACGGGGTCAAGCCGATCATCGGCATGGAGGGCTACCTCTCGCCCGGCAGCCGGCACGAGCGCAAGCGCGCCACCCTGGGCGGGCAGACCGTCAGCGACGACAACCCGGGTGAGATGTACACCCACATGACGTTGCTCGCGGAGAACACGGAGGGGATGCACAACCTCTTCCGGCTCTCGTCGCTGGCCAGTCTCGAGGGCTACTACTACAAGCCCCGCATGGACCGCGAGCTGCTGGAGACCTACGGCAAGGGGATCATCGCCACCACCGGGTGCCCCTCCGGTGAGGTGCAGCGGCTGCTGCAGCAGGACAAGTTCGACGCCGCCTGCCAGGCGGCGAGCGACTACCGCGACATCTTCGGCAAGGACAACTTCTTCTGCGAGCTGCTCGACCACGGCATCGCGATCGAGCGCCAGGTCCGCGACGCGCTCTACGACCTCAAGAAGAAGCTCGACCTCCCCGGCCTCGCCACCAACGACCTGCACTACACCTACGCGGAGGACGCCAAGTCGCACGAGGTGCTGCTGTGCGTGCAGACCGGTAAGACCCTCGCCGACCCGGGCCGCTTCAAGTTCGACGCCTCCGACTTCTACCTCAAGTCCCCTGCCGAGATGCGCGCCCAGTGGGATCCGGTGTTCCCCGAGGCCTGCGACAACACGCTGCTCATCGCCGAGCGCGTCGACGTCGGGTTCACCGAGGGCCAGGACCTCATGCCCCGCGCTCCCGTCCCGGAGGGCGAGACGGAGGAGAGCTGGCTGATCAAGGAAGTCGAGCGCGGGATGCACATGCGGTTCCCGAACGGGATCACGCAGCAGTACCGCACGCAGGTCGAATACGAGCTCGGCGTCATCATCCAGATGGGGTTCCCGGGCTACTTCCTCGTCACGGCCGACCTCATCCAGCACGCCAAGTCCGTCGGCATCCGGTGCGGGCCCGGCCGCGGGTCGGCCGCGGGCTCGCTCGTGGCGTACGCGCTGGGCATCACCGACCTCGACCCCATCAAGCACAAGCTGATCTTCGAGCGGTTCCTCAACCCCGACCGCATCTCCATGCCCGACATCGACATGGACTTCGACGAGCGTCGGCGCGGCGAGATGATCCGCTACACCACGGAGAAGTACGGCGAGGACCGGATCGCCCAGATCATCACCTACTCCACGATCAAGGCGAAGGCCGCGATCAAGGACTCGGCGCGCGTGCTGTTCGGCCAGCCCGGCTACGCCGTGGCCGACCGCATCTCCAAGGCGATGCCGGCCGCAGTGATGGGCAAGGACATCCCGCTCTCGGGCCTGTTCGACCCGTCCCACAAGCGCTACTCCGAGGCCACCGAGGTGCGGGCGCTCTACGAGAGCGACCCGCAGGTCAAGGAGATCATCGACACGGCGCGCGGCCTCGAGGGTCTCAAGCGGCAGTGGGGCGTCCACGCGGCCGGCGTGATCATGTCGAGCAAGCCGCTGATCGACGTCATCCCCATCCAGCGCCGCGACTCCGACGGCGCCATCATCACGCAGTTCGACATGGGCGCCTGCGAGACGCTCGGGCTGCTCAAGATGGACTTCCTCGGCCTGCGCAACCTCACGATCATCGACGACGCCCTGGAGAACATCCAGCTCAACGGCAAGCCGGCGCTCGTGATCGAGAGCCTGGAGCTCGACGACCCGACGACCTACGAGCTGCTGGGCCGCGGTGACACCCTCGGGGTGTTCCAGCTCGACGGTGGGCCGATGCGCGACCTTTTGCGGCGCATGGCCCCCACGGAGTTCGACGACATCTCCGCCGTCGGCGCGCTGTACCGCCCGGGGCCGATGGGCGCCAACGCGCACAACGACTACGCCGACCGCAAGAACAAGCGCCAGGACGTCACTCCGATCCACCCGGAGCTGGCGGAGCCGCTCAAGGACATCCTCGGCGAGACCTACGGCCTGATCGTGTACCAGGAACAGGTCATGGCCATCGCGCAGAAGCTGGCCGGGTACTCGCTCGGCAAGGCCGACCTGCTGCGCCGCGCGATGGGCAAGAAGAAGAAGGAGATCCTCGACAAGGAGTACGCCGGCTTCGCCCAGGGCATGAAGGACAACGGCTACTCCGAGGCCGCGGTCAAGACGCTCTGGGACATCCTGCTGCCGTTCTCCGACTACGCGTTCAACCGCGCCCACTCCGCGGCGTACGGCGTGGTCTCCTACTGGACCGCCTACCTCAAGGCCAACTACCCGGCCGAGTACATGGCCGCGGTGCTCACGTCGGTCCGCGACGACAAGGACAAGGCCGCGGTCTACCTGGCGGAATGCCGCCGGATGGGCATCACGGTGCTGGCGCCCGACGTCAACGACTCGGTGCGCAACTTCGCCCCGGTCGGCAACGACATCCGCTTCGGACTCGGCGGCATCCGCAACGTCGGTGTGAACGTCGTCGACGCGATCGTCGCGGCGCGCAAGGAGAAGGGCGCATTCACCGACTTCTCCGACTTCCTGCGCAAGGTCGACGCGGTGGTCTGCAACAAGAAGGTCATCGAGTCGCTGATCAAAGCGGGTGCATTCGACTCGCTCGGCCATCCGCGCAAGGGCCTGCTGCTCGTCCACGCCGATGCGATCGACGCGGTGATGAGCACGAAGAAGGCCGCCTCCATGGGGCAGTTCGACCTGTTCGGCTCCATGGACGGGTCCGGCCCGTCGGAGCTCGACTCCGTGTTCGACGTCAAGGTGCCCACCGACGAGTGGGACGCCAAGCACAAGCTCGCCGTCGAGCGGGAGATGCTCGGGCTCTATGTGTCGGGCCACCCGCTGCACGGCGTCGAGCAGGTGCTCACGGCCAAGTCCGACATGGCGATCTCCACCATCCTCGAGGGCACCGTCCCCGATGGCCACCAGGTCACCATCGGCGGCATCCTCGCCAACGTGAACCGCCGGGTGAACAAGAACGGCGAGCCGTGGGCGTCGGCGCAGCTGGAGGACCTCGCCGGTGGCATCGAGGTGCTGTTCTTCCCGCGCTGTTACCAGGTCGTCGGGGTCGACGTCGCAGAGGACGCGATCGTGCTGGTCAAGGCCAGGGTCAACCGCCGCGACGACCGCGTCTCGCTGATCGTCAACGACCTGGCGGTGCCTGACCTCACCCATGCGGGCGGGAGTGCCGGCGCGCCGGTGAAGGTGAGCATGCGCACCGAGCTGTGCACGCCCCAGCGGGTCTCGAAGCTGAAGGACGTGCTGAGCAACCACCCGGGCACCTCGGAGGTGCACCTGTCGCTGGTCAACGGCACCCGCGCCACCGTTCTGAGGCTGGATGACGCGCTCAAGGTCACCCACTCCCCGTCCCTGATGGGCGACCTCAAGGCGTTGCTCGGTCCGGGTTGCCTGGGCTGACGCGAGTGGGACGACCGCCGTGGTCTACCCGGAAGCGCTCCCGCCCCGGGTGACCACAGCCGCGTGGTCGTCGGCCAGCACTCGGGACACCGCGGCCAGCGTTTGCTCAGGGGTGGCGCCGACATCTTCCGCGCGGTGGCAGTAGGCGACGGCGAGAGCGCGCAGGGCGGCGTCGACGTCCACCGGATCGCGCTCCCGGGGGATGACGACCGTGCCGCGCCTGCGGTCGCCGCGGACGTACCCGGCGCTCTCCAGCTCCTTGTAGGCGCGCATGACCGTTCCGGCGGCGATGCCGAGGTCGCCGGCGAGCTGGCGGACGGTCGGGAGGCGCTGCCCACCGGCCAGGGTCCCTTGCTCGATCAGGGCCGCGAGGCCGCGGCGCAGCTGGGCGTAGGGCGGCGTCGGGTCGTCGAGGTCGATCTCGACGACCGGGTCGCCGGTCACGCCGTAGCCGGTGCCGGGTGCGGCCGGCGCGCCCGGTCAGGGATGACCAGGACGGCCGCCGACCAGGCGCCGACCGCGGCAGCGGCGGCGACCACGACCCAGAGGAGCATCCCGAGGACGTTCCAGGGCGCCTCGGCGCCGGCGAGACCGGAAGCCGCGACCATCCCGGCCCCGCACAGCGCGGCCGCGGCCGCGACCCCGGCGGCAGCCAGGACGACGGTCGCCGAGCGCCGCCGCGCCCGCTCGTCCGCGACCACCGGGTCGGCAGCCCCGTCCGCGGTGACCGTTCGCGGTCGGGCGGCGATCCGGCGCAGGGCAATGGAGGTCATGAGCAGGGTGAGGCCGAGCGCGGCCAGCAGCGGCAGGGCGTAGTAGGCGCCCGGCCACAGGATGATCGAGCCGCCGAACCGGGGATCGGGGTTGAAGTTGTGCAGGAACAGCCACCGGCCGGGCCGACCCTTGTCGTCGGCGTCGCCGAAGAACGCGGTGGTCGTGAGGAACCCGACGGCGACCGCGAACAGCGCGCACACGGCGATCAGCTGCGGCCGGTCGACGTACTGCGGGAAGTGCCGGGCCGCGAGGGTCGCCCGCCTGCGCGGGGCGGCGACCGGGCGGACCAGGAGCTCGGTGGCCAGCGACCCGGCGGCCATCACCAGGCAGAAGATCGGACCGGCCAGCAGTAGGCCGAACGCGAAGCGGCCGTGCCACGCCCCGACGGCCGGCGCAACCGCGGCGATCACGAGGGCGCCCGCCACGAGCGCCGCCTGCCGACCACGCCGGATCGGGCGCGCGGCGTCCCGGAGGCAGCGGCGACGTCGGATGACCGAAACGATCATCACCAGCACCGCCCAGAGGATCAGGGCCCAGGCCCCGGCGAGGGTCTCCACAGCAGCTCCTGTATCAATCGGATGACACAAAGCTAGCCGAGCGCCTCGTTTGTGGCAATTTTGTGATACAAAGTGGCTTACGTTACTGAGCCGTTCCAATCTGGCTGGAACCGCTGAGGCCTGCTGCGGTGTGGCAGCGCTGAGATGAGTGAAGCTCCTGGTAGACGGGCGATTGACGAGATCAACACGTCTGGGCCAGGAGCTTCGGGTGCCGACCTACCCTGCGGGGATCACCGTGTCGAGCAGGCCCTGCTGGTGCTCGCGCACCTGCGCAAGGGTGAGACCTACGCCGATCTCGCCGCCGGGTTCGCCATCGGCACGACCACGGTGTTCCGCTACATCCGCGAAGCTCTCGACGTGCTTACCGCGATGGCGCCGGCTCTGCACGAGGCCGTGACTGCCGCAGCGGGCAAGGCGTTCGTCATCGTCGACGGCACCCTGCTGCGCATCGACCGGGTCGGCATGGCCACCGGCCGCGGCCCGGGCGAGCGGGCCAATGCCCAGCGCGCCCTCGATTCTGTCGATGTTGAGCGCGGGTGACCACCGATGCCTCACGCTGCCCTCGCCCAGCTCCGCGACGCCCTCGCTGCGGCAACGGTCGCGTACGCGACGGTCGTAGAGGCGATCGATCCCGACGAACTCGATCTGGCAGGGTGACCGCCTACTCGCCCGGCGGCGTGTAGGCGCCGCGGGCGGCAGCCGCCTTCTCCAGGACTCCGGCGAGGTCCTGTGGCGCCACGAGCGCGCGGGTCTCGACTTGTGAGAAAGCGCCGCTGCTCGCGATGGCGATCGAGAGGGCCGCTACGTCCTCGTTGCCTGGCACATGCACCACCGCAAAGCCGTCGCGGTCCCCGAGCATGAAATAGAGAGACTCGAGCGTCCCGCCTGCGCTCTCGATCATCGCCCGGGCCGCGCCAGCGCGATCACCCGGTTTCGTGATCATGCGCTCCCAGGCCTGGGGGGTGTAGCTGAAAAAGACGGCGTAGGCGGCCACAGTCCCTCCTTGCAGGAGCTGTCAGTGCACCACCAAGTTGGCGCACTGTCACCCGCCGAGCGGTGTACGCGCGCAGCATCCGTGAGGTGCGTGAGGTGAGGTGCGTGCCTCAGCTGGCCGTGCCGACGAGCCGGAGCCAGTGCTGCTGGGCCGGCTCGTCCCAGCGACTGTGAAGACTGTCGAACAGCTCCGCCGCCCGGGCTCCGGCCCAACCCGCGGGCAGCAGCTCGCCGGGTAGCTTCGGGTCGAGGAACGGGAAGCGGCGCCAGGTGTGCACGAGGTGGATCTGGTGGGCGAGCACGTCGGCCGGGTCGGTCGGCGTCGCACACGCGAACGTCTCGAGGAACTCCTCGTACGCGGTCTCCACCTCGTCGAGGTTCCACGCCTGCTCGACGACCTGCAGCTGGGCGCCGATCGCCCCGAACGGGCCCACGAACGAGCTGCTCACGCCGGTCAGCTCGAGGTCGGCGACCACCTCGGCCACCTCGTCCTGTTTGGTGGGGTCGGGGGTGAGCCAGACACCGGGGGCGGGGGAGCCCAACCCGGCCCAGGCCAGGCGCGTGCGCAGGCGGTGCCGCAGCTGACGGCGGGCCTCGGGCACGCTGACGAGCAGCACCAGCCACCGCCCGTCCCACGGTCGCGCCGCTGCCCCGAACCCGTAGATGCGCGCGGCGCCGTCGGAGAGCAGCCTGCGGCCCTGCTCGCTGAGCGCCCACCGGACACGGCGCCCCGCCCGATCGGAGACGAGCAGGCCCTCCGCCGCGGTACGAGCAAGTGCCTGCCGGGCCGACTTCGTCTCGACCCCGAGCCCACCGAGCACGTCGATGAGTACCTGCGTCCAGACCGCATCGTCGCGCGGCAGCACGAACTCCCCGAGCACGGTGAGCAGTAGGGAACGAGCGCTCGTGGCACCGAGCTCCCGGCGCCGGGACAGCGCGGGATGCGCGGTCGCGGACTCGGCGGCGGTGGACATGACCCGCCACTTTAGTCGGCCCGTCACCTCCTCCGCCTAGGCTCCCTGGTCGTGACGATCGACGACCTGCTCGCGGCCGACCGCGCGCACGTGTGGCATCCCTACGCACCGATGCCGGCGAGCGTGGCGCCGCTCGCGGTCGAGTCGGCCGCGGGGGTCCGGCTGCGGCTCGCCGACGGCCGGGAGTTGGTCGACGGCATGTCGTCGTGGTGGGCGGCGATCCACGGCTACGCCCACCCCGTGCTCGACGCCGCGGTGCGCGACCAGCTCGGCTCGATGAGCCACGTGATGTTCGGTGGTCTCACGCACGGGCCGGCCGTCGACCTCGCGCGACTGCTGGTCGACATCACCCCCGCCGGGCTGCAGCATGTCTTCCTCGCCGATTCGGGCTCGGTATCGGTGGAGGTCGCGATCAAGATGTGCCTCCAGTACTGGCGTTCCCGTGGCCGCCCCGAGAAGCACCGGTTGCTGACGTGGCGCGGCGGCTACCACGGCGACACGTTCGGCGCGATGAGCGTCTGCGACCCCGATGGCGGCATGCACGGGCTGTGGCGCGACGTCCTGCCGCAGCAGGTGTTCGCGGGCCGGCCGCCGGCGACGTTCGAGACGGCCTACGTCGCCGAACTGGCCGAGCTCGTGGAGCGGCACGCCGCCGAGCTGGCAGCGGTGATCGTGGAGCCGGTGGTGCAGGGGGCGGGCGGCATGCGGTTCCACGACTCGCGCTACCTGCACGTGTTGCGCGAGCTGTGCCTCACGTATGACGTGCTGCTGGTGTTCGACGAGATCGCCACCGGTTTCGGCCGCACCGGCGAGCTGTTCGCGGCCGACCACCCCGGCGTCGCGCCCGACGTGATGTGCGTCGGCAAGGCCCTGACCGGCGGCTACCTGACGATGGCTGCCACGCTCTGCACCGGGGAGGTCGCGCGCGGGATCACCGAAGGCGAGGCGGGCGTGCTGATGCACGGCCCGACGTTCATGGGCAACCCGCTCGCGGCCGCGGTCGCGGCAGCGTCGATCCGGCTGCTGCTGGGCGGGGACTGGCGGGCCAGGGTGCACGGCATCGAGGCGGCCCTGCGCAACGGTCTGGCCCCGGCCCGGAACCTGCCCGGCGTCGTGGACGTCCGCGTGCTCGGTGCGATCGGCGTCGTCCAGCTCGATCGCGAGGTGGACGTGGCCGCGGCGACGGCGGCGGCCGTCGACGCCGGGGTGTGGCTGCGGCCGTTCCGCGACCTCGTCTACACGATGCCGCCCTACATCTGCGGACCGGCGGAGCTCACGGCGATCGGGGCCGCGGTGGTGGCCGCAGCAGCAACCCCCCACCACAGTCCCTGACCCCCGCGAGTCGCCCGTCCCCCGCCCGCGAGTCGCCAGGTTTCCGCCCGCGAGTCGCCGGGTGCAAACCGTGTGCGTGCTCGAGCCGGGATGTCCTAGCGTCGCGGCCGTGGCCCTGCCTGTCCTCCCGCCGGCGCTCCGGTCCGGATTGCGCGGCCGTCCGATGAGCCCCGACGACGCCGGGCGGTGGGCCGAACTGCTGGCCGCGGTCGAGGAGGTCGACCGGCGTGATTTGCACTACGACGCCGACGACTGTGCCGAGGAGCTCGCTGATCCCGAGCTCGACCTGGAACGCGACACCATCGTCGTGCTCGACGGGCCCGCGGGCGACGAGAGCACGGCTATGGCCTATCAGGTGCTGCGGCTGCGCAGCGGACGCGCAGAGGGTGCGCACCTGATCTCGGACGCGGGCGTGCATCCCGCGTACCGGCGTCGGGGAATTGGGAACGCGCTGCTGGCCGTGGCGCGCGAGCGGGCAGGCGAGCTCGGCGCGATCCTGGTCATGCGGGTGCCCGAGACCAACGCGGGCGCCGTCGCGCTGGCCGAGGAAAACGCGATGGGGCCGGTCCGGTGGTGGTCGGAGCTCCACCGCGAACTGACCGATCCGGTCGCGCCCATTCCCGCGCCGCCCGGGTTGGCCGTGGCGTCGCTGGGCCCGTACTACGACGCCGCGCGCTGGACGAGCCGCTCCGCGCCGCGCACAACAGCGCCTGTGCCGACCACTGGGGTTCAGTGCCGGCGAGCGCCGAGGCATGGGTGCACTGGCGCACCGGGAGCCGGGCCTTCCGTCCGGCCTGCTCGGCGGTGGCGAGGGCAGCAGACGGCGAGATCGTGGGCTACGTACTCAGCTACGAGCACGACGCCGACACGGCGCGCACCGGCAGGGGCGACCTGTACGTCGCCACGGTCGGCACGATCGCGGCGTACCGGGGCCGCGGAGTCGCTGCCGAACTGCTCGCGCGCGTGTTGCAGGCGGCCCGTGATCAGGGTTACGACACGTCCTCGCTCACCGTCGACGCTCACAACCCGACCGGTGCCCTGGGCGTCTACGACCGGGCGGGTTACCGCCTGAACCGCCGGGAGATCACCTTCGCCCTCCCTCCGACCCATCCCTGACCCCGCTGCGGCAAGGACGTTGCCGCCTGCGGTGCGCCGGCCGCGGCCCGCGCTCAGCATCCGTACGCGAGTCGCCCACCGGGGGGCCTGTGCGCGCAGGGCGCACCGTCCGTCGGGAGTCGCCCATTCCGGACGCATGAGCCGGGTCGTTAACGTGGTCGCCCGTGCACCCCTTCCCGCCCTCGCACCCGCTGGCCTGGCTGGCTCCGCACGCCGCCCGTCGCCGGGAGGCCGGGCTCCGCCGCGAGCTGCGTCCGCGCAGCGCCTCCGATGGCCTGCTCGACCTGGCCGGGAACGACTACCTCGGCCTCACCATTGATCCCCGCGTGATCGGGGGCGCGCTGGAGGCGCTGCACACGTGGGGCGCGGGCTCCACCGGGTCCCGCCTGGTCACGGGCACCACCACGCTGCACGCCGAACTGGAGCGCGAGCTCGCGGCGTTCTGCGGGGCGGAGTCGGCGCTGGTCTTCTCCTCCGGCTACGCCGCGAACCTCGGCCTACTGACGGCGCTGTCGGGTCCCGACGCGCTGATCGTCTCCGACGCCGCCAACCACGCCTCGCTCGTGGACGCCTGCCGGCTCTCGCGTGCCCGGGTCGAGGTCGTTCCGCACGACGACCCGGCCGCCGTCGACGCCGTGCTCGCGGGTCGACCCGAGCCGCGGGCGCTCGTCGTCACCGAGAGCGTCAACAGCGTCGATGGCGGACTCTCCCCGGTGCGCGAGCTGTACGCCGTCTGCCGAAACCGCGGCGCGCTGCTCGTGGTCGACGAGGCGCACGGACTGGGTGTGGTCGGTCCCGGCGGGCGCGGCCTGCTCGCACAGGTGGGACTCGCCGGGGCGGACGACGTGGTCGTCACCGTGACGCTCTCCAAGGCGCTCGGCAGCCAGGGCGGAGCCGTGCTCGGGCCGGCCGCGGTCACCGCACATCTCGTCGACACCGCACGCTCGTTCATCTTCGACACCGGCCTCGCCCCCGCGTCCGTCGGCGCGGCGCTCGCCGCTCTGCAGGTGCTCCGGGCTGAGCCGGATCGGCCGGTGGCGGTGCTGCGGGCTGCCGCGGAGCTGGCCGACGCGGCCGGGGTGGCGGCTCCCCCTTCGGCGGTGGTGTCGGTGGTGCTCGGCGATCCGGTGCGGGCGGTCGAGGCGGCGCGGGCCTGCGCCGCCCTCGGGGTGCGGGTCGGCTGTTTCCGACCGCCCTCGGTACCGGAGGGGACGAGCCGGCTGCGGCTGACGGCCAGGGCGACCCTCACGGAGGCGGACACGGCGCTGGTCCGCGCGGTCCTGGCCGAGGTACTGGCCCCCGCGCCGGCGGGATGACCCGCGAGGGGGCGCGGTCGGAAAACGCCACCGACGCGGGCATCCTCGTCGTGACGGGGACGGGGACCGGGGTCGGCAAGACGGTCGTCACCGCGGCGGTGGCCGCGCTCGCCTGCGCCCGCGGGGACCGGGTGGCCGTGCTGAAGCCCGCCCAGACCGGCGTCGGCGCCGGGGAGCCCGGGGATCTGGCCGACATCGCCCGGCTCGTCCCGAGCGTCACGTCGCGCGAGCTCGCCCGCTACCCCGACCCGCTCGCACCCGCCACCGCCGCCCGGCGCGCCGGCACACCGCCCGTCACGCCTGCGGCGGCCGCCGAGGCGGCGCGGGAGCTGGCCGCGGACCACGACCTCGTGCTGGTCGAGGGTGCCGGAGGGTTGCTGGTCAGGCTCACCGATGAGGGCGGCACACTTGCCGACGTCGCCGCTCTGCTCGGCGCTCCCGTGCTGGTGGTGGCCACCGCGGGTCTCGGCACGCTCAATCACACCGCGCTGACCGTCGAGGCCCTCCGGTCCCGCACGTTGACGTGCGCGGGGGTGGTCGTCGGGGCCTGGCCTGCCGAGCCCGACCTCGCCACGAGGTGCAACCGCACAGATCTGCCCGCCATCACCGGCGTACCGCTGATCGGGGTGCTCCCCGACGGGATGGGCGCTCTGCTGCCCGAGGAGTTCGCCGACGCCGCGCGTCGCGGGCTGGCCTCGGCGCTGGGCGGCGAATGGCAGACTGCTGTCCCGTGACGACCACCGAGACCGGCATCCTGGCCACCGCACGCACGAAGGTGTTGGAGGAGGGCACGGGCCTGTCCGAGGCGCAGGTGCTCGACGTACTGCGGCTGCCTGACGACGCGCTCGACGAGCTCCTCGAGCTCGCGCACCAGGTGCGGATGCGATGGTGCGGTCCGGAGGTCGAGGTCGAGGGGATCATCTCGCTCAAGACCGGCGGGTGTCCCGAGGACTGCCACTTCTGCTCCCAGTCGGGCTTGTTCGACTCGCCGGTCCGCTCGGCGTGGCTCGACGTCCCGTCACTTGTCGAGGCGGCCAAGCAGACCGCCAAGACGGGCGCCACCGAGTTCTGCATCGTCGCTGCCGTCCGCGGGCCGGACGCCCGGCTGATGACGCAGGTCGCCGCGGGCATCGCCGCGATCAAGGACGAGATCGACATCAACATCGCCTGCTCGCTGGGCATGCTCACCCAGGAGCAGGTCGACGACCTCGCAGCGATGGGCGTCCACCGCTACAACCACAACCTCGAGACCGCCCGCTCGCACTTCCCGAACGTCGTCACCACCCACACGTGGGAGGAGCGCTGGGAGACGCTGCGGCTGGTACGCGAGGCCGGCATGGAGGTGTGCTGTGGCGGGATCCTGGGGATGGGGGAGAGCCTGGAGCAGCGGGCGGAGTTCGCTGGGCAGCTTGCAGCGCTGACCCCCGATGAGGTGCCGCTCAACTTCCTCAACCCGCGCCCCGGCACCCCGTTCGGCGACCTCGAGCCGATGGCAGGACCCGACGCTCTGCGCACTGTCGCGGCGTTCCGGTTGGCACTGCCCCGCACCGTCCTGCGCTTCGCCGGCGGCCGGGAGATCACCCTCGGCGACCTCGGCGCGCGCAAGGGGCTGCTGGGCGGGATCAACGCGGTGATCGTCGGTAACTACCTGACGACGCTCGGCCGCCCGGCGGAGTCCGACATCGACCTGCTCGGCGAGCTGCAGATGCCGATCAAGGCGCTGAACGAGACGCTGTGACGGTGCCGGTGTTCTGCGACCAGTGCGGCGCGCACTCCGAGGAGGGTGACCACCTGCGCTGCGCCGCCCGACGGGAGCTCGAACCGCCACGGTTCTGCCCGCAATGCGCCCGGCGCATGGTGGTACAGGTGACGCCCACCAGCTGGACCGCGCGGTGCAGCCGCCACGGTGAGCGCCGGAGCGCAGATCATCTCCGCACCTGACCTCCGCTGGTCCGCGACCTGGGAGGACGACGTCACCGACGACGAGCATCGGGTGCTCGCCGCGCTGTTCGCCCGCTGCTTCCCGCGGTCACGTACCGTGTTCACCGGCGCCCGGAGCTGGTCCAGCGGCCGACCGGAACTGCGGCTCGTCGGTCGCTCGGACGGGCGAGCCGTCGCGCACGTCGGTGTCCTGCGGCGGTTTCTGCGCGTCGCCGAGCGGAGCGCCTCGGTTCTCGTCGGGGACGTCGGCCTCGTCGCCGTCGATCCGGACGTACAGGGCAGGGGGTTCGGCGCGCAGCTCCTCGGTCGGACCGCGTCGACCCTGCACGACCTGGAGCTCCCGTTCGGGTACCTGACCTGCGGCGATCACGTCGCTGCGTTCTACGCGACGGCCGGCTGGATGCGCGTGGACGGCGGGACACGGATGGTGCGTGCGGACAGCCGGGTGCAGGTCTACGGCGGGGTGTCGATGGTGCTGCCGGTGCACGCGCCGATTCAGGAGTGGCCCGCCGGGTGCCTGGTGGACCGCAACGGGCTGGAGATCTGACCCGGTCGCCGTAGCGGGAGCGTGCAGGCCCAGCGAGGCGATGATCCGCTGCCACGTTCCGTCGATCATGGGGGGACGACAGGGCCTGCCGGTCCGTCGTTCATGCTGTGCTCATGGCGAACTGGAGCAGCGTCCTACGGCAGGCCTCGAAGATCGGTCTGGACCTGCTGTCGTCGCGCAAGCAGGCGCCGGCCGCTCCGCCGAGACTGCCGGCCCGGACCGCATCGACCGTGGAGCGGGCGCGCACGATCATCTACTCGCCCGACCCCGACGGCACGCCCGACCCCGGCGAGATCGTGTGGGCGTGGGTCCCGTTCGAGGAGGATGACGGGCGGGGCAAGGACCGACCGCTGCTGGTCGTCGGGCGACAGGGCAACGAGCTCGTCGGCCTGATGTTGTCGAGCCAGCAGGACCGCTCCGGCGACTGGGACTGGATCTCGATCGGATCCGGTGCATGGGACCGGGAGGGGCGGGAGTCGTTCGTCCGGCTCGACCGGGTGCTGGAGGTCGGCGAGCACGACATCCGCCGCGAGGGCGCGATCCTGGACCGGCACCGGTTCGAACGCGTGGCGGCGGAGCTCCGGACGCGCTTCGGCTGGCGCTGACACGCCGATCCCGGGCGACTCGCGGGCGGAGATCGGGCGACTCGCGGGCCTGGGGTGGGCGACTCGCGGGCGGAAACGGGGCGACTCGCGGGCCTGGGGCGGGCGACTCGCGTGGGGTGGGGCGGCGGGTGGGGTTAGTTGACGCTGGTTTCCACCGCGAAGGTCGTGATCGGGGCGGGCACGGCGCGGAGCTGGCTGAGCAGGCCGGTCTCGCGTGCCAGCAGGGCGCGCACCATCCGCAGCCGCTCGATCGGGGAGGTCTGCTCCAGCAGGCGCTGCCGGTCGCCGATCGGGAGCAGACAGTCGGCCGCGAGCACGTGGGGCAAGGTGTCCGGCTCCACGTCCGACTCCGGCTCGGACCAGTCCCCGGCCTTCCACGCCGTGTCGCAGTAGCGGCGGTGTGCGGCTCGGGCCGCGGTGGTGAGCATCTGCCTCATCCCGTCGGCGACGGGCGTGTCGGTGTCGGGCAGGAACTCCACCGACCCCATCAGGTAGGGCTTCGACTCCTCGTCGAGGTCGAGCAGCCGGAAGCGCCGCGCGCCGCGGGTGACGAGGTCGAAGCGCCCGTCGGGCAGCCTGCGTACGTCGCGCAGCTCGGCCGTGCAGCCGACGGAGTGGAGTCCGGCGAGGCCGTCGTCGTCGGGGGCCCAGCCCTCGCGGACGGCGACGACGCCGAACTCCTTGTCCGGCACGGCGCCGGTGACGAGATCGACGGTGAGCTGCCGGTAGCGCGGTTCGAAGATGTGCAGCGGCAGCGAGGCCCCGGGCATGAGCACCGTGCCCAGCGGGAACAGCGGGAGCGTCTCGGCCACCCGACTACGGTACGGCGCTGCGCAGTTGCTCGCTCGGCGGCCGGAGTACCGCGAAGGCGTCGGTCACGCGGAGGGTCCTGTCGGTGAACCGGAAGAGCGCTGCGGGACGTCCGCCTGCAGGGCCGGGAGGGGCGACCTCGCCGGTGGGCTCCAGGAGCCGGCGCCGGGTGAGTACGCGTTGCAGGTTGGTCGCGGACACGGGGTGGCCGAGCGCGGCCACATAGAGCCCGCGCAACTCGGAGATCGTGAACTCGCGGGGGGCGAGCGCGAACCCGAGGTTCGTGTAGGACAGCTTGGCCCGCAGGCGGTCGTGGGCGGCCTCGACGATGGCGGTGTGGTCGAACGCTGTCGGGGGCAGGACGCTGAGCGGGTGCCACGTGGTGTCGGCAGGCACTGCGGGATCGGAGTCGGACGGCACGAGCCCGAGGAACGCGGTCGCGACCAAACGAGGGCCGGGCACCCGATCGGGGTTGCTGAACACCGCGATCTGCTCGACGTGGGTTACCTCACGGACGTCGACCTTCTCCGCGAGCTGGCGTCGGACCGACCGCTCGACGTCCTCGTCGTCGCCGAGCCGGCCGCCGGGCAGCGCCCACCGGCCCGAATCCGGCGGCCGCGCTCGTTGCCAGGCCAGCACCTGCAGCCTGCCTGCGCGGATCTGCAGCACCGCCGCCAGCACCTCGTGCTCGGTCGGGCGGCTCATGCGCGGATGGTAGGCGTCGCGGCAACGGAGGCCCGCGCGGACACATGAACGGCGGGTTGCGCCGGGATGAGTTCCCGGTCACGAGAACGGTGTAGGAGCGAGGGCCCGCTGCTACGATCGGCCTGTTTACGACTTATAGTCGAAAACAGGAGGAGGACATCGTGACGCTCACCGACGTCACCGCCCCGACGTTCGACGCCGCGTGGGCGGAGGAGGTCC
>DASRSC010000223.1:0-12430 GCA_035695525.1 Pseudonocardia sp. | reverse complement strand
ACCAACGTCGCGATGCGGGAGAGGCCGAACGTCAGGTCCCTGCCGAAGCCGGCAGCCACGGCTCCGATCCGGATCGCTGTCACGCCCCGAGTGTTCAGGCGGCCGCGGGGCGGGGAGCCGCCGCCGAGCCGTACGCATCCGGTCGCAGGTCGCGCAGGTATCCCATGGCTCGCCGGGCCGACTCCACCACCGCCGCGACGTCGAGCTCTGCTACCGCAGTGCCCGCTCTGACACCGGTGGTGGCAAGCACCTCGCCGCCGGGGTCGACGACCTTCGCGCCGGACGCGAACCGCAGCGAGCCGAACGTGCCGCTCTGGTTCGCCGCGAGCCAGACGATCTGGTTCTCCAGTGCCCTGGCCCGGTCGAAGAGGTCGAAGCGGCGCATCCACCGGTCCTGCGCCGGATCGGGATGGGGGTCGGTGGCGCTCAGCGGCCAGGCCGAGATCGAGACGACGATCTGGGCGCCGTCGAGCGCGAGCGCTCGCGCCGCCTCGGGGAATGCCTTGTCATAGCAGATCTGCATGCCCAGCCTGCCGACCGGCGAGTCGAACGCGGCGAAGCGGTCGCCTGCGCCATAGCTCAGGTCCTCGCGGAGCGGCTGGTGCACCTTCCGGTAGTTGGCGAGCACGCCGTCGCCGGTCACGCAGACCGCGCTGTTGTAGCGGACGCCCGCGTCGTCCTGCTCGCAGTAACCGGCCACCACCACCATCTCGCGGGCCAGCATTGCCAGCGTGCGGATCTCCGGCCCGTCGATGCGCAGCGCAGGTGGCCGGTCCTCGGGGCCGTCCAGACTCGCCAGGTAGCCGCCCAGGCACGCCTCCGGCAACGCCAGCAGCCGCACGCCGGACGCGCGCGCGTCGGCCACCAGGGCGGAGATCCGTGCGAGGTCCTCCTCCAGGTCACGGCCGAACGGGGCCGCGACCGCCGCCATGCGCAGCGATGCCATCTCTCGTGCTCCGTCCTTGGGTTGGTCCTCGGGGGTGGTCGGTCCGGCCGACGAAGGGGTGGGAGCCGCCCTCGGGCAGCCCCCACCCCATCCCCTGCCCGTCGAAGCCCGCCCGCTCAGAACATGTAGGTCGAGTTGATGATCGCGCCCTTGCGGGCGTAGTGGATCAATGCGTCCTGCACGTCGAGCGGGTGCGTGGGGATGACGCCCTCGATGAGGTCCTCCTCGCGGGCGCCGTGCAGCGAGAGCCCGAAGCGGCAGCAGTAGACCTTGCCGCCCTCCTGGATGAACGTCCCCAGCGAGTTGTTGATGTTGTGCTCGCCGGGGAACGCGGAGTTGCCCGTGGTCGGGAACCCGCGGGTGGCCAGGCAGTTGAGCGAGCCGGGCCCGTAGAAGTAGATTGCCGACTCGAAGCCTTTCCGCAGCGCCCTCGTGGCCTGCAGGATCGCCACGAAGCTCACCGACGACTCGTGGGCGATGCCGTGCACGAGCGTGAAGTAGGTCTCGCCGTTCTCGGCCTGGTAGTCGGGGAAGACCTTGGTGCCTCCGTAGATCGTCGAGCCCTCCGGCAACGCCGGGTGCTGGATCTCCTCGAGGCTCTGCTTCTCGAGATCGGTCAGGTCGGCCATGAGTGCTCCTTCGTGAGGTGGTGGGACGGGCTATGCGACGGTGCGTGGAGCAATCCATTCCTCGTCGTCGGCCGGCGAGGTCTGGTACGGGGTGCCTGCCAGCCAGTGCAGGCCGGTGTGCACGGTGCGGTGCTGGTGGGCGACGACCTCGCGGGCGAGGTGCTCGGCGTCGGCGCCCACTCCGGAGAAGCGGCCCGAGCCCCACGTGTGCAGCCACGGCAGCCCGAGGAAGTACAGGCCAGGCCAGTTCGTGACGCCGCGCTCGTGGGTCGGATAGCCGCGCCCGTCGAAGATCGGCAGTTCGATGAAACGGTGGTCTCGGCCGAACCCGGTGCTCCACACGACGCCGGTGATTCCGGCTGCGTCCAGGTCCAGCTCGGTCGGTTCGTCGGCGGGTTCCCAGACCGGGACGTATCGCGGCTCGGTCGGGGCGTGGATCCCGTGGGCGGCGATGAAGGTGTCGATCGAGTCCTTGATGCTTTCGGACACCGCGTCGGCTGCGTCGAGGTGCTGCCGCAGGTTCGGCGCGAACCGCAGGAGCCCGCCGTCGACGCCCGCGAGCCGCCCGTAGAGCCGCATACCGTCGCGGGCGAAGGCGCGCAGGTCGATGTCGCGGCCGCCGTCTCGGCCGGTGACGTAGTGGTTGACCCGGAACCGCACGGCGTCGGCGTCGTCGAACTCGGTGACGCTCTTGCGGTAGTAGCCCATGTCATGGAGCCAGGCGACGACGTCCCGGCCCCGGTAGAGGCGCGCGACCCGGGGCGCGCTGCCCGTGGCAAGGTGCACCCGGCGGCCGGCCAGGTGCAGGTCCTCCGCGATCTGACAGCCCGACTGCCCGGTTCCGATGACCAGCACCTCCCCCGGCGGCAGCTGGTCGGGATTGCGGTACTCCGAGGAGTGGATCTGGACGACGCCGGTAGACAGCCGCTCGGCCATCCGCGGCCGGATCGGCACCTGGTACGGCCCGGCCGCGACGACGACCTGGTCGGCGGTGAGCGTGCCGGCCGTGGTCCGGATCTCGAAGCCGCCTGCCCTGCGACCGCGCAGCCGGGTGGCCTCGGTGCGCTCGACGACGGGCGCGCCGAAGGACGCGGCGTACGCCTCCAGGTAGGCGACGATCTCGGCCCGGACCATGAAGCCATCGGCGTCGCCACCCGCGTACGGGTGGCCCGGAAGGTCGCACTGCCAGTTGGGCGTGACCAGGGAGAACGTGTCCCACCGGCGCTCGCGCCACTCGGTGGCCACCCGGTCGCGCTCCAGCACGACGTGCCCGATCGACCGCTGGGTCAGCCACCAGCTCATCGACAGTCCGGCCTGGCCGCCGCCGACCACGACGACGGGGTGATGGTCCCCGTCGTGGACGCTCCGCACCATCTCGATCACACAGTCGATTAGACCGGCCGCATGTCACTAGGGGGTTTCCCCCGGAACACGCCGACGTTAGGGCATGTTTCGTGATTCTTTCCGAACGCTCACAGCCTCGCTGTCGGCCCCATCTCGCAGGCCCAACCGGGAGTGCGTGCGGCCGTAGAGCGCGTACACGACGAGGCCGATCAGCATCCAGACGACGAACCGCAGCCACGTCTCGACCGTCAGGTTGAGCATCAGCCAGAGACATGCGAGCACGGACAGCACCGGCACCAGCGGCACCAGCGGGGTGCGGAACCCGCGATGCAGGTCGGGCCGGGTCCGGCGCAGGATCACGACACCCACCGACACCAGCACGAACGCGAACAGCGTGCCGATGTTGACCATCTCCTCCAGCGCGCCGATCGGGAAGAACGTGGCACCAGCGGCCACCACGGCCCCGACGAGGATCGTCGCCCGGGCCGGGGTGCCCCGCACGCTGCTCGTGCGGGAGAGGCCCCGGGGCAGCAGCCCGTCACGCGCCATCGCGAACAGCACCCTGATCTGGCCCAGCATGAGCACCATGACCACGGTGGTGAGCCCGGCGAGCGCGCCGACCGCGATCACGGTGGCGGCCCACGTCACGCCCAGCGACTCGAACGCCGTGGCCAGGGTGGCGCGCGTGCCGTCGGGCTGCGTCTGCAGCTCCGTGTAGCGGACCATGCCGGTGAGCACCAGAGCGACGGCCACATAGAGGACGGTGACGATCGCGAGTGACCCGAAGATGCCCCGGGGCAGCGACTTCTGCGGGTCCTTCGTCTCCTCCGCGGTGGTGGCCACGACGTCGAACCCGATGAACGCGAAGAACACCAGCGAGGCCGCCGCGAGCAGGCCGAACACGCCGTAGGTGCTGCTGGCCCCGCCGCCGAGCACCGAGAGCAGGGACTGCTGCAGGCCACTGGCGGCGTCCCCGCCCTCTGCGGCCGGCGGTATGTACGGGCTGTAGTTGGCGACGTTGACGTAGCCGATGCCCACGACGATCACCAGCAGCACGATCACCACCTTGATCGTGGTGAAGACGAGGCTGACTCGGCTGGACAGCTTCGTGCCGAGGGCGAGGAGCACGGTGAGCACCCCGACGAGCAGCAGGGCTCCCCAGTCCAGCGTGACCGGCCCGACGTCGACCGAGGTCGGCACCTCGACGCCGAACGTCAGGCCCAGCACCGTCGCCAGGTACTCCGACCAGGCCTTGGCCACTACCGCGGAGCCGACGGCGAACTCCAGCACCAGGTCCCAGCCGATGATCCACGCGATGAGCTCGCCGAAGGTGGCGTAGGAGAAGGTGTAGGCGCTGCCCGCCACGGGCACGGTGGAGGCGAACTCCGCGTAGCACAGCGCGGCGAGTCCGCAGGCGATGGCGGCAAGCACGAACGCCAGCGACACGGACGGTCCGGCGACGTTGCCCGCCGTGCTCGCAGCCAGCGTGAAGATGCCGGCCCCCACCACCACCGCCACGCCGAAGACGATCAGGTCCCAGGTGCCGAGATCCTTGCGGAGCCGGCTGTCGGGCTCGTCCGTGTCGGCAATGGACTGCTCCACGGACTTCGTCCGCATGATCCCGCTCTGCCTGTCTCCCACAGCCATGGCGGAGAAACTAACCCAGGGTGATGAACCGGACCACCGCTAGCGACAGAGCGGTCCGGTACAGCTCGTCCCACGATCGACTGCTGGGCGTCGAGCAGGCGGCAGGCGGGTCAGCTTGCCACCGGCGTCCGGTCGAGGTCGGGCTCGAGGTAGATGACGCGGGCCTCCGGCACGGCTGCCCGGATCCGGGCCTCGGCCTCGTCGATGGCCCGGGCGACGTCCTCGACCGGGCGCCCTGGCGGCAGTGCGACCTTCGCAGCCACGAGCAGCTCGTCGGGCCCGAGGTACTGGGTCTTGATGTGGATGACCCGCTCGACGTCACCGGACTCGATCGCGGAGACGATCTTCGTGAGCACCGGCGATGTGGCGCCCTCGCCGATCAGCAGGCTCTTCATCTCGACGATCAGGATGATCGCGATGACGCCGAGCAGCACGCCGATGCAGATCGTGCCGATCGCGTCGAACACGGAGTTGCCCGTGAGCACGGTGAGCCCGACGCCGAGCAGGGCGAGCGCGAGACCGACGAGCGCGCCGAGGTCCTCCAGCAGCACCACCGGCAGCTCGGGCACCTTGGACTGGCGGATGAACTGCCACCAGGTTCCCGAGCCCTTCAACGGCCGGGACTCGTGGATCGCCGTGCGGAAGGACCACGACTCGAGCCCGATCGCGACGACGAGGATCAGGACGGCGACGAGCGGCGACGTCAGCGGTTCGTGGGACCCCAGCTTGTGGATGCCCTCATAGAGTGCGAACACCGACCCGAGCGTGAAGAGCAGCAAGGCCACCACGAACGAGTAGAAGTACCGGTCGCGGCCGTAGCCGAACGGGTGCTCCTCCGTCGCCGCACGCTTCGCCTGCCGCCCGCCGAGCAGCAGCAGGCCCTGGTTTGACGTGTCGGCCACCGAGTGCACCGCCTCCGCCAGCATGGAGGACGACCCGGTGATCAGGTACCCGATGAACTTGGCGACCGCGATCCCCGCGTTGGCCAGCAGGGCCGCCACGATCGCCCGGGTTCCACCAGTTGCTGCCACTGCACTCTCCTCGACCTGCGGGCCTGCTGCGCCCGGGACCCTAGCGCTTGTCCGGGCGCTCGTGGACCGCGGGCAGAATCGCCTGGTCGACGATCCCGGTGAGGCGCTGGGCCATGGGTGACCTACGGCAGCGTGGGCGCCTAGCGCGGCGAACTGAGGCCGTCGCTGGCCAGGAACAGCTCCGTGTCCTCAGCCTGCCGGTGCATCGTGATACCCGTTTCGGCCGCCGCCAGCCACAGCGACGAGCCGCGGGCGAGCTGCATCTCTCCGCCCGGCGAGCGGACGCAGGCCGCGCCCGCCGTGCACAGGAGGATCCGCGGGCCGCCGTCGGGCACGGCGACCGGTTCCCCGGTGCCACCGGCCCAGCGGCGCAGCAGGAACTCCTTCGCCGGGGTGTCGTAGCGAATCCACCCGCCCTCCGGGCGTCCGGTGAGCACCGGCGGTGGTGCCGCGGCGAAGTCGAGCACCCGGAGCAGTTCGGGCACGTCGACGTGCTTGGGCGTGAGTCCGCCGCGCAGGACGTTGTCGGAGTTGGCCATCAGCTCGATACCGGCACCGGACAGGTAGGCGTGCAGGTTGCCTGCGGGCAGGTACAGCGCCTCGCCGGGCGCCAGCGTGACGCGATTGAGCAGCAGCGCGGCCAGCACGCCCGCGTCACCGGGGTAGCGCTCGGACAGCTCCAGCACCGTGCGTGCCTCGGTGTGGAAGTCGCCACCGCTCCCGGCCAGCCGAATACAGCCCTCCTGCAGCACGGGCACCAGGACGTCGAGCATCGACTGCGGGAGCGTGATCCACGTGGTGAACAGCGCGCGCAGGCCGTCCTGGTCCGGCTGCGCGGCGAGCAGCTCGGCGTGCCCGGCCAGCTCCGGGACCTCGAGCGCGCGCAGCAACCGCACCGTGGCCGCCGGCTCGCGGAACCCGACGAGGGCGTGGAACTCGGTGAGTGCGCAGATCAGCTCGGGCTTGTGGTTCGCATCGCGGTAGTTGCGGTCGGCGGCGTCACGGGGGATGCCCGCGGCCTCCTCCCTGGCGAACCCGGTGCGCGCCTGCTCGATGCTGGGATGCGCCTGCAGCGAGAGGGGCTCGTCGGCGGCCAGCACCTTGAGCAGGAACGGCAGGGTCGCGTCCCAGTGACCGCTGCGGTCGGCGCCGAGCAGGTGCTCCGGGTCGGCGCGCAGGGCGTCGAGCAGGGACGTACGCGACCCGTCGGGGTGCACCAGCCGGGACGGGTCGGCCGGGTGCGCACCGAACCAGAGCTCGGCCTGGGGGTGCGGTGACGGTATCTCCTGACCCAGCAGGTCGGCGATCACCGTGCGTGATCCCCAGGCGTACGGTCGTACCGGGTTGTCCAGCAGCTCCACGATCTCGTCAGCTCTCCTCAGACGTAGCACCGGTGGAGAAGCGCGCGCCGCCGGAGCGGGCGTCGTCTCGGTACTCCGGATCGTTCGTGCGGGTGGCCAGCCCCAGGTACACCGCGGCCACGTCGAAGCGCGACGCGAGCAGCCCGGCCCGCAGCAGTCCCGCATGCGGGACGCCACGGGCGACCTCGTCCACCGGGTGCACCACATCGGCCGACGGCCAGCGACGACCGGCGACCCGGAGCGTCACGTGACCGGGGTCGTCCTCTCCGGTGGCGAGCAGCACCAGGCGCACGGGAGGTGCCTGCGCACCGCCGTCCGCGTCGTCGTCGAACGGGTCGTGGAACACGTCGGCTCCTGCGGACGCCAGGTCCAGCGCCCGGAGCAGGCCGGTGGCGGTGGCGGCCCGGCCGACGTCGTCGGCGTGCGCCACCACGCCCGCGTGCGTCGCCAGTGCGGCAGCGGCGTGCTCGGCGACGGCGGCGCCGAGCGGATCGGTGCCCCACAGCAACGGCGTGTGCTCGGCGAGACGCAACGCGAGCGACTTCGCGGGGTTCATGAACGGCTCGTGGCCGGGCTGGTTGCGCTCCGCCTCGGCGTCGAGCTGATCGGCCAGCGGTCCCATCGCGGAGTCCAGCGGGGCGGCGAGCAGGCCGAGCGCGCCCACCACGGCGAGCCCGACGGCCAGCGCCCGCGGCAGGTCGAGCCCCGGCGGGACCGGGATCCGTTGCTCCACCAGCCGGACGCGGCCCGCCCCGGCCGAGGCCACGGGGCCGTCGATGGGTGCGGACAGCACGACCTCTGCGCCACGACGCACCGCGAACGCGATCCCGTCGGCGAGTTCGGCATCGTCAGCGTCGGCGGTGTGGCCGACGACGACGTCCAGCGGTCCGATCCAGCCCGGCACCGCGTCGACGACCACGATCGGCATCGGGGACGCCGGCCCGAGCAGTGCGCAGAGCAGGCCTGCCGCCGGACCGGACGCGCCCGGCCTGCGCAGGAGCACCAGTGCACGCGGCCGCGTCCCGCCCAGGTCGCCGACGCCCGCGTCGGTGGCGCCCTGCGCCGCCGAACGCACCTGGGCGCCCGCGGTGGCGGCCGCACGGAGCACGCCACCTGTGTCGAGAGCGGCGAGCGCCCGCGGATCGGCGAGCAGGATGTCGTCGAGCACCGTCAGTCGCCGGCCGTGCCGGGGGAAGGCGGATCGGCGGGCGTGATCGCCTCGTCGAGCAGCAGCACCGGGACGCCGTCCACGACAGGGAAGCGACGGCCGCACGCCGTGCAGGTGAGCACGTCGGCGTGCGGATCGGTGGGGGTACCGGCCAGCAGCGGCGCGTGGTCTTCGGACGGGCAGGCCAGGATGTCCATCAGCTGGGGGTCGAGCTCTACGGCCACGGTCTTCCTCTTTCTCTGCGGGACGGCTCCGCGGGCAGATCCGTTGCCCGCGATGCTGCCAGGGCGAAGCGCTCCGCGCCTGGTCCATCCGACCGGCTGGTACCGGTGGAGGCCGTCCGCTATGCGCGGATGACCGCGAGCACCTCATCGCGCAGGGCGGCCACGGCGACGGAGTCGGCGGCCTCGACATTGAGCCGAAGCAGCGGCTCGGTGTTGGACGCGCGCAGGTTGAACCAGGAGCCGCCAGGCAGCTGGACGGTGAGCCCGTCGAGCTCGTCGAGCTCGACGCCGTCGACGCTCCCGTAGGTCTGCTTGATCGCGGCGATCCGGTCGGCCTGGTCGGGAACCGTCGAGTTGACCTCACCGGACGCGGCGTACCGCCCGTAGACGCTCATCAGCTGCGAGATCGGGCGGTCCTGCTCGCCGAGCGCGGCCAGCACGAGCAGCGCGGCGAGCATCCCGGAGTCGGCGTTCCAGAACTCGCGGAAGTAGTAGTGCGCCGAGTGCTCACCGCCGAAGACAGCGCCGGTCTCGGCCATCGTCTGCTTGATGAACGAGTGGCCCACCCGGGTGCGGACCGGCCGCCCCCCGTGCTCGGTGACGATCTCCGGTACGGCCCGGGACGTGATCAGGTTGTGGATGACGGCGGAACCGGGCGATTTCGCCAGCTCGCGGACGGCCACCAGCGCGGTGATCGCGCTGGGGCTCACGGGCTCGCCGAGCTCGTCGACGACGAAGCAGCGATCGGCGTCGCCGTCGAAGGCGAGCCCGATGTCGGCGCCCTCGATCAGCACCCGCTTCTGCAGGTCCACCAGGTTGGCGGGGTCGAGCGGGTTGGCCTCGTGGTTGGGGAAGGTGCCGTCGAGCTCGAAGTACATCGACACGACGTCCAGTGCCAACGGCGCCAGCACGGCGGGCACGGTGTACCCGCCCATCCCGTTGCCGGCATCGACCACGACCCGCAGGCGGCGGCCGTCCGACAGGTCGACGAGCCCGCGCAGATAGGCGGCGTACTCGTCGAGCAGTTCACGTTCGGTAACGGTGCCGCCGCCGGGGCCGGCCGATACCCCGGCCTCGACGGCCTCCCGGATCGCGCTCAGCCCGGTGTCCTGTCCGATCGGCGCGGCGCCCGCACGGCACAGCTTGATCCCGTTGTACTTCGCCGGGTTGTGGCTGGCTGTGAACATCGCGCCCGGCAGGTGGAGCGTGCCGGAGGCGAAGTAGAGCATGTCGGTGCTGGCGAGCCCGATGGAGATGACGTCCAGGCCCTGCCCCGTGACGCCCTCGGCGAACGCGGCCGCCAGCTCCGGGGAGCTGGCGCGCATGTCGTGACCGACGACGACGCCGCTCGCGCCCTCCGTACGCACGAGGGAGGCCATGGCGGCGCCGATGTCCCGCACGGTCGGGACATCGAGCTGCTCGCCGACGACGCCGCGGATGTCATAGGCCTTCACGATCGCCGACAGGTTTGCCACGGGGGAAGACCCTAGCGGGCGGCGGATTCCCGGCGCAGGCAGTCGGACGACCCCTCAGTCGTCCGGGGGCCCGGGCAGCACCCGCAGGTGGCCGCGGCGGCCGGTGCCGGTGGTGGGCACGGCCTCGACCGGGCGGTCCACCCGGCCAGCTTCGCGGACGGCCTCGGCGAGCGCCGTCAGGTCGTCATTGCTTTGCGGCGGCGGGGCGAACTCGCCCTCGAACCGCACCACCTCCCAGCCAAGCGGCGCCGTGAGCCGATGCGCGTGTTTGGTGCACAGGTCATAGGAATGCGGTTCGGCCTGCGTGGCCAGTGGACCTACGACTGCCGTGGAGTCGGCGTAGACGTAGGTGAGCGTGGCCACCGCGAGCTCGGTGCACCCGGTCCGCGAACACCGCCGCACACTCAGCACGTCCCCGACGATAGCGCTTGCACCGCGCTTCATCCCACCGCGACGCGCGGGCGTCGAGCAGGGCGGGCCGAGAGCCGTAGGATCGCGCGAGTGACCACTGCGCGCCGCACCCTGCGCCGCTCGCCCCGCCGGCGAGACCGGCGCGGCCGTGGACTGCGTGGGCTCATGTATCCGGCCACCACGCCGGCCTCCCGCACGCGGGCCGAGAAGTTCGACGCGCTGGTGTTGGAGGCGCTCGAGCCGATCGAGCTGCGCTGGGGCAGTGAGCTCGTGGATCTGGACCTCGCCGTTGACGAGGTGCCCGAGGTGGACGAGACCTCGCCCGACGACGTGGTGTGGGGTCAGGGAGTGCTGGCCGACGTCGGCGTTCCGCTCGCCCAGCTGGTGCCGGCGGGCGTCGACCCCGAGGGACTGCCGTCCCGCGCCCGGATCGTGCTGTACCGCCGCCCGCTCGAGGCCCGGGCCCGGGGCGGCGCGGACCTGGCCGACCTGCTCCACGAGGTGCTCGTGGAGCAGGTGGCGGAGTACCTCAACATCGAGCCCGACGCCGTGGACGGCGGGGAGTCCTAGCGGGCGGTGCGCGTGTCCCCGCGGCACCGCCGGTGCGCCTCAGCTCGGGGATCCCCGCCTTGAATCACACGAGTGAGCGGCTCTTGCCCTGCTGGTCGATCCACCTGCACGGCTGCCGGCCGCCCTTCCTGTTGGTCCGGGTGCTGCGGGGTGGCACCCGCGGTTCGGCGCCTTCTGGCGACCAGGGAGCCGTCAGGAGACCGCGCGGCGCAGGCGACGCCGCTCGCGCTCGGACAGGCCGCCCCAGATCCCGAAGCGCTCGTCGTGGGCGAGCGCGTAGTCCAGGCACTCCGCCCGCACCTCGCAGCCCGAGCAGATCCGCTTGGCCTCGCGAGTGGAGCCACCCTTTTCAGGGAAGAACGCCTCCGGATCGGTCTGCGCGCAGAGCGCGCGCTCCTGCCAATCCTGCTCGTCGGCCTCATCCTGACCGAGCGGGACGACCGCCTCCCCAAACGCGTCGGCGGCCGGGAACGGCACACCAGCCGTCGTCTCGACCAGTTCCATCGTGGCTGTGATCACGTTCACTCGCCCACCTCCCCGCACCCTGGCGAATGGCTGCCCGAGGGGATCCATCGGCCCCCACCCCTTGAATAACAGCCATGTAAGTACAGCGCTGTCAGTCGGGCCTTGGCAAGCTGAAGCTGCCATCCGGGTGATGCACTCCACCCGGTCGGTCGCCCGATCAGCACAATGGTCTGGTGCGCCGAGTTTCGAAGAGGGTCAGCCCGTGGTTCCTGGTACTCCTGGCCGTGACGGTTGGCGGTGGCGCACTGACCGTCATCGGTACTCCCGAAGCGCTCATCTCGGGCGGATCAGTGCTGCTCACGGCAGGTGTCGTACTGCTGGTGCTCGGCGGCTGGGCGGTGTCGCTGTGCCTGCACGAGTTCGGACATGCGGCCGTCGCGTACCGCGGCGGCGACCTGTCGGTACGGGACAAGGGTTATCTCACTCTCGACATCCGCCGCTACACGGATGTCGGACTGTCGTTCGTGCTCCCCATCGTGTTCCTTCTGCTGGGTGGTATTCCGCTACCGGGTGGCGCAGTGTGGATCAACCACGGCGCGATCCGCTCGCGCGCCATGCGGAGCTTGGTGTCGTTCGCCGGTCCCGCCACCAATATCGTCATCGGAGCGTTACTCACGGCTGCCGTCGCACTGGTTCCGATGCCCATCGGGCTCGCGATCGGGCTGTCCTGCCTGGCGCTGATCCAGGTGCTCGCGTTCGTCCTGAACATCCTGCCGGTGCCGGGCCTCGACGGGTTCGGCGTACTCGAGCCGTACCTGTCCCTGCCCGCGCGGCAGCTCGCGGCGCGGGTACGCCCGTGGGCACCGATCGTGCTGTTCCTGTTGATCATCGGGGTGCCCGGGGTGTCGCAGCTGTTCTTCGAGATCGGCGGCGCGATCTACTCCGCGGTCGGCGGTGACTTCAACCTCGCCGCGCAGGGCTACAGCCAGTTGCTCTTCTGGCGCTGACGCGCGTCGAGGGGGACTTCCGGCGTGGTCAGCAGGCGGGAGTGGCGGCCCGGCGTCCGCGCGCGGCGGCCACCACCGTCGCCACTGCATCGCTGTCATCGGGGAGCGCATCGAGCGGCCACCACCGCAGATCGTCGGACTCGACGCTGATC
>DASRSC010000222.1:0-14778 GCA_035695525.1 Pseudonocardia sp. | reverse complement strand
TTGGCTCATCGAGCACGTCTGGTTCCTTCGCGAGCCCCTCGATGCACTGGCCGGCGACCCCGACCAGGTGGTCGCCCAGGCGCAGACCTGGAGCAATGTCGCCGGTGCGCTCCGGTGCGTTGCGACCGATCACGCCGCAGCAGGGGTGTACGGGTGGAGCGGGCCCGCCGGCATGGCTTACCACGGTGCGGTGGGCGACTACGCACGTGCTGTCAACGACGTGGCCGGGCAGGCCGACCAGCTCGCGAACCTGGTGCTCGGCACGGGAGCTGCGGTCGGCACCGTCCGCGCCCTGATCCGTGACCTCATCGCCGACTTCCTCAGCAGGGTTCTCAGACGGGCGATCGCGGCGCTGGCGACCGCGCCGGTCACGCTCGGAGGGTCGACCGCGGCGGCGATCGGTGCCATTGCGCTGGAGGCCTACCGCCTCGCCTGCCACCTCGCCGAGCGCATCTCCCGGCTGCTCGACGTGCTGTCGGACGCCGGTAGCACAGCCGGCCGGCTCGTCGAGAGCATGCGGCACGTGGTCACCGAGCTCCGAGCCACGGCGCCGTACATGCAGGAGTCCCTCGAACCGATTCCCGCTGGCGAGGTGGTCGAGGCGGGCAAGCAGTTCTCGGGCGCAGAGCTGGACGAGCAGCCCGTGGAGCAGCCGCCCGCCCGGTAATCACCCCGACGGCCACTTGCCGAAATCGGATGAACCGTCCCCGCCCGGCACCCGTGTGTCAGGAGTCGGCCAGCCCCGAACTGGCCCCGATCGAGGAGCTCCCCATGCGCTTTCCCCGCATCCTTCCGATCGCCGCGCTCGCCGTCGCCACCCTCGCACTCAGCGCCTGCGGCGACATTGCCGGTGGCGATGACGGTTACGGCTACACCGCGTCCCCCGTCCCGCTGTCGGCACCCCCCAAGCCATCGGGCGACGGCTACGGATCCAGCTCGGGCTCCGGCACCTCCGTCGGCGGCACGGCCACCGGCGGCACGGGCACCGGCGGCGTCGCGCTGGCGGCGCGCGTGTCGCCCGACCTCGGCACGATCGTCACGGACGCACAGGGCTTCACGCTCTACCGCTTCGACCAGGACAAGGCCAAGCCGCCGACCGTCACGTGCGCGGGCGACTGCGCGGCGAAGTGGCCGCCGGTCGTCGTCGATCCGGAAGGCCAGCTCACGCTGCAGGGCGTGGACCAGGCCATGATCGGCATGGTCCAGCGACCCGACGGCGAGAGCCAGCTCACGATCAACGGGTGGGCGGTCTACCGCTTCTCGGGCGACAAGACTCCTGGCACGACGACAGGGCAGGGCGTCGACAACGTGTGGTTCGCCGTCAGACCGGACGGGAGGAAGGCGGCCACGAAACCGTGACGCCCCGCTCGGACCGCGCGGGAGCGCCGGGGCAGGATGGGTCCATGGCACAGGTGACGGCCCGGGCACAGCGCACCATCGAGGCACCCGCCGAGCGGGTACGAACAGCGCTGGCCGACTACCGGACAGTGCGACCGACCATCCTCACGGAGCACTACGGCGACTACCGCGTCGAGGCCGGTGGGATCGGTGCAGGCAGCCGGGTGCACTGGACGTTGCAGGCGACGAAGAACCGGGTGCGTGACCAGTTGGTCGAGGTCAGCGTCCCGGCCGAGGACCGCATCGTGGAGCGGGACGCCAACTCCAGCATGGTCACGACGTGGACGGTCACGCCTGCAGGCGCCGACCGCTCGGTCGTCTCGGTGGAGACCACCTGGAACGGCGCGAGCGGAATCGGCGGCTTCTTCGAGCGGACGTTCGCGCCAAAGGGCCTGCAGCGGATTCACGACGGAGTGCTGTCCAACCTGGTCGGAGCCGTCCGCGAGTGAGTCCGGCTCAGCTCGTGGCCGAGCCGGTGGCCAGCGATCTCGCGCGCACGACATGGCCTGCGCGGATTTCGAGGTCGAGTTCCCGCCCGTCGATCAGCGGACACCGGGCGGAGATCGACCGGTCGGAGAAGGCGCCGGCTTGTCTGGCCCACTCCAGCCACACCACGACATCAACCGCGTTGCCCGTCAGCACGTCGCCGGGCCGGCCCCACGGGGCGTCCACCCCGACCACGTCGCTCAGGTAGTACCGCAATGACCACGGCGGGGTGGATACCGCGGCGAGCTGCCGCAGCGCGGACGCGTCGTCGGGCACCGTCACCTCGGTGAGGCCGGTACGCAGGACCGTCGGCGGTGCTGCCGGATCGACGCGCAGGAGGAGACCCCTGCGGCCGTCCGGCTCCGGCATGGCGAGCCGGCCGGACGCGCCCGGGGCGAACTCCGGCACGGCGGGCCCCCACTGCCGAGCGGCGGCGACGAGAGCGCTCAGCCCGCCGCACACCGTCGTTGCGCCGGTCGGCCCGCTGACCAGCCAGCCGCCGCTGCGCGCCGCGACCCGTACGCCGGGCCGGGTGACCAGCCGCAGCAGGGCTGTGACCGCGGCGGCCCGCGCGGCGAGGTCGGCGAACCACGGCCGCGCCCAGTCCGACGGCGTCCGATCGCCGCACGCCCCGCACATCTAGGGCATCACGTCCCCGGAGTTGGGTCCGAGCGTCTGCCCGACGAACAGGTTGCCGCCGGGATCGCTGGCCAGCAGGACCGCCGTCGGTGCCACCTCCTCGGGACGGCCGAAGCGGCCGAGCGGGAGCTCACGCCGCTTCGCGGCCTTCCACCCCTCGGTGATGCCCTCCACCATCGGCGTCTCGATGGGCCCCGGCGCGATCGCGTTGACGAGCACCCCGTACTCGGCCACCTCGAGGGCGAGGGACTTCGTCAGCCCGATGACACCCGCCTTCGCCGCGGAGTAGTGCGCGAGGTCGCGCCCGCCCTTGATGCCGAGTTGGGACGCGATGTTGATGACCCGGCCGAAGCCCCGCTCCACCATGCCGGGCACTACGTGCCGGCAGCACAGGAAGACTCCCGTGAGGTCGACGCCGATCGTCTCCGTCCAGGTCGCGAGATCCATCTCCATGAGGGGCGACTCGGTGAGGATCCCGGCGGAGTTGACCAGGACGTCGATGCGTCCCAGCACGCTCGACGTCTCGGCGACGGCGGCACGCACCGCGTCCTCGTCGGTGACGTCGATGTACACCCTGGCGTTCTTCCGGTCGGCGACCACAACGTCGGCACCGGCCGCGGTGAAGGCCTGCGCGATGGCGCGGCCGATCCCGCTGCCACCGCCGACGACCAGCGCCGTCCGGCCGTGCAGAACCGGTTCTCCGGGCAACTCAGCCACGCTGCACCGTCCTCATGCGGGCATGCGGACGGTGAGCCCGCCGTCGACGATGATGGTCTGCCCGGTCACGTACGACGCCTGCTCCGAGGTCAGGAACCGGATCACCGACGCCAACTCGTCCGGCCGACCCGGGCGACCGAGCGGGATGTCCCGGCCGGCGCGCTCCAGGCCGTCGGGTCCGAGCGAGTTCACCGGGTCCAGCGACTGCGGTGTGACGACGTACCCGGGGATCACCGTGTTGACCCGGATCCGGCGCGGTGCGAGCTCCACCGCCAGGCTCCGGCAGAGCCCGAGCACACCGGCTTTGGCGGCTGCATAGTGCGCGTGCTCGCCCCAGCCGTAGACGCCGCCCGCGATGGACGACACGGCAACCATCGCTCCGCCGTCCATCCGTGCGGCGGCCGACCGCATCGTGCGCAGAACCCCTGTGAGGTCGACCGACAGCATGTCGTCCCATGCGGCGTCGCTCAGGTCCGGCAACGCCGCCCAGCGCAGCACCCCGGCGTTGGCCACCGCGATGTCGAGCCGCCCCCACTCGTCGAGGGCACGTTGGGCAAAGGCGTCGACCTGGGCCGGATCGCGCACGTCCACCTCGTGGACCACGCACTCACCGCCTGCCTGGGCCACCGCCTTCGCGGTCTCCTGCGGGTCGTGCGGGTCGCCGGGGAAGGTGCCGATCACCGTGCGCACCCCGGCCTCCGCGTAGGACACGGCCAGCGCTCGGCCGATCCCGCTCGCCGCCCCGGTGATGATCGCGACTTCGGACATGAATACTCCTTCGTTCAGCCTTGCAGCACCGCTGCTTTGCGGGCCCCGAACATGACGAACCCGGAGACGAAAGTGCCAACCGCGCCGACGACGAGCGCGGCGTGGCCCCAGTCCACGCCCGACGCGAGCATCGACGTGACGATCACACCGGCCAGGATCGCACCCGGCTGGGACAGCGCGTTGAGGAACCCGGTGCCCGTCGCCCGGCACCGGGTGTCGTAGCACTCGCCCATGTAGAACAGCAACGCCGCGTACGGGCCGACCAGGAAGAACATGCCGAGCGAGTACAGCACCACGACGCTGAGCGTGCTGGTCGCGACCGTCAGCATCAGCGCGAACAGCACCCCGGAGAGGATCCAGCCGAACGCGATCACGTTGCGGCGGCCCAGCCGGTCGCCGAGGAAGCCGTGCGCGACGTAGCCCAGGTAGCCCACGGCGTTGATCACGATGAGGAGCAGCAACGAGTTGGTGAAGCTGACGTGCTTGCCCTCGGTGAGCACGGTCGTGCCCAGCACGCTGAACACCTGGATGCCGAACCAGTTGATGAACCAGGCGAAGCCGAGAACCACGGTGTTGCGCAGGGCCTGACCGCGGAAGATCGCCGTCAGCGGGGCGGAGGGCTGGTCGTCGACGCCGTACGAGCGCGCCAGCTCGGTGGCCTCGGCGGTCTTGCCCTCCTTGCGCAATGCCCGCAGCTGCAGTTCGAGCTCGAACTGCGGGCTCTCGCGCAGCCCCCGCCGCATCAGGGCGATGAGCACGGCGGGGAACACCGCGAGCAGGAAGCAGCCCCGCCAGCCGATCGACGGCAGGAAGATGGCGACCCACGCCGAGGCCAGGAGCACGCCGAGCGGCCAGCCGCCCTGCACGAGGCTGTAGACCAGGCCGCGTCGCTTCTTGATCACCTCGTCATCGGTGACGGCGTAGATCTCGTTGAGGTAGGTGGCGTTGACGGCCTGCTCGGACAGGCCGAGACCGCCGAGCGACCGCACACCGATGAGGTAGCCCGCACCCGGCGTCGCCGCCGAGAGAGCCGACGCGACTGCCGTGCCCGAGACGGTGAGGATCATCCCCTTGCGGCGCCCGATGCGGTCGACGACGGGCCCGACGGCCAGTGCGATGATCGCGGTGCCCACCGACACGAGGGTGGAGACCAGCGACGCCGTGGCCTCGCTCCAGCCGAAACTGCTGGCGATCTGCGGCAGCAGGGTGCCGAACATGATGTAGTCGAAGACCGCGAACAGCCAGGCGAAGAAGGCGATAACGGTCGCCCTCCGAGTGGCTCGAACCCCGACTCGGCGAAACGTGTTCGTCTCGGGAGTGGTACCCGTCTCGGGTACAGCGGACATGGCGGTGCCCTTTTCAGAATTGGTCGGAAACGGGAATTCCGGGACTCTCAGGACCGCGGGAAACGGCTCAGAAAGTCATCGGCGATCTCGTTGAATGTGGCCCAGCGCACTCCGTCGTGACCGTTGATGTGTTCGATCAGCCGGTCCAGCATCAGCAGCGTCTGCGGCCGCCCCGAGACATCGGGGTGGATGGTGATCGTGAACGTCGCGTAGTCCATCTCCTGGTACACCCAGTCGAACTGGTCGCGCCACATCTCCTCCAGCTGGCGCGGGTTGACGAACCCGTGGCTGTTGGCGCTCGCCTTGACGAACATCATCGGAGGCAGGTCGTCGAGGTACCAGTTCGCGGGGATCTCGACGAGCCCGCTCTCCTCGCCGCGGACGAGGGGCTTCATCCACTCCTCGGCCGGCTTGGAGTAGTCGATCTTCGTCCAGCTGTCCCCCACCCGCACGTAGTAGGGGGAGAAGTCGTTGTGCATCAAGGAGTGGTCGTACTTGACACCCCGCTCGAGCAGCAGCTCGTTGGTCACCGGGGAGAACTCCCACCACGGCGCGACGTAGCCGGTCGGGCGGTTGCCGGTGAGCTTCTCGATCAGCTCGATGCTGCGGTCCAGGATCGCGCTCTCCTGGTCCCGCGTCATGGCGATCGGGTTCTCGTGCGAGTAGCCGTGTGCTCCCACCTCGTGCCCGGCGTCGACGATCATGCGGGTCTGGTCGGGGAACGTCTCCAGCGAGTGCCCGGGGACGAACCAGGTCGTGCGCAGGTTCTTGCGCTCGAACAGGCGCAGCAACCGGGGCACGCCCACCTCCCCCGCGAAGAGGCCGCGGGAGATGTCACACGGCGAGTCCTCTCCGCCGTAGGAGCCGAGCCAGCCGGCGACCGCGTCGACATCGACGCCGATCGATACGAAGATTTCTTTTGGCACGAACCGGACCTTTCGTCAGAAATGGCATCCGCAGGGGGCTGTTAGCGACCCAAACGTTCGGGTAACGTTCCAGCCCGGGCGGGACGATGTCAATGCAACCGATTGTTACGGTTGCGAAAACCGCGGTTACGGAAAATGGAGCGACCTGTGTGCGCGAACGGAACGCCCCCGGTCACCCTGCGGATGCTCGCCGACCAGCTCGGGCTGCATGTGTCGACCGTCTCCCGCGCTTTACACGGCACGTCGGACGAAAGCGGCCGAGCCGCTTCCCCGGCCACCGTCGAACGGATCCGACGGCTCGCCACAGAGCTCGACTACCGGCCCAACCCGCACGCCGCGAGCCTCCGTACGCGCCGCAGCAACCTGATCGGCGTGCTCGTTCCGCGACTGTCGGACATCGTCCTGGCGATGATCTACGAGGGCATCGAGGAGGCCGCGGCCGAGCACGATCTGTCCACCTTCGTGGCCAACACCCGGGATCTCCCCGAGATCCAGCGCATCCGCACGGACATGGTCCTCGCGCGCCGCGTCGATGGGATGATCTTCGGCGATGCCTACGTCGACGCCCGGTTCCTCGGCGAGGTCGCGGCGCGCGGCGTGCCGTTCGTTCTGGTGAACCGGCGGGCAGGCGACCTTCCGTCAGTGACCTGCAACGACCACCTCGGCGGACGCCTGCTCGGCGAGCACCTGCTCGAGCTCGGACACCGGGACGTCGCGGTGGTGGCCGGTGAGCCCTACGCGAGTACCGGAATCGACCGCACCCAGGGTTTCGTCTCCGCCTACGCCGAGGCCGGGATCGAGATCCCCCCACGACGGATCGTGCGGTCGCCCTTCGACGCGACCGGCGGCCGTGCAGCCGCGGAGCAGCTGCTGGCCGACGGCCCACCGCCGAGCGCGATCTTCGCCGTGAACGACTTCGCAGCGATCGGTGTTCTCGGAGCGCTCCGCGACCACGGCCTGCATGCAGGCACGGACATCGCCGTGGCGGGTTTCAACGACACTCCGCTGGCGGCCGAGCTGCCGGTGCCGTTGACCACCGTGCGCTCGCCGATGCACGAGATGGGCCGCCGCGGGATCGAGCTGCTGGTTCGGCTGCTGCGGGGTGAGCAGGTGGAGTCGGAGCAGCTTCGCCCCGAGCTCGTCGTCCGGGTCTCGACCACCGGGGCGCTCCGTGGCGGAGGTTCATCGGGGTCGAAGCAGGGAGTGGCGCGGACACACGTCCACCCGCCAGCATGACGCGCGGCGGGCGCTGGGTCCGTCCCGGAGAGGGGAGCGGTCATCAGTCCACCGATCGAGACCGGCATCGTCGCCGTGGCGGGCGAGGCGCTCGTCGACCTCGTCCCGGCCCCCGTAGGCGGCTACTTCGAGATGGCGCCCGGCGGTAGCCCGGCCAACGTCGCCGTTGCACTGTCCCGGCTGGGTGTGCCGGCACGGCTGCTGGCACGCATCGCCGACGACATGCTCGGCCGTCGCATCCGCGAACACCTCACCGTCAACGGGGTGGATCTCGACCACGCCGTGCGCGCTCGGGAGCAGACGTCGATGGCGATGGTGGCCGTCGACACCGACGGTGGCCCGAGCTACGACTTCCGGATCGCCGGTACGGCCGACTGGCAGTGGACGCCCGACGAACTGACCGGCGCGCTCGACGGGCCCGTCGTCGCGCTGCACTCCGGTTCGCTCGCGCTGACCACGCCGCCCGGCGCCGCCGTGCTCCGCGAGCTGATCACCCGCTCCGCCGCAACCGCCACGATCAGCTACGACCCCAACTGCCGCCCGTTGCTGATGGGCGATCCGAGCGATGTGCTCGCCGGGGCCCACGAGCTGCTCGCGGTGGCCGACGTGGTCAAGGTGAGCTCCGAAGACCTCGAGTGGCTCGTTCCGGGCTCGACGCCGGACGCCGTGCTGGAGGACTGGCTCGCACGTGGACCCGCGGTGATCGCCATCACCCTCGGCGGCGACGGCGCACTGGCCGGCACCGCCGCCGGCGTGCGATCCCGGCGTGCGGGCATCCCGGTCCCGGTGGTCGACACGGTGGGGGCCGGCGACACGTTCTCCGCCGCACTTCTGGCCGGGCTGCACCGGCGTGGCCTGCTGGGCGCGGCCGCCCGCCCCGAGCTGAAGGCGATCGACGCCGACACGCTCGACGGCCTGCTCGACGAGGCCGTCACGGCGGCGGCCATCACCTGTTCACGGCGCGGCGCCGACCCGCCCACGACCGACGACCTGCTCGCCCGCAGGGCCTGAACTCGGCGTACGTCGACACGTGTGGTTCGTGGGCGGCGGGTGACGGCCCCAGATCCTTTCGTCCCCCGCCGCCCACGGCTCGTGGGTCCCCGACCTACTCGGTGGCGCCCGACCCGTCGAGCACGCGGGGAGCGCGCTCCGGGTACTCATCCGGCTGCCCCGTCGCCGGGTCGCCGGGCGCCAGGGACAGCTCGGCGGGCTCGCTCTCGGGCAGCGCCCACTGCTGAG
This sequence comes from Pseudonocardia sp., assembly GCA_035695525.1. Lineage (GTDB taxonomy): Bacteria > Actinomycetota > Actinomycetes > Mycobacteriales > Pseudonocardiaceae > Pseudonocardia. The sequence goes on along the minus strand of DASRSC010000222.1, from coordinate 6,023 downwards.
CCCAGTCCATGTGCATCGCGGTCCCGCCGCCCGCCCCGCCGAAGTAGTCCAACTGCATCGTCATGTTCATCGGACGGGGCGGAAACTTGTCGGTCTCGGTGGTGGAGTACCACTCGTCCCCGTTGACGTAGGCGGTCATCTTCTCCGATGTCCACTCCAGGGCATAGGCCGACCACTCCATGGAGTGGTGCCGCACCGAGCCGGTAGTCTGATCATTGTTCTCGCCATAGTGCAGGAAAAAGCTGGTCTCCTGGCGATCATCCGACATGATCTCCATCCAGTCGATCTCGCCGCCCACCGGGAAGTCCTCCGCCACCGGCCACAAGAGCATCAGCGCGTTGATCCCGCCCTGGCCCTCGTCCGCGCGGACGCAGGCCTCCCACCGGCCGTACCGCTGCCCGGGGTGCCAGCTCATCGCTCCCGTCGTGCCGTCCGGCGTCGCAGTGATGGTGGCGACCCCGTTCGCCACGCTGATCGCCTCGGGGGTGCGAGTGCCCCTCCTGGCATGGCCGGGTTCGGGGCCGTAGGGGTGCCAGTCGGGCGGGAGCCCGTCCTGGAAGTCAGAGCGGCGGGCGGGCTGGCCCCACCCGTACCTCTCTGCGGCCGTCGTGGCGCATTCGGACGAGTCCGCAGGCAGGGCGGCATTCCCGGGCTGCTCGCCGGCCGCCGGTCCGTCAGCGGGCGCCCGCTCCCCAGGGTCGGCGGGCTCCTGCGTAGTGGCCGGTACCCCGGCGGCGGAGTTCCCGGCGTTGGTCGGGCCGGCAGGATCGGCGGGGTCGGTAGGGCCGGGCGGGCTCGCCGGATCGGCGGGGCTCGCCGGCCCAGCCGGACTCGCCGGGCCACCCAGGCTCCCCGAACCAGCCGGATCCCCCGAACCAGCCGGACTCCCCGCACCAGCCGGATCCCCCGAACCGGCCGGGCTCGGCGGACCAGCCGGACAGACCGGTCTTACCAGTCTTACCGGTCTCACCGGACTCACCGGACTCACCGAGCCAGCCGGATCCCTCGAACCGGCCGGGCTCGCCGGACCAGCCGGACTCACCGAGCCAGCCGGGCTCGCAGGACCACCCGGGCTCGCAGGCCCACCGGGGCTCGCCGGGCCACCCTGGTTCGCAGGGCCAGCCGCACTAGCAGTTCTAGCGGAGTCGGCGGGGTCCGCAGCATCGGCAGGGTCCGCAGTATCGGTGGGTTCGCCGGGGTCGGGGCGCTCTGTAGCGTCGGCGGGCTCGGCTGGGCCGGCTGGGCCGGCGGGGCCGGCAGGGCCGGCGGGCTCGGCGGGGTCCGCGGCGTCGGCGGGCTCGGCCGGGTCGGCTGGCTCGGCCGGGTCGGCGGGCTCGGCAGGGTCGGCGGGCTCGGCGGGGTCGGCGGGCTCGGCAGGGTCGGCGGGGTCGGGAGAAACGGAGGGGTTCACGGTGTTGGCCGAGTTCCCACCATTGGAGTCGCCCGACACCCCAGTAGCACCAGCGTCGCCCGAACCGGCCCCGGAGTCCTTGCCGTCCGCCTGCTGGTCGTCTGCCGGTTCGGTGCTGTCCGCGCCTCGGTCGGTCGAGTCGGGGTCGGACTGGCGGGCGCGATCCGCGGCAGCAGACGGTATGAGGCTGGGCGTTTCCGCGGCGGGCATCTGCTCCTGCGCCGAAGGCGCGGGGCTCGCCAGGGCCGGCAGACCGGCCGCCGCAAGCAGTAGACACGCCCCCACCGCCGCGGGCAGATACCGAGACCTCAATCGCACCACTGTCACCTCTTGCATCACCAGAACCAAAGCTGTCGGCGACATTTCAGCTTCGGATCGTGCGCAGCGCGAGGCCGACCACCCTGTCGAGTACCCCTCTATCGGAGGCTCTCCGCCGGCGAGTTGACTCTGTGTTCAGTACGGCTCGGGCGAGTTCCTACCGGGGCGCAAGCTGCAAGGTTGCCGATGTCGAGCAATCCGATTCCCCACGGGGCATCCATCAGCTAGGGGGTTCGGGTGCGCCGATATCACGTTGAGTGACGGAGTGAGCAACCCCCATCGGAGTGCCGCGATACTCTCGCGCGTCGCGTGCTCATCGACTACGCGCGAGCAGCCGCTCGGCGGTCCAGGTGTTGAGCACCCGCTCCATCGGCACGCCACACGCGGCCGCACGCTCGCAGCCGTTGCCAAGCCAGTCGAGCTGACCCGGGGCATGTGCATCGGTGTCGATGGTGAACGAGCAACCCGCCTCGACGGCCAGCCGCAGCAGCCGCTTGGGCGGATCGAGCCGTTCGGGACGGGAGTTCACCTCGACCGCGACGCCGTACTCCGCACAGGCGGCGAAGACTCCGTCGGCATCGAACTGCGACTCCGGCCGCTTGCGGTTGCCCGTGACCATGCGGCCCGTGCAGTGCCCGAGCACATCGACGTGCGGGTTCGCGACGGCCGTCAGCATCCGCTGGGTCATATCCGCCCGCGGCATCCGGAGCTTCGAGTGCACCGACGCGACGACCACGTCCAGCTCGGCGAGCAGATCCTCGTCCTGGTCGAGCGAGCCGTCCTCGTTGATGTCGACCTCGATGCCCGTGAGCACGCGGAAGCCGTCGCCCAACTCGACGTTGAGCTCGGCGACCTGCTCGATCTGAGCGCGCAGACGGTCCGCCGACAACCCGTTCGCCACGGTGAGCCGTGGCGAGTGATCGGTGACCACCAGGTAGTCGTGGCCCAGCTCCTGCGCCGTCTGCACCATCTCCCGCAAGGGGGAGCCTCCGTCGGAGGCATCGGTGTGGCTGTGACAGTCGCCGCGGATCGCCGCCCGCAGCACCTCGGCGGCCTCGTCGAGCGGCGTGCCCTCGGTGGCCTCCAGCCTGCGCAGGTAGACAGGCTCCTCCCCGGCGACCGACTCGGCCACGCAGCGCGCCGTCACCTCGCCGACGCCCTTCAGCCGCACCAGCTCACCTGACCGGACCAGGCCGGCGATCTCGTCGGCGTCCCGCCTTCCGAGCACCGCGGCCGCAGTGCGGAACGCGCGCACGCGGTAGGTCGACTCGTGCGCCCGCTCCAGCAGGAAGGCAATCCGTCGCAGATCAGCGACAGCGTCCCGGGGTTCGCTCACGGCGGCGATCGTCGCACGGACCGACTCGCGAGATCCCGCCCGCAATCCGTCCAACCGCTCATGGGGCGACCGCCAGCTTGATCCGGACAACTCGCGGAACGGATCAGGGCAACTGGCGGGACCAAACCCGGCGACTCGCGGGACCGAACCGGGCGACTCGCGGGACTAATCCGGGCGACTCGCGGGACCGAACCGGGCGACTCGCGGGCGGGAAAGGGGCGACTCGCGGGGGTGGCGGGGTGCGGCGGAGGATCCGTCAGCGGAGCCAGCGGCGGTTGCGGCGCGTCCACGCCTCCGACCACAGCACCGGCAGGTCGCGCTCGATCTGCTCGGCGCGCGCGGCGTCCTGGCCGTACAGCACTCCGAAGCTGAAGCCGTTCTCCCCCGCCGAGTTCGCCATTGCACCCAGCTCACGCAGGGCACCACGCGCGACCACCGTGTCCTGGTGCTCCCCGAGCGCCGACTGGAAGCCTTTGAGCGCCTTCGCGAACTTCTTCGCCTGCTTCCCCACTGCCGGTTTGGCCACCTCGGTGGCGTACCGCAGGCGCTTGCCGGCCTTACGGGCGCTGTGCACCGCGGCGTCCCGCTGGGAATCGGGGACCGCAGGGTCGGTGGCGACCTGGACCGCACGCTCCAACCTCCGAGCGGTGCGGGCCACGAGCGCGGGCACCTCCTTGCGGGCGGGCCTGGCTGCGCGCTTGGTCAGCGGTGGCCGCTCCACCAGCGCGTCGAGCGCGGCCCGCAGCCCCATGTGTCGTTCGCTGTCCAGAACGGCGAGCACCGCGGCCCTGGCCTCGGCCTGTTCCCGGGCGAAGTGCCGGGTCATCTGTGCCTGCACGGGCCCGAGCAGGAGCTCGGGCGCGAGCCCGGTGAGCCCGGACGAGATGTGCTCGTGCAGCACCTCGGCGTCCCGGGCAGGCGCGAGCTCGCGGCCCAGCTCGCGGAGGCCGTCCACGAGCGGATCGGTGCGGGTGCGGTCCAGCAGCGGGCGGTATGCCTGCAGGGCGCTGCGGAGGCGGCGGGACGCAACCCTCAGCTGGTGCACGGCGTCCGGTTCGTCGCGACGGACGCGCAGGTCCTCGGCCGCCAACCGGTCGAGCTGGGCACCGAGGTACTCCATCACCCCGGCGCCCGCGGAACCGCGCTTGCCGGCGCGCAGGCGGCGGGCCTTGGGCGTGGGACGCAGCAGCCGCTCCAGCTCCTCCTCCGCGGCGAGCACAGCGGGACGCAACCCGCTCTCGGCGAACCGCTCCTCCAGCTCCGCGACGAGGGCGTTGTCCGCCTCGGCGCGGCGGAGCTCCACCTCGGTCCAGGCCTCGACGTCGGTGGCGCGGCCCAGGGTGGCGAGGGTGACCTCGTCGTGCACGACGAGCGCGAGCAGGCGCTCGTCCTCATCGAGCAGACGGGTCTCGGTACGCACGCGCCGAATCCGGCCCACGGGCCGGACCGCGCGCTCACGTGCCGCCCCACGCACGAGCGCGTCGATCTCGCCGGGCACTGCGGGCGAGAGCCCGGCGGCGTCGGCGAGCGGGACGCGCAGATGTTCGGGCACGTCACCGTCCGGCAGGTCGAGGTGCCACTGGGGCGGCTCGTCCGCTCGCCGATGCAGCGCGACGGTGATGCCCGCCGCCGTGAGCCGATGGTCGTCGGTGTCGTATCGCTCGATCTCGATCACCTGCTGCGGCGTGACGTCGGCCCGATGGACGCCGGGGAGCGCGGCGAGGCGGGGCGCGCCCGTTCCGGCAGGTCCGCGGTAGGTCTGGTTCCCGGTGCGGGTCGTCGTGTCCGTCATCCGATCAGGTTGCCCGAACCCGCGCGCCGTCAATCGCGTCGACGGATCATCCGGCTGAGGTCACGTGCGCAGGATCAGTCGCGCGGCAGCCGGGCCTTCACCACCTTGCCCATGTCGTTGCGGGGCAGGGCGTCGGTGAACCGCACCTCACGAGGGCGTTTGTGCGGCGCGAGCAGCGCGGCGACATGGTCCACGAGCTCCCGCTCCGGAGGAGCGATACCCGTGGGCACGACGAACGCGACGATCCGCTCACCCAGGTCGTCGTCGGGCACTCCGACGACCGCGACCTCGGCCACGCCTGCATGCTCCAACAGCGCGTTCTCGATCTCCCCTGCGCCGATCTTGTACCCGCCCGACTTGATCAGGTCGGTGGCGCTGCGACCGACCAGCGCCAGCGCGCCACTCGCCGTCCAGCGCCCGATGTCACCGGTGCAGAACCAGCCGTCGGGCGTGTGCGCAGCTGCCGTCGCGTCGGGTCGGTTGAGGTACCCGTCGAACAGCCCCGGCCCGCGCACCTCGACCGCTCCGAGATCGTCGGCCTGCTCACCCGCCAGCGGCGTGAGCCGCACCTCGGTGCCGCGCAACGGGCGCCCGACCGTTCCCGGCTCCGGCTCGTCCTCCGCGCGGGCGGCGGTGAGGATCAGCGTCTCGGTGAGCCCGTAGCGCTCGCGGACCGCGAGGCCGGTAGCCCGGTGCAGCCGGGCGTGGTCCACGGCGGTGAGCGCCGCGGAGCCCGACACCAGCAGCCGGGCACGGCCGATCGCGGCGGCGGCGTCCGGATCGGTCTCGAGCTGGTCGGCCAGCCGGTGGTACTGCGTCGGCACGCCGAAGACCATTGACGCCCCGCTCCCGGCCAGGGTCCGTGCGTCCAACGCGCCGATGTGGTGCAGTGTCCCGCCGCGGCGCAGCGGCCCGATGACCCCGAGCACCAGACCGTGGACGTGGAACAGCGGCAGCGCGTGCACCAGCAGGTCGTCGACGGTCCACGCCCAGGCGTCGGCCAGCGCGTCCAGATTGGACGCGAGGGCCCCGCGGGAGAGCATCGCGCCCTTGGGCGAGCCGGTCGTCCCGGACGTGTAGACGATGAGCGCGGGCGCGCTCGCGGGCGGCTCGTCGGTCGGCACGGTTGCGGAGCCGGCCGGATCGATGTCGAGACGGGGAAGGGC
>DASRSC010000221.1:0-16339 GCA_035695525.1 Pseudonocardia sp. | reverse complement strand
CGCACGGTCCGCAACGCGGGCGCGATCTTCGTCGGCCCGTTCGCGCCGGTGTCGCTGGGTGACTACTGCGCCGGGTCCAACCACGTGCTGCCCACCGGCGGGTGCGCGCGGCACTCCGCGGGCCTGTCGGTGCAGACGTTCCTGCGCGGCGTGCACATCGTCGAGTACACCGAGGACGCGCTGCGCGACGTTGCCGACCAGGTCGTCACGCTCGCCGCCGCCGAGGACCTGCCCGCGCACGGCCAGGCTGTCACGGCCCGGTTCTCCCGGTGACCGCGCTCATTCCGGGGGTCGGTGCCGAGGTCTCGCTCGACGACCTGCCGCTGCGCGACGACCTGCGCGGCCGGAGCCCTTATGGCGCCCCCCAGCTCGACGTGGCGGTGCGGCTCAACACGAACGAGAACCCGTACCCGCCGCCGCCGGAGCTGGTAGCGGACGTGATCGAGGCGGCGCGTGCGGCAGCCGCCGAGCTGCACCGCTACCCGGACCGGGACGCAGTCGCACTGCGCACGGACCTCGCCGAGTACCTCAGCGGTGCCACCGGTGTGCCGCTCGGCCCGGCCAACGTCTGGGCCGCCAACGGTTCCAACGAGGTGCTGCAGCAGATCATGCAGGCCTTCGGCGGACCGGGCCGCACGGCTGTGGGGTTCGAGCCGTCGTACTCGATGCACCCGATCATCGCCGCCGGCACCCGCACGGAGTGGCTGCCCGCGCCACGTCGTGCCGACTTCACGATCGACGTCGACGCGGCTGCCGCCGTCCTGCGCGAGCGGGCGCCCGACCTCACGTTCCTGACCAGCCCGAACAACCCCACCGGCCAGTCACTGGAGCCCGCCGACCTGGCCACGCTGATCGATGCGGCGCCCGGCCTGGTGGTGGTCGACGAGGCCTACGCCGAGTTCTCCGACCGGCCCAGCGCGATCACCCTGCTCGGCAGCCGCGGTGCGAAGCTGATCGTCAGCCGAACGATGAGCAAGGCGTTCGCGTTCGCCGGGGGGCGGTTGGGGTACCTCGCGGCGGCGCCTGCCGTCGTCGACGCGTTGCAGCTCGTCCGGTTGCCGTACCACCTCTCGACGCTCACCCAGGCAGCGGCGCGGGCGGCGCTGCGGCACGCCGACGCCACCCTCGGCACGGTCGCGCTGCTGCGCGCCGAGCGCGACCGGGTGGTGGCCGACCTCGCCGCCACGGGCTACGACGTCGTGCCGAGCGATGCCAACTTTGTGTTGTTCGGCTCCTTCGCCGAAGCCGGACGGGCCTGGCGTGCCTTCCTGGAGCGTGGTGTGCTGGTTCGTGACGTCGGGATCCCTGCGCGGTTGAGGGTCACGATCGGCACGCCGGAGGAGAACGACGCATTCCTGCACGTGGCAGCGGAGGTCGCTGCCGCGCAGGTTGTGTGACGCAGGCAGTGACGGAGGTTTCAGGAGTGAGCCGGATCGGTCGCGTGGAGCGGATCACGAAGGAGTCGAAGGTCCTCGTCGAGATCGACCTCGACGGGACGGGCACCACGGAGATCGCCACCGGGGTCCCGTTCTTCGACCACATGCTCGACGCGCTGGGCAAGCACGGGGCGTTCGACCTGACCGTCACGGCGTCGGGCGACGTGGACATCGACGTACATCACACCGTCGAGGACGTCGCGATCGTGCTCGGCCAGGCGATCCGGCAGGCCCTGGGCGACAAGAAGGGCATTCGCCGCTTCGGCGATGCGTGGATCCCGATGGACGAGGCCCTCGCCCAGGCCGTCGTCGACGTTTCCGGGCGGCCCTACACCGTGCACACCGGTGAGCCGGATGTCATGCAGGGGTTCGTGGTCGGCGGGCACTACCCGACGGTGCTCAACCGGCACGTCTTCGAGTCGCTGGCCTTCCACGGCCACCTCGCGCTGCACATCCGCGTGCTCGACGGGCGCGACCCGCACCACATCACGGAGGCCGAGTTCAAGGCCGTCGCACGTGCACTGCGCGCCGCCGTGGAGCCGGACACGCGGATCACCGGGATCGCGTCCACGAAGGGCGCCCTCTGACGGGCCGGCCGGCCGGCCTCGGGAAGACCCCCGACCGGATCTCCCACGCGACACGCAGGGCGCCGATCAGCAGCAGGACACCCAGCGTCGCCACCGCGGGGACCCGGTCCGCGATCGGGATGACGGCGGCCGCGGCCGCCCCGGCGACGAGCCGGTCCACCATCAGCCGGTGGTGGTCGCGCCACCGGTAGGCGAGCTCGCCGAGGTAGAACAGCGCGAGGCCGCCGGCCAGGGCGAGGCCCGACAGCGGCGCCAGCGGCTCCCCGGGGTGGGCGACCGCCGCCTGCACGCCGATTGGTAGGTGGCACGGCCAGGCGCGCGAGCGTCAGAGTTCAGGCACCCCCGGTCGCTCGGCCTGGACCTCGGACCACCAGGCGGCACCTGCCCACTGGACCTGCCGGCACCACGCCGGCATCCAGGGCCGGGAGGTCGACTGCCTGCTGGACCCCTCCCCTAGTCTAGTGCGACGGCCACGAATCACCGGGTCCTCGCGCCCCGGCAACGTCTGTGGCCACCGCACTCGGCCGTGGCGGGGTCATACCGTTCCTACGCGGGCCCGTCCTGCGACGAGCACCGCCACCAGCGTCAGCCCTCCGGCCACCGTGGTTCCGCGAACGCGAGGGCATACACGGCGAGGCCGTCCAGGGCGACGGCGACGGTCGGCATTGCCGTCGCGACGGCGATCGCCTCGAACGCGCCGAGGGACACGAGAGCGACGGAGCCGACGGTCAGCGCCCGCAGGGGTCCGCCTATCAGACCGCGGGCGGCACCGGGCGAATTTCCTCGGGCGCGCGGTCGTGGTCACGGCCGGCACCGTGCAACTTCAACCGGGGTCGAGGTCAACTGAGTTGCGGCTATCCTGGGCCGCGTGTCACAGATCGTTGTGTTGGACTACGGATCGGGCAACCTGCGTTCCGCGGAACGCGCGTTGCGCCGCGTCGGCGCCGACGTCACGGTCACGGCCGACATGCGGGCCGCCCTCGAAGCCGACGGCCTCGTCGTCCCCGGGGTGGGCGCCTTCGCCGCGTGCATGGCCGGCCTCAGCGCCGTCAAGGGTCCCCAGATCATCGACCGCCGCCTCGCGGGCGGCCGTCCGGTGCTGGGCATCTGCGTGGGGATGCAGGTGCTCTTCGACCTCGGCGTGGAGTGGGGGGAGCGCACCGCCGGTTGCGGGCAGTGGCCCGGTACCGTCGAACGGGTCAAGGCCGACGTGCTGCCGCACATGGGCTGGAACACCTTGCGCGTCCCCGCCGGCTCCACCCTGTTCGCGGGCCTCGACGCCGACACCCGCTTCTACTTCGTGCACTCCTTCGGGGTGCGGCGCTGGGAGATGGAGGAGTCGGACGTGCTGAAGCCGCCGCTCGTCACCTGGGCGCACCACGGCGAGGACTTCGTCGCGGCGGTGGAGAACGGCCCCCTCGCGGCCACCCAGTTCCATCCGGAGAAGTCCGGCGACGCCGGCGCCGCCGTGCTGCAGAACTGGCTGCGCGACGTCGTCGGCTGAGCCGAGTCGCCTGATCGACAAACTGTCAGGGGTCGAATGTATGTTCGACTCGTGCAGGATGGTGGTCGCGTTTCCGGTGGTCTGGTGGCACTGCCGCCAGGGCCGGAGCTCGGCGCGCTACTGGCAGGGCTCGATCTCGCCCAGGTTCCCAACGACCACGTCGTTGACGTGCTGCGCGCGCATGCCCGACAGGTGGCGCACGAGCAGGCGCGGATGCTGGCCGCAATCGTCGAGGTCGGTCGATCCACACCGTTCCCCGACCCCACCGACGCAGAGGGGCGCAAGGTCCTGGGTGCGCGGAGGCTCATGGCGGTGCACGAATGGGCCTCGGGGGAGATCGCCGCAGCGCTCACGCTCACCAGCACAGCGGCCGACCGCGAGCTCTCCTTCGCCGACACGGTCGTCACGCGGCTGCCTCAGGTGTTCGCGGCGCTCTCGGCCGGACTGATCGACCGGCCAAAGGCGTGGGTCTTCGCTGATCACCTGGACGATCTCATCGCCGAACAGATCGCCGCGATCTGCTCGGTCCTGGTGCCGATGGCGCCGCGCCTCACCACCGGCCGGCTGCGGGCCCGGCTCGTGCGGATGATCCAGGAGATCGATCCGGAGCACGCGCGCCGGCGGTACCAGAAGGCCGTGCGGGAGCGGTGCGTCGTCGGCTACCTCGACCGCGACGGAACAGCGACGATCAATGCCTCGGGCCTGCCCGTCGACGAGGCGGCTGCGGCGTGCGAACGCCTCGAACTGCTGGGGGAGACGGTCAAGCGGGCCGGACACCCCGGCCGGCTTGCTCAGATCCAGACGGATTTGTTCCTCGGGATGCTCGACGGTCGCTTCCACGGCCTGACGGAGAAGCAGATCGTCACGGAGCTGCTCGCCCGGTCCCGGGAGGATCGCCCCTGCCCGGCGCCGCTCGTACCCGATCCGGCCGACTCAGCCGACAGCGGTACCGACTCGACCGGGAGCGAGGCGTCCGGCGGCGACACGGCTGGTCGCGGCACGTGCTGCACCGACGCGTCAGGGGGCGAGGCGTGGGGTGCCGCCGGCCTGCCCGCAAGTCCGACAAGGACCACACGCACGACCACGCCCGAGGCGGGGCCACCACCAGCCGCAACATCGGTCCCGGGTGCGACCGCCACCACCTCTACAAGCACGAGGGCGGCTGGTGCCTGGGCCAGCCCGAGCCAGGGCACTTCGTCTGGACCAGCCCGCTCGGACGCGCCTACCGCACGCGGGGCGCTCCGATCTCGCCTCCGGTCGTGGCGCCGTGTCCGGCGCCGTCGGATCCGGGCGGGCCTTCCGACGAGCCGTCCGGCCGCTTCGCCGAGAATGGTTCGATCTTGACCCGACCGGAACCGGCCCGCCCGCCGCCGCGGCCGGAACCACCGCAGCCGGTCGACCTCGACGACCTGCCGCCCTTCTGACGCCGACCGCCTCGGGATCGGTACTGATATCGCAACGCCGGCGAGGTCGGATGTGCCCGCTCGGTACGCTTCTGGTGTGAGTTTCACGCTGCTTCCCGCCGTCGACGTCGCCGACGGTCAGGCCGTCCGCCTGGTCCAGGGCGAGGCCGGCACCGAGACCGGTTACGGCGCGCCGCGGGAGGCCGCGCTGCAGTGGCAGAACGACGGCGCCGAGTGGATCCACCTCGTCGATCTGGACGCCGCGTTCGGCCGTGGCTCCAATGCCGAACTCTTGGCCGCCGTCGTCGGGGAGCTCGACGTCGCGGTGGAGCTGTCCGGCGGCATCCGCGACGATGCGTCGCTGGAGCGGGCGCTGGGCACCGGCTGCGCGCGGGTGAACCTCGGTACCGCGGCGCTGGAGGACCCCGCGTGGTGCGCCCGCGCCATCGCCGCTCACGGCGACCGGATCGCGGTCGGGCTCGACGTACGGATCACCGATGCCGGCCACCGGCTCGCCGCCCGTGGCTGGACCACCGACGGTGGTGACCTGTGGGAGGTGCTGGAGCGGCTCGACCGCGACGGATGCGCCCGCTACGTCGTCACCGACGTCAGCAAGGACGGCACCCTGCGCGGCCCCAACATCGACCTGCTGCGTGACGTCGCCGGGGTTGCCGGCGCGCCGGTCATCGCGTCGGGTGGCATCGCTGAGGTGTCCGACCTCGTGGCGCTGGCCGAAGTGGCGGCGACCGGAGTGAACATCGAGGGCTCGATCGTCGGCAAGGCGCTCTACGCCGGCCGGTTCACCCTGCCCGAGGCCCTGGCCGCGGTCCGGGCCGTCGATGTCGCCGGCCGGGCTGCGGGATGACAGGGGGATCCTCATGAGCGTGGCCGTGCGCGTCATCCCGTGCCTCGACGTCGACGCGGGCCGGGTGGTGAAGGGGGTCCGGTTCGCCGACCTCCGCGATGCCGGCGACCCGGTCGAGATGGCCCGTCTCTACGACGCCGAGGGCGCCGACGAGCTCACGTTCCTCGATGTCACCGCGTCGTCTGCCGAGCGCGCCACGATGCTGGACGTGGTGCGCCGCACGGCGGAGCAGGTATTCATCCCGCTCACGGTCGGCGGCGGGATCCGCAGCACCGACGACGTCGACACGTTGCTGCGGGCCGGGGCCGACAAGGTCAGCATCAACACGGCGGCGATCGCGCGCCCGGAACTGCTGCACGAGGCCAGCCGCCGGTTCGGGGCGCAGTGCATCGTGCTGTCCGTCGACGCCCGCACAGTGCCCGAGGGGAGCGAACCGACCCCGTCGGGCTGGGAGGTCACCACCCACGGCGGGCGCCGGGGCACCGCGATCGACGCCGTCGAGTGGGCCGCGCGCGGCCAGGAGCTCGGTGTGGGGGAGATCCTGCTCAACTCGATGGACGCTGACGGCACCCGGGCGGGCTTCGACATCGGCATGATCGCCGCGGTGCGCAAGGTCGTGGACGTCCCCGTGATCGCGAGCGGGGGCGCGGGCGCCGTCGAGCACTTCCTGCCCGCCGTGCGGGCGGGGGCCGACGCGGTGCTCGCCGCCAGCGTCTTCCACTTCGGGCAGCTGCGCATCGCCGACGTCAAGAACGCCCTGCGGGGCGGGCACGTGGAGGTCCGATGACGGCGCGTGTGCAGCAGTCCGCCCTTGACCCGGCGATCGCGGCCCGGCTCAAGCGCACTCCAGACGGGCTGGTCTGTGCGATCGCCCAGCAGCACGGCACCGGCGAGGTGCTGATGGTGGCGTGGATGGACGACGAGGCGCTGCACCGCACCCTCACCACCGGCCGGGCCACCTACTGGTCGCGCTCCCGCGAGGAGTACTGGGTGAAGGGCGCCACCTCCGGCCACACCCAGCAGGTGCACGAGGTGCGTCTCGACTGCGACGGCGACGCCGTGCTCGTGGTGGTCGACCAGACTGGTGCGGCGTGCCATACGGGGACGCGGACGTGCTTCGAGACCGACGTCCTGCTTGTCAGGGACGGCGCATGAGCACCGACGTCCTGCTTGTCAGGGACGGCGCATGAGCACCACCGAGGAGCTCTTCGCCACCGACGCCTATCGCCGGTCCTTCGAGGCGAGCATCACGGAGGTCGACCGGGAGGCCGGTCGGGTGGCGCTGGCGCGCACCGCGTTCTACCCGGGAGGAGGCGGGCAGCCGCACGACCTGGGAACGCTGGACTGGGGTGCAGGACCGGTCGCCGTCGCCCGGGTGAAGCGGGACGCCGGCCGCATCTGGCACTGGCTCGACGCCGACGAGCTGCCGGGCGCGGGCACCGAGGTGGCGGGCGAGCTGGACTGGAGTCGCCGCCACCTGCTGATGCGCACGCACACCGCGCTGCACGTGTTGTGCGGGGTGGTGTGGAGCGAGTTCGCCATCCCGGTCACCGGCGGCAACATGGAGCCGGGCGCGGGGAGGCTGGACTTCCCGCTGGAGTCGATCTCGGCCGAGCTGGGCCGCAAGCTGGAGGCGCGGATCAACGAGGAGCTGACGGCCGCCCGTGCGGTGGTCGTCGAGTTCCTCGGCCGTGACGCGGCCGACGCCGACCCCGCGCTGATCCGTACGGCGGCGAACCTCATCCCGCGCGAGATCGACCCGCTGCGCGTCATCGCCATCGTCGGCCTCGACAAGCAGGCTGACGGCGGCACGCATGTCGCGAGCACGGCCGAGGTCGGCGCCGTGCGGGTCACCGGCACCGAGTCCAAGGGCAAGGGGAACAAGAGGGTGCGGATCGAGGTCATGGAAGCACCCGCGACGGGCTGACGGCGGCCGGATGGGCCACGCCGGTACCGGTGAGGGCCAGCAGCCCGCCACGAAGCGAGGGCGAAGCCGCCGAACAGACCTGTGAGCTGCGCAATCTGTCATGCCGGGGAACAGCGCCGCCCCATTGGGCCCGGTGACTCCCCGCGAAACGATCGGGCTCCCTCGCGCGGGGGAGGATCTCCGGTACCCGCTTCTGCGACGATCGTCCCGTGTCCCGCCCGCTACGGCTGCTGGTGGCCCCGCTCGTCTCGGGGCTGACCTACCGCCGGTTCGTGCATCTGCTGCTGGGCGCGGTGCTGCTGCTGCCGTACCTGGGGCTCGGGGCGCTGTTCGTCGCGTCGGTCAACGAGGGCGGGCTGGACCCGTTCGGCGTGATGCTGGTGCTCGTGGCGGCCACTGCAGCGGCGGTAGGGGTGGCGCTGGTGCCGGGCGTGCGGGCCCTGGAGATCACCGCAGCTCGTGCCCTCCTCGGCGCCCCGGTGCCGGACCCGGAACCCGCGAGGTCGGACGCGTGGCCTGCGCGCCGCCGCGCGGCCGGATGGCTGCTGCTGAACCTGGTGGCAGGCGGCCTCACAGCGCTCGTGACACTGGCCGTCGTGCCGGCGTCGATCGGCTTCCTGATCGCGCCGTGGCGTGAGCTCACCCCGTTTCCCACCGGTGTCCGCGCGGCGTGGCTTCCGGTGGTGGGGCTGCTGCTGCCGCTGCTCCTGCTGCATGCGGTCTCGGCCGCCGGGGCGGTGCTCGGCCGGCTCGCGGTGCGCGTGCTCGGTCCCTCGCCCGCCGAGCGGATGGCCGTCGAGCTCACCCGTGCGCGGGAGGCGGAGCGGGCACTGGCGGAGCGCAACCGGCTCGCCAGGGAGCTGCACGACTCGGTAGGACACGCGCTGACCGTCACCACCCTGCAGGCCGGTGCGGCCGCCCGGGTCGGCACCGATCCCACGTTCGTCGCCGGAGCGCTCGACGCGATCGCCGAGGCGGGCCGGAGCGCGCTGGAGGATCTGGACCACGTTCTCGGGCTGCTGCGCGACGGGCCGGATGGCGCCGCCGAACCGGACCGGGCGCCGGTGCCCGACCTGGGCGACCTCGAGGCGCTCCTGGCCGGCGCCCGATCGGCAGGGGTCACGCTGGACGTGGAGGTGCGGGGGCCGACGGACGCGGTGCCCCGGGTGGTGTCCCGCGAGGCCTACCGGATCGTGCAGGAGGGCCTCACCAACGCCCTCCGCCACGCGGGACCGGTGCCGGTTGCGGTCCGGGTCACGGTGGTGGGCCCCGACGTGCTCGAACTGGAGCTGACCAACCCGCTCGGCGCCCACGGCAGCAGCCGTACCGGCGGCGGGCGCGGGCTGTCCGGGATGCGGGAGCGCGTGCACGTGCTGCGCGGTGACCTGGTGGCCGGATCCGGTGGCAGAGTGTGGCAGGTGCTGGCCCGGCTCCCGTTGAGGGGATCCGAGATGATGACGTCATGATCAAGTTGTTGCTGGTGGACGACGAGGAGCTCGTGCGGGCCGGGCTCCGCACGATCCTCGGCGCCGAGCCGGACATCACGGTCGTCGGGGAGGCCTCCGACGGCGCCGATGTTCCCGGGCTGGTACGCAGGTTCGCGCCCGACGTGGTGCTGATGGACGTGCGGATGCAGGCAGTCGACGGCATCGCCGCAACCCGGCACCTGGTCACGACCCTGCCGAACCCGCCCCGGGTGCTCGTGCTCACGACGTTCGGCAACGACGGACACGTGTACGACGCGCTGCAGGCGGGCGCCACCGGGTTCCTGCTCAAGCGCGCGCGGCCCGCCGAGATCGTGCAGGCGGTACGTACGGTCGCCGGCGGCGATTCGCTGCTGTTCCCCGCGGCGGTGCGGGATCTCGTGGCCACCAGGGGCCGTATGGGCGGGGATGCGCTACGCAGCGCCGGGCTTACCGAGCGGGAGGGCGAGGTGCTGCGCTGGGTGGCTCGTGGCCTGTCGAACGCCGAGATCGCCAGGGCGCTGATGGTCGGTGTGGAGACCGTGAAGACCCACGTCGGCAACGTGCTGGCCAAGCTCGGTGCCCGCGACCGCACCCAGGCCGTGGTGGCGGCCTACGAGTCCGGGTTCATCGACCCCCGCCGACCCGTCGATGTCTGAGTTGGTCTCTCTCACGGCAGTGGACCGGTGAGGTAGCGCTGCAGGTTCGGCGCCACTGCGCCGATCACGGTGGCGTGGTCGGCCGACGCGAGCGGCTCCACCTTGAGGACGTACCGGATGATCGCCAGGCCGAACACCTGGGAGCCGCACAGCCCCGCGCGCAGCTCCGGCCGGTCCGGTGCCACCGTCGACACCACCTTCCCGACGAGGACGCGGCTCACGAAATCCCGCAGCATCCGGGCCGCGGCGTCGTGGCCTGCCACGCTCTGGAGCACGGCGGCGAGGGGCGCCCCGCCTGTGGTGTCCCAGATCTCCAGGAACCGCGCGATGATCCGCTCGCCGAGATGGTCGGGATCGCCGGGCACCACGTCGGCGAGAATCACACCGGGGTCCACCGGGAGGTCCAGCGCCGCGGTGAACAGCGACTCCTTGCCACCGAACCAGTGGTTGACCATCGCAGGGTCCACGCCCGCCCGCTCGGCGATCACCCGCACCGTCGCGCCGTCGTAGCCGCGGTCGGCGAACTCCACACGGGCGGCGGCGAGCAGCTGGGCACGGGTGTCGGCGCCGCCCGGTCTGCGCCCGCGGCGGCGGGGCCCGGCGTCGGCTGACCCGGCGTCGACGGGCGCTCCACGGGCGCCGGGCGGGGAGTGCTCCTCGGGGGCGGCCACGGCTCCATCCTCCTCCGAGCTCCTCTCGCGGGCGGATGGTGGGACAGCTCTCGTGCTTGGTTGCGCGCGTGTTGCCACAATGTCGGCATGACCGTCACCGCGCCTGCGCCCGCCCTCGGCGCGGTCACCCCCAGCCGTGAAGAATTCCGCGCGTTGGCCGTCGGGCACCGGGTGATCCCGGTGACCCGCAGGCTGCTCGCCGACGACGAGACCCCGGTCGGGGTCTACCGCAAGCTGGCAGGTGATCGCCCCGGAACGTTCCTGTTCGAGTCGGCGGAGAACGGTCGGTCCTGGTCGCGCTGGTCCTTCGTCGGAGCGCGCAGCGCGGCCGCGCTGACGTCCGTCGACGGCGAGCTGGTCTGGACCGGCGAAGTGCCGGTCGGGCTGCCGACGTCGGGTGACCCGCTCGCGGCGTTGCGGACCGTCGTCGAGGAGCTGCGCAGTGAGCCGCTCCCCGGGCTGCCGCCGCTGACCGGTGGGATGGTCGGCTACCTCGGCTACGACGTGGTGCGGCGCCTGGAGCGGCTGCCCGAGCTCACCACCGACGACCTCCAACTGCCCGAGCTGATGATGCTGCTGGCCGCCGACCTGGCTGCGGTCGACCACCACGAGGGCACGATCACGCTGATCGCCAACGCCATCAACTGGGACGCGCGCGACGAGCGCGTCGACGAGGCCTACGACGACGCCGTCGCCCGGCTCGACCGGATGACGACCGAGCTCGCGGCACCTGCCGCGTCCACGGTGGCGGTGTACCAGCCCGTCGAGCCGAGGTTCACCCGGCGCCGTTCCCCCGCCGAGTACCACGCCGCCGTCGAGGTCGTGAAGGAGCAGATCCGGGACGGCGAGGCGTTCCAGGTGGTCGTCTCGCAGCGGTTCGAGGCGGAATGCCCGGCCGACCCGCTCGACGTGTACCGCGTGCTGCGAGCCACCAACCCGAGCCCGTACATGTACCTGCTGCGGCTGGAGTCCGCCGGAACGTCGACGCACCCGGCACGGCGCTTCGACATCGTCGGGTCCAGCCCGGAGGCCCTGGTCACGGTGCGCGATGGCAAGGCGACCACGCATCCGATCGCGGGCACCCGGTGGCGCGGGGCCACCGAGGAGGAGGACCTGCTGCTCGAGAAGGAGCTGCGCAGCGACGAGAAGGAGCGCGCCGAGCACGTGATGCTCGTCGACCTGGGCCGCAACGACCTCGGCCGGGTCTGCGAGGCGGGCACGGTCAAGGTGCACAGCTTCTTCTCCGTCGAGCGCTACAGCCACGTCATGCACCTGGTGTCGACGATCACCGGCACGCTGCGCCGCGACTGCAACGCGTTCGACGCCGTGATCGCGTGCTTCCCCGCAGGCACCCTGTCGGGAGCACCGAAGCCGCGGGCGTTGCAGATCATCGAGGAGCTGGAGCCCACGCGGCGGGGCCTGTACGGCGGAATCGTCGGCTACCTCGACTTCGCGGGCGACGCCGACACGGCGATCGCGATCCGCACGGCCGTGGTGCGCGACGGGATCGCCTACGTGCAGGCCGGCGGCGGGATCGTCGCCGACTCCGACCCGGCGGCAGAGGACACCGAGAGCCTGAACAAGGCGCGGGCGGTGTTGTCGGCGGTGGCGACCGCGGCGACGCTTGCGGAGCCGCCGATCGGCACCGATACCGCCGAGACGCCGGGTCCCCCACGGTGACCCAGACGCGCACGCGGAAGGCACGGGTGCTGGTCGCCGTGTGCGCAGGACTGGCGGGTTCGGCCGCCCTGCTGTGGGCCGCCTCGGCCACCGTCTGGTATCACGGCGCGGGCGTAGCCGGGCGGCCCGGCACCGAATCCACCGGGGCGCAGGTTGCGCCGTCGCTCACCGGCGTGGCGCTGCTCGCACTGGCCGCGGTGGCGGCGGTTGTGGCAATCGGCGGGGTGCTGCGCAGGCTCGTCGGGGCGCTGCTCGCGCTGGTGGCTGTCGTGGCGGGCGTGGTCGCGGTGCGGGCGCTGGTCGTCCTGCCGACCGCGCCGGACCCCGTCGCCCGGACGCCGGCACCGCTGCTCGCCGTCGCGGGGGCCGCCGCGCTGCTCGCGGTCGGGCTGTTCGTGCTGCTGCGCGAACCGCGGCTGCCGAGATTCGGGTCGCGGTATGCGGCACCAGGGGACCGGCGGGCCGAGGTGGACCCCGACCGGGCCGCGTGGCAGGCGCTCGACGCGGGGATGGACCCCACCGCCGACGTGCCCGGGAGCAGGGGGGACGATCCTGGCGACGGAGCCCGTACCGGGCCTGGCTAGCATGATTCGCGCCCGGCCCTATCCGGAGAGGGGGACCAACGCCATGGAGCACGGCGGAGCGAGCGTCCTCGATTCCATCGTGGACGGTGTCAGGGCCGATCTTGCGGTACGTGAGGCGGAGGTCGACTTCGCCGAGATCAAGCGGCGCGCGGCGGCCACGGCCCCGCCCCGCGATGTGATGGCGGCGTTGCGCGCACCCGGCATCGGGGTGATTGCCGAGGTCAAGCGGCGTAGCCCGTCCAAGGGTGATCTGGCGGTCATCGCCGACCCGGCCGATCTCGCGGTGGCCTACGCCGGTGGCGGGGCGCGGGTGATCAGTGTCCTCACCGAGCGCCGCCGGTTCGGCGGTTCGCTGGCCGACCTGGCCGCCGTCCGCGCCGCGGTGGACGTTCCGGTGCTGCGCAAGGACTTCGTCGTCAGCCCGTACCAGGTGCACGAGGCACGGGCCTACGGAGCCGATCTGGTGCTGCTGATCGTCGCGGCCCTGGAGCAGAATGCGCTCGACTCACTGCTGGACCGAGTCGAGTCGCTCGGCATGACGGCGCTCGTCGAGGTGCACACCGAGGAGGAGGCCGACCGCGCGCTCGAAGCGGGGGCCAAGGTCATCGGGGTGAACGCGCGGAACCTGCACACCCTCGAGGTCAACCGTTCGATCTTCGGGCAGATCGCGCCCGGGCTGCCCAGCGACGTGCTGCGGGTGGCCGAGTCGGGTGTGCGGGGGCCCGGCGACCTGCTCACCTACGCGGGCTGGGGTGCCGACGCGGTGCTTGTTGGCGAGGGGTTGGTCACCAGCGGCAACCCCGGCGGCGCGGTGCGCAGCCTGGTGGCGGCGGGCTTCCACCCGTCATGCTCCAGGATGGTGCGGTAAGAAGGATGACGCCCTAACAAGGATGCCGTAGCAAGGATGTTGTGTTGACGACCAGCGGTTCGGGGACCACCAGCAAGGCCAGCGACGGCATCTCGACGCCGTCCGGGCACGAGCCGGACGAGCGCGGCCATTTCGGGCGCTACGGCGGCCGGTTCGTCCCGGAGGCGCTGATCGCGGCACTCGACGAGCTGGCCGCGGCCTACGACAAGGCCCGTGGCGACCGCGATTTCCTCGACGAGCTCGACCGGCTGCACCGGGACTACTCCGGGCGCCCGTCCCCGCTCACCGACGCCCCGAAGCTCGGCGAGCACGCGGGCGGGGCGCGCATCCTGCTCAAGCGCGAGGACCTCAACCACACCGGTTCTCACAAGATCAACAACGTCCTGGGTCAGGCACTGCTCACCCAGCGGATGGGCAAGTCGCGCGTCATCGCCGAGACGGGCGCGGGCCAGCACGGGGTCGCCACGGCCACGGCGTGCGCACTGCTCGGCCTGGAGTGCGTGGTCTACATGGGCGAGGTCGACACCGAGCGGCAGGCGCTCAACGTCGCGCGCATGCGGCTGCTCGGGGCGCAGGTCGTGCCCGTCACGACAGGTTCCCGCACGCTGAAGGACGCGATCAACGAGGCGCTGCGCGACTGGGTCACGAACGTCGACCGGACGCACTACCTGCTCGGCACGGTTGCCGGACCACACCCGTTCCCGACGATGGTCCGCGACTTCCACCGGATCATCGGTCTGGAGGCCCGCGAGCAGGTACTGGCGCGCACGGGGCGGCTCCCCGACGCGGTCGCGGCCTGCGTCGGCGGCGGGTCGAACGCGATCGGGATCTTCCACGCGTTCCTCGACGATCCGGGCGTCCGGCTGGTCGGGTTCGAACCCGGTGGCGACGGGGTCGAGACCGGGCGGCACGGGGCCACCCTCACGGAGGGCTCGCCAGGCACGCTGCACGGCGCGATGTCCTACCTGCTGCAGGACGAGGACGGCCAGACCGCGGAGTCGCACTCGATCTCGGCGGGGCTCGACTATCCCGGAGTGGGCCCGGAGCACGCACTGCTCAAAGACCTCGGCCGCGCCGAGTACGAGCCGGTCACCGACGCCGAGGCGATGGACGCGTTCGCGTTGCTCTGCCGCACGGAGGGGATCATCCCGGCGATCGAGTCGGCCCACGCGATCGCCGGAGCTGTGCGCCTCGGCCGCGAGCTCGGGCCCGACGGCATCGTGCTGGTGAACCTGTCGGGGCGCGGCGACAAGGACGTCGACACCGCGGCGAAGTGGTTCGGCATGATCGGGCTCGGCGAGAGCGCCGAGGACGCGAGCGGCACGGCGATCGCCGAGGCCTCGCTCGCAGGTCCGGGCGCCGCCGCACCCGAGCACCGGCCCAGCGGGGAGACGCCGGGCACCACGGAGGCAGAGGGCGTGCAGCGGTAATGGGCGAGCTTGCGAGCGAATCGCTGTCACAGGGCCTGCGCGCAGTGACGTCTCCCGATGGGCAGGCCGAGCGATGAGTGCGGTCGAGGCGATCTTCCGGGAGTCCCGGGAACAGGACCGTGGAACGCTGGTCGGCTACCTCCCGGCCGGCTACCCGACTGTCGACGGCTCGGTGGAGCTGTTCGGTGCGCTCGTCGAGGGCGGCTGCGACCTGCTCGAGATCGGCATCCCGTACTCCGACCCGGTGATGGACGGCCCGACCATCCAGGCCGCGGCGGAGACGGCGCTGCGGGCCGGCACGAAGCTGCGTGACGTGCTGTCGGTGGTCGAGCGGGTCACGGCGGCGGGCGGGCGGGCCGTCATCATGACCTACTACAACCCGGTGCTCCGCTACGGCGTCGACGCGTTCGCGCGCGACCTCGCCGCCGCCGGGGGGCTCGGCATGATCACCCCGGACCTGATCCCGGACGAGGCCGACGAGTGGTTCGCCGCCTCCACCGCGCACGGGTTGGACCGGATCTTCCTCGTCGCGCCGTCCTCCAGCGAGGAGCGGATCGCCTCCACCGCGGCGGCGGGCAGCGGCTTCCTCTACGCCACCTCGACGATGGGCGTCACCGGAGCGCGGGACAGCGTCGCCTCGGTCGCCCCGGAGCTCGTCGCGCGGTGCCGTGCACACACGACGCTGCCGGTCGGCGTCGGGCTCGGGGTGCGGTCGGCGGACCAGGCGGCCGAGGTCGCCTCCTTCGCCGACGGCGTCATCGTCGGGTCGGCGTTCGTCACGGCGGCCGCCCGGGGTGGCGCCGGGGATGTCCGTGCACTGGCAGCGGAGCTCGCGGGCGGTGTCCGACATGCCGGTCGGCCATCCGCCACACCCGCCCCGGCCTGACCACACCATGAGCCACCACGACCGCTCCGACCTGCTGCCGAGGCATGGCGATACCGTGACGTGGTGAGTTCTGCCGTGGCGACAGCCCTGCTGGCCTTCATTCCGAGCCCGGATCGCGGGGTCTGGATGCTCGGCCCGATCCCGATCCGGGCGTACGCGATCTGCATCATCGTCGGCATCATCGTCGCGGTGATGTGGAGCGAGCGGCGCTTCGTCGCGCGCGGCGGCCAGCCCGGCACGGTCACGGACGTGGCTGTGTTCGCGGTCCCGTTCGGGCTGGTGGGCGGCCGTCTTTACCACGTGGCCACCGACTGGGAAACCTACTTCGGCCCCGGTGGCGACCCGGTCGGCGCCCTGAAGATCTGGAATGGCGGGC
>DASRSC010000220.1:0-15198 GCA_035695525.1 Pseudonocardia sp. | reverse complement strand
AGCGCGCGCAGTCCCTGGGCGGGAAGGTCGAACGTGCCGCCGTCGCCTGCCAGGCGCACTCCGATCTGCAACGGCGCCCCGGGTGTCTCGATGCTGCCGTGCCAGTCGCCGGAGAGGTCCGGGGGTGCTTCCGCTGCCGGTGCGGCGCACGCGGCAAGGAGCAGCAGCGCGATGAGCCCGAAGATCGTCCGTCGCATCCGCACACCGTAGTGAGTGGTCGACGGGAGGCCCGACCGTCGGCACCTCTCGCCCGCGACGGAGCGGCGGACGCGTCGTAGTGGCGGTTCTCACCATCTTTCGGGCAGCGCAGGCGACCGTGCTCAAGCATTGTCAGCGGGTGAGCATCGAAGCCCACTCCGGTGTGGGGGAGCGGGGCAGGTTGCGGCTGCTGCAGCTGGCCGCCCTGACCAGCACCTGTGACCGGTTCGCCATCGCCCCCCTGCTCGTGGTGATCGGTCTCGACCTGGGCGCGCCCCTGTCGGCCGTCGCCGGCGTCGCGAGCGCCTACTTCCTTGCCTACGGCCTCATGCAGCCGGTGTGGGGAATGATCAGCGACCGCATCGGTCGGGTCCGCGTGATGCGCCTGGCGCTGCTCGGGGCGACGCTCGCAGGCGTCGGATCAATGCTCGCGCCGAACCTGCTGGTCCTCGGCGTGATGCGCACGCTGGCGGGCGGCTGTTTCGCCGCGCTCATCCCGGCCACGCTGGTCTACGTCGGCGACATGTGGCCGCCCGCCTCGCGCCAGCGCCCCCTGTCGGACGTGCTGGCCGCGTCCTCGCTCGGCATCGCGGTCGCGACGGCGGGGGCCGGCCTGCTCGCCGACCTGTTCCACTGGCGGGTGGTGCCGGCCGTGACGGGTGCCGCGGCGGCCCTGCTCTGGATCGCGCTGGCCCGGCTCCCGGAGCCGGACCGCGGACCAGCCACCGGCAACCCGCTGCGTTCGGTGGCGCGGGTGCTGCGCAACCGATGGGCGCTCGTGGTGTACGCCCTGGTGTTCGTCGAGGGCATCGCGGTGCTCGGCCTGCTCACCTACCTGGCGCCCGCCGTGCAGGCGCTGGGGGCATCGGCGGCGCTCGCCGGGCTGGTGGCGGCGTCGTTCGGAGTCGGGGCGCTCGGGTGGTCGCGCATCGTGCGGTTGCTGGTCGGGAGGTTGCCCCCGGGCGGGCTCGCCGCCATCGGCGGCGCGTTACTGATCGCCGGCTGGGCAGTCCCGTCCGTCGTGGTCACCCTCCCGACGGTGGCTGTCGCCGGGCTGCTGCTTGGCGGGTCGTGGGCGTTCCTGCACACGACCCTGCAGAGCTGGGCGACGGAGGTGGTGCCGACGGAGCGGGCCACCGCGGTGGCGCTCTTCGCCGCGCTGCTGTTCCTGGGGAGCTCGGCGGGCGCGGCGGCGGCCGGGCCGCTGGCCGACGCGGGGGCGTTCGGAACGGTGTTCCGGGTGGCGCTGGGGCTGGCGGTGCCGCTCGCGCTGGCGGCGGCGGTCGCCCGCACGCGATACGGAGGGGCAGGCGGACCGCCGAGCGCAGCACCCGGCGCGGAGTAGCCGCCGCTCTCGGTCGACCACGTGCTGCTCACGGTGTGGTGACCGCCCGGCAGAATCGCGGGCGTGCTGACCGCAGCGGACGAGCTCGACTCCGGTGCGGTCGGGCTGCGCCGGTGGCGCCGCGCCGATGCCGACGACCTGTACCGCGCGGTGAGCGAGTCGCTGGAGCATCTGGCCCCGTGGATGGCCTGGGCGGCGCGCGGCTACTCCACCGCCGACGCCGTGGCCTACCTGGCCCGCACCGAGGAGCTCTGGGGCACCGACTACGACTACGGCATCGTCGCCCCCGGCCCGGCGCTGGTCGGCAGCTGCTCGATGATGAGCCGGATCGGCGCAGGCGGTTTCGAGATCGGGTACTGGGTGCATCCCGCACACATTCGGCGCGGGTATGCGACGGCTGCCGCTGCGGCGCTGGTCGCGGAGGCCTTCCGCGTCGGTGCCGACCGCGTCGAGATCGTGCACGACCTCGCCAACATCGCCAGTGGGGCAATCCCGCGCCGGCTCGGCTTCCGTGAGGTGGATCGCCGGACGCCGCAGGAGGAGCGCAGCGCGGGGGAGGTGGGTGTCGACGTGGTGTGGCGCCTCGGCGCCACCGATGCAGCGATGGTATGACATCCACTGCAGGAACAGTCACCTGTGACGGTTTGGACGAGGAGCGGAATCTGTGGACATCACCGACGGCGTCGCGCTGGTCACCGGGGGCGCGTCCGGGCTCGGGCTCGCCACGACGAAGGCGCTGGTGGCGGCGGGAGCGAAGGTGGTGATTCTCGACCTGCCGAGCTCGCCGGGCCAGGAGCGAGCCACGGAGCTCGGCGACGCGGTGCGGTTCGCGGCGGGCGACGTGCGCAGCGAGGCCGACGTGGTCGCGGCGCTCGACGTCGCCGACGCGCTGGGCCCGCTGCGGGTGGCCGTCAACTGCGCCGGCACCGCCAATGCGATCCGGGTGATCGGGAAGAAGGGTGTCTTCCCGCTCGCGGAGTTCACCCGCATCATCGAGATCAACCTGATCGGCACGTTCAACGTGCTGCGGCTCGCCGCCGAACGAATGGTGGCGCACGACCCGGTGGGCGAGGAACGGGGCGTGATCGTCAACACCGCCTCGGCGGCCGCCTTCGACGGCCAGATCGGCCAGGCGGCCTATTCCGCGTCCAAGGGCGGGGTGGTGGGCATGACGCTTCCGATCGCCCGTGACCTGGCCTCGATGTCCATCCGGGTGGTCACCATCGCACCGGGCCTGTTCGACACTCCGCTGATGGCCATCCTGCCCGAGGAGGCCAGGGCATCACTGGGCGCGCAGGTGCCGCACCCGTCCCGGCTGGGCGACCCGGCCGAGTTCGGCGCGCTGGCCGCGCACATCGTGGCCAACCCCATGCTCAACGGCGAGGTCATCCGGCTCGACGGCGCGATCCGGATGGGTCCGCGCTGACGATGGGCCGGACGGGCCGCCGAGATCCGGCGGGGCCGCCGGCCCCGCCGGAGGCAGCCCGGAAGTGGATCAGGATGCCGTGGCAGGCACGCGGTCCAGGAAGCCGTGGATGGTGGTGATCCGGCCGTCGGCCGCGATCGCGGCCACGTCGAAGCCGATCACCAGTGGCTCGGCGCCTGCCGGGCCGAGGCCCCACTGGAATCGGCAGACGTCGTGGTGCGCGTCGACGTCGCCGACCGGCCGGAACTCCATGCCCGGGAACTGTTGCTGCGCCCCGGCGATCAGCGCGTCCAGCGCGTCCGTGCCCCTGACGTCGGCCAGCGGGTCGACGTAGCGCACGTCCGGCGCGAAGGCGGCCTCGATCGCGCCGCGGCGGGCGATCGGATCGGTCTCGTTCCACGCTGCCAGGTAGGCATGGACCAGAGTGGTGCTGGGTGTAGTGGTGGTCATCGGGGATCCTCCGGATGTCGAGTTGATGGCGACAGGGAGAGCCTCGCCCGGCAGGGGGAGCCGGGTCGATCACCTCGGAGGTAAGGCTGGCCGTCAGAGCACCTGGATGCGGTGCCCGCCGCTACGCAGGATGATGTCCCGGAACGTCGCCCGGCCGCAGCCGTGGTCGAAGTGGCTCACCGCGACGAGTCGCAACGATCTGATGCGTGTCGGGGCCGGGCCCATGAACCTCTCGTGGTCCACGCGCACGGCGCGGGTCTCCCGCCGCCACCGGCCGAGCCCCGCCGGGCCCCGGCGCACCGGCAGGTGCGTCTCGTGCTCGGTCCAGCCCGGGACGGGGCAGTCGAACGTATCGTCCTCGGGCTGCAGTGCGCTGCTCCAGAACCAGTTGAGGCTCGACACCGGGGTGCCGGGGGTCGGGAATCCGGTGTCGAACACTGCGGCGATGCCCAGCAGGTCGTGCGTCCAGGCGGTGTTCTCCGGGACGAGGCCCGGCAGCGACTCGACCCGCCAGCTCCACTCGATCGTCGTGTCGCTCCGCAGGGCCATGTCGACGTCCTTCTCGATCACCCCGGCGTCGTCGTCGCAGACGACCTCGATCGCCGGCCTGCCCTCGGCCACAGCGTGCCGGTAGATGTCGCCTGGTCCGGCAGCCAGCAGGTAGGACCAGCCCGCCGGTGGGACGACGGGGTCGAGCAGCCGACGCCGCTCGGCGGCGACGAGCCGCGGATCGGCGACGCCCGGCTCGAGCGCCGCCAGCCCGTCGACCGGATCGACGCCCTGCGGCCAATGCAGCAGGGTGACCGCCAGCAAGCCCCGCTCCCGCCCGTAGGAGCTGCGGTCGTCGAGACACGCGCCCGTGACGAGAGTGCCGGAACGATCGGCCCACGCGCCCAGGTAGACGCAGAGCTCCAGCGGTCCCGAACGGTCGACGACCACGGTGGTGGTGTCCTGGGTGCAGCCGAAAACCTCCCCGCCCGGGACGCGGCCCCACAGGTGGTACTTCGCCCCACCCCAGTGGCTCTCCGACCAATTGATGCGGCCCGAGCCCAACAATGTGACGCGGTCGCCGCGGCACACCTCGGTACCGGTGCTGGTCCACGGCGGACTACTGCCCGGCAGCACCATCCGCACGGCTGCCGGTTGGGTCATCGCCCCACCTTCGCAGATCCTGCGGCGTGGCGGGCCCGATCAGTTGTTCTGCCCGTCAGTGGCTCTGGTGGTAGGCCTCGAGCACATTGGACGGGATGCGGCCGCGCTCGGAGATCTTCATCCCCTGCTCCTGTGCCCATTCCCGGATGGCCTGGTTCTGCTCGCGGTCGGTGCTGGGCCGGGTGGCGACGGCGGTGCCGCCCGAACGGCGGCGGCCGCCGGTGCGGCGGGCGGCAGAAACGAACGGCTCGAGGGCCGAGCGCAATCTGGCGCTATTGGCGGCCGAGAGGTCGATCTCGTAGGCCTTCCCCTCGAACGCGAACTCGACCTGCTCCTCCGCCTCGCTGCCATCGAGATCATCGACCAGGGTGACTGTCGTCTGCTTAGCCATCTGCGCTGCCTTTCCAGGGTGCTCCGGGTACGCCGGGGTGCCCTCGATGTGGTACGAGGGTTCCACGGTTCCGAACGGGGGTGGGCTCCAATTGCGTGGTTGATAATAAAGGATTCGGGTGCCCATTGTCGATCGGGGTCGGATGGATCGGTGCGGCCTGGGCCCGCCGGCTGCCCCGTGGGCCAGGCCATTCCCGGCCGAATGGGATCCCCGCCGACCGAAAAAGAGCCGGTCAGGCCACCAGTGCCAACGCTGCGCCCCTGCTGACTAGGCTTGACCCGTGGGTCTCGAGGTCGAGCGATGTGGACGGATTCTGCTGGTCCGGATGGCGCGTCCGGCCAAGCGCAACGCGATCGACGGGAGTATGACGACCGCTCTCGACGCTGCGCTCAACGAGTTGGACGACGATCCGGAGCTGTGGGTGGGAGTGCTCTCGGGGACGCCGGCCGCCTTTTCCGCGGGCACCGACCTCGTAGCCGGTGCGGGTGCCGCGACTGAGCGCGGGGGCAACTACGGCGTGGTCGGGCGGGACCGGAACACGCCGCTGATCGCCGCCGTCGAGGGCATCGCCTACGGCGGTGGGTTCGAGCTCGTACTGGCCTGCGACCTCGTGGTTGCAGCACGGACGGCGCGGTTCGCCCTGCCCGAGACGGCGCGCGGGCTCGTGGCGAACTGCGGGGCACTATTCCGCACGCAGCGGGCCCTGCCGCGCAACATCGCGACCGAGATGCTGCTGACCGGAGAGCCGCTCGGAGCCGAACGGGCGTGGACGCTCGGGCTGGTGAACACGCTGGTGGAGCCGGGCGAGGCAGAGGCAGCTGCGCTCTCGCTCGCGGAGCGCGTCTGCGCGAATGCGCCGGTCGCCCAGCGCGCCACCCTCCGGGCGCTGGCCGACATGGTGGCCGACGACGACGCCCGAGGCTGGTCCGCCACCGAACGCGCTCAGCTGACGGTCAACATGTCGCAGGATGCCATCGAGGGCGTTGAAGCGTTCCGCGAGAAGCGCGCTCCCCGCTGGAACGGTCGGTGAGTGGCGCCGGCGCAATACGGATGCGACCAACGCACTCCTCCGCGGGCATGGCCCGAGATGGTGATGTCCTCATGCAGTCCGGGGCATGTCGGCACAGCGGCTCGGCATGCACAACGAATCCGGGCGTCCACCCCGGTCGGGCACCGGAAACGACGGGCTTCGCGCAGCTGCCGAGAGGCGACCGTTTGGCGCAGGAGATTCACAAGTGCCTCGGAGCGCTTGGCGCGGGATGCCGAGACGCTTGCCCGCCGTGCCGGAGGTCCTCCCGCAACCAACCGCACCGAGGCCCGTGCCATGCATCGGGCCCGGATTCTTCGCTGTCGGCCGGCGGCGATTGCAGCCCGTATCCGAGCGGTGATTCTGGCGACTGAGTGTGACAGATCAGCCGATGTGAACAGACGTTCTCAGACGTTGGACCGTCGCTCAGGGAGCCGGCGGCGCGGGCGCCAAGTCCGCCGGTGGGCGGCGTCGACCGGGACATTCGTCGTGCCGGGCGCGGGCGGGAGTGCAACCGCGATCTCCCCGCCGAGGTGGAAGCCGGGTGCCAGGTCCAGCTCGTCGCCGCTCCAGAACCGCCCCGGGTCGTACCAGCTCGGGATGCGATGCTCGGCAAGCAGACCCATCTCCTCGTAGGTGATGGCCACGACCTCGGCGCAGTAGGCCGTCTCCAGACCGGGTGCGTCCGCGCCCTCGCGGCCGGGGCGGCGCAGCACCGGCGCCCGGCCCCGCAGCCACCGCCCGGCCAGGCGGGCGGTGGAGGGGAACGGGGTGCCGTCGAGCCGCGCCACCGTCCGCAGCGCCGCGTCCTCCATCTCCCTGCTGAGCGGGCCCGCAAGCTGCCGCAACCAGGCGTGCTGCCCGTAGCGGTGCCCCCACTGCAGGACCGCATCGCGCAGGTCGTGCAGTTGGACGCCGCGCTGGTGCGCGCCCGACCACCGGTCCGGCAGCGACCGGCCGAGCTCGGCGTGCCACATCAGCGGCGGCAGGTCGTCGACGACGATGGCCATGCCGACGTGGTTGACCGGTGCGTTCGTCAGGCCGCGAATGGCGCGGTCTGCCGTGCTGCTGCCGCGGAACACCCAGACGTCGCCGGTGCCGGCCAGCTCGCACGCCCGGTCGAGGGTGATCACGCTGCCCGGCACGGCCGGTAGGTTAACCGCCATGCGGTGGTGGAAGTGGCTGGGGCTCGCCGGCCTCGCGGGCGTGGCGGCCACCGGCGTCGTCACGGCGCGGGCCGAGCGGCGCAGGCGGTCCTACACGCCCGAGGAGATCCGGTCCCGGCTGCACGAGCGGGTGGCCCAGGCCAGGACCGGGTCAGCCGCGGGGGAGCGGCGCGAGCCGGGCTGATCCGGCGGCCGGGCCTCGGACCAGCCGCCCGAGCTCGCGGCCGTCCGCGTCGACCAGCACGAGCGTCGCGCCGTCGAA
This sequence comes from Pseudonocardia sp., assembly GCA_035695525.1. GTDB lineage: Bacteria > Actinomycetota > Actinomycetes > Mycobacteriales > Pseudonocardiaceae > Pseudonocardia. The sequence continues at coordinate 7,781 of DASRSC010000220.1, read as the reverse complement.
CCCGGCGCGTGCGGTCTGCCCCAGCCAGCCGGGGACGGGCGCCATACCCGCGCAGGCCATGAGCGTCATCGGACCGCTCGTGGCGAGGAGGGCCCCTGCCGGGCCGGTCGTCCACCGACCGGCACCGTTGTTGCAGCCGTCCGTGCCGGTCCAGGCACCGTCCGGGGCCAGGTCGACGTGTGGAGGCTGCGGCGCCAGGGCTGCCCGCTCGTGGTCCGCGATCTCCCAGCGCCCGATCAGCCGTGAACGCTCGACGGGCTCCAGGCCGGCCGGGAGCGGCGCCGCCGGGCCGGATCGCCCGGTGGGCCCGCCGGGGGCCGGTGGTTGCCAGGCCCGCGGGGACAGCTGCGCCGTCGTCCTGCCCGCCGCGTCGAGCAGCAGACGGTCGCCGGCCGCGGCCGTGACGGTGGTGGCGGCCTCCAGCCAGGGCGGCGTGGACATGTCGGGACGCGCCCCACCGCTGGCACCCGTGACGTGCGCGACGAACAGGCCGGACGAGTCGGCCCGCCAGCTGCCGTACCGGACGGCCGGGCCGCCGGAGCGCAGCTCGAACCCGTCGGGGTGAAGAACGAGCATGGTGTCCGCGGTCGCGGTCGCGGTCACCGACCAGCTACCGACGAGCGCGGCCACGTCCACGGGTCCACCTTCTCCTCCGGGTGCGGCCGTCGGCTGCCCGCAGGCGGCCACGACGACGGCGGCCATTCCGATCACTGCCGGCACGAGGCGCATGACCCTAGGACGGAGCCGAGGGGGCAACGGGTTGCACGAAGCCTAGGCTCGGTCCGTGGAGATGCGGATTGCGAAGCGCCTCGGTCGTGACGTCGGCGTGGTCGGGTTGGGGTGCTGGCAGCTGGGCGCGGACTGGGGTCACGTCGAGGAGAGCGAGGCCCTCGCGGTGCTGCACGGCGCCGCGGACACCGGCGTCACGTTCTTCGACACGGCGGACGTCTACGGCGACGGCCGCAGCGAGACGCTCGTCGGCCGGTTCCTGCGCGAGCGAGGCGACGCGCGGCTCACGGTGGCGACGAAGATGGGGCGGCGCGTCGCGCAGGCGCCGGAGAACTACACGCGGGAGAACTTCCGGGCCTGGAACGACCGGTCGCGGGCCAACCTCGGCGTCGACACGCTGGACCTGGTGCAGCTGCACTGCCCACCCACGCCCGTCTACTCCTCGGGCGAGGTCTACGACGCGCTCGACGAGCTGGTGGCCGACGAGCGGATCGCGGCGTACGGGGTGAGCGTCGAGCGGGTGGAGGAGGCGCTCACCGCGATCTCCCGGCCCGGGGTGGCGAGCGTGCAGATCATCCTCAACGCGCTGCGCCAGAAGCCGCTGGAGCAGGTGCTGCCTGCGGCCGCCGACGCTGGCGTCGCGATCATCGTGCGGGTTCCGCTCGCGTCCGGGCTGCTGTCGGGGCGCTACACCGCTGCCACCACGTTCGACGCCGACGACCACCGCACCTACAACCGGCACGGCGAGGCCTTCGACGTGGGCGAGACGTTCGCCGGCGTGCCGTTCGAGGTGGGGCTGCAGGCCGTGGAGCGGCTGCGGCCGCTGGTGCCTGCCGAGGCGACGATGGCGCAGTTCGCGCTGCGCTGGATCGTCGACCAGCCGCAGGTCACCGTGGTCATCCCGGGTGCCCGGAACGCCGAGCAGGCGCGCGGCAACGCCGCCGCAGCGGAGCTCGCACCCCTGGGGGAGCAGGTGCACGCCGCTGTCCGCGAGATCTACGACGAGCTGGTGCGCCCCCACGTGCACGACCGCTGGTGACCCCGCCCGGCGCCCGGCCCGTCGGACGAACGGCACTCTCGTACGCCGGATGCGTGCGACCGCGCCGTTCGCGCCGCGGGGCCGGGCCCGGGGCCGTCACAGGTTCGCGGTGGCTCCCTCCAGGTACTCCGCGAACTTCTTCCGCGCCGCCTCCGTGCGGGTCGGAACGTGCTCGGACGGGACGTCGACGGGGGTGTACCCGCGCAGGAGCCGGCGGGCCACCGTGGCCTTGTGCACCTCGTCCGGCCCGTCGTAGATCCGGGCGGCGCGGGCGGCCCGGTACATCGACTCGAGCGGCAGGTCGCCGGAGAACCCGAGTGAGCCGTGCACCTGGATCGCTCGGTCGATCACGTCGTGGAGCACCGTCGCGCCCCAATACTTGATCATGGCGATCTCCACGCGGGCGTTGGCGGCACCGACCTGGTCCATCGTCCACGCGGCGTGCAGCGTCATCAGCCGGGCCGCCTGCATCTCGGCGGCCGACAGGGCCACCCAGTCCTGCACCATCTGCTTGTCGGCCAGCACCGACCCGTGCGTGTAGCGGCTGACGGCGCGCTCGCACATCATGTCGAACGCCCGCTTGGACTGTCCGAGCCAGCGCATCGCATGGTGGATGCGACCGGGACCGAGCCGCTGCTGGGCGAGCCGGAAGCCGTCGCCGGGGTTGCCGACGAGGTTCTCCTTCGGCACCCGCACGTCGGTGTAGAGCACCTCGGCGTGCCCGCCGTAGAGCTGCCCACCGATGGTCGGGTGGTCCATCACCGGGATGTCGCGCACGATCTGCACCCCGGGTGTGTCGACCGGGACGATGAACATCGACGAGCCCTGGTAGGCCGACACGTCCGGATCGGTGACAGCCATGACGATCAGGAAGTCGGCGTGTGATGCGTTCGACGAGAACCACTTGTGGCCGTTGATCACGTACTCGTCCCCGTGGAGCACAGCCCGGGTGGACAGCAGCGTCGGGTCCGCGCCTGCGCCGGGTTCGGTCATCGAGAAGCAGCTACGCAGCTCGCCGCGCAGCAGCGGGTGCATGAAGCGCTCCTTCTGCTCCGGCGTGCCGCCGATGGCCAGCAGCTCGGCGTTGCCGGAGTCGGGCGCCTGGTTGCCGAAGATCCCCGGCGCGTAACGGCACTGCCCGAGGATCTCGTGCATCAACCCGAGCCTGACCTGCCCGAACCCACCACCGCCGAGTTCGGGAGGCAGGTGCGCGGCCCACAGGCCACGCTCCTTCACCTGCTCCTTCAACGGAGCGGTGATCCGGGCGAAGGTCTCCCGGTCGAGGTCGAGGGTCTCCAGGGGGATGATCTCCGTGCGGACGAAGCCGCGCATCCACTCGAGCTGAGCCTCGAACTCGGGTTCCGTCGAGAAGTCCCACGCCATCGTCCGCGCCTCCGCATCGTCGCCGAGGGCCGGCCGACCCCCGGGCCCATCGTGCCCCGGCTTCCGCCGCCAGCACAGATCGACAGCAGCACAGATCGACAGCGGCGCAAATCGACAGCGGCGCAGACCGACTCGTGCGGTTCAGCGCGTGCCGGTCAGCGGCTCGGGTGCGGGAGCCGGCTCGGGTGCGGGCGAGGGCACCTCCGGCTGCGCCTCGGTCTCCGGCGCTGCGCGGGTGGACGCGCAGACCCAGCCGCACCGCAGGTGGTCCCAATAGCAGCCGCGGCCATGTACGGGACGAGCCCGATCAGGACCGCGCGATCGAGCTCGCCGCCGCCGCGATCACCGGGTGAACCGTCGATTTGCCGGTATCGACGGCGTGCGCCGCGGTGCGGCCGCGAGTGGTGAGGACGGCCTGCGGGAGCTGTGGGAGGCGAGCGAGCAGCAGCGCCACGCCGGCGCCACGATGTGGATCACGATGCTCGCCGGGAAGCGGCAGGCCACTGACGGTTTCGACCTCGGAAGCGCCATCGACCAGGTGTGGCTCTACATGGCGCCCGACCTGTACGCGCGACTGGGTGGACGGGCGCGGCTGGGCGCCGGAACGCGTCGAAGCGTGGTGGCTCGCGGCCTGTATCCGCGGCCTGTTGCGCCGCCCGGAGACCCGCTGAGCCGGTCCACCCGGATCAGCCGCTCGGATCAGCCGGAGCCCGCCCGCCACTCGCTGACCCGGTCCTCGGCCCGCCTCGCCCCGCGGGCAGCGGCGACGCGCACCACCTGCTCGCGAGTAGCGGCGTGCTGGGCGACGGCGCGCTCGGCCTCGGCGAGCTCCCGTGCGGCGACCACGTCGGCCTGGTCCCGGAACACGGTCGGAAGCGGAACCTCCAGGTCGCCGCCGCCGTGACGTTCCGCCTGGTAGGGGTTGTCCGCGGGAAGCCCACCGGTGAAGCGGCCGTACGCGCCCAGGAACAGCAGGAGAGCGCCGGAGACCAAACTGAAGATCACGTTGGGCATCCGGAACGCGAGCAGGTTGAGCGGCGTGTTGAGGACGAGCACGTTGACCAGGCCGGACAGGACGAACGCGGCTCCCACGACGACCGTCACCGTGGACGCCGTGCGGCCGCCACGTAACGCCGCCGCGATCAGCACCCCGCCCACGATCAGCGAGATCGCGGACAGCAGGCCGTTGGACGACAGCCCCAGAACCGACTCGCCGCTGGTCGAGAACGGCTTGAGCCGGTCGACGATGCCGAGGATGCCGAAGACCCACAGTCCGAGGCCGAACAGCACTGCACCGACGCGGTGCACTGCGTCGAGGCGCCAACGCGAATCGCGCCGTACCTTGTTCATGAACTGATGGTGAACCGAACCGGCACCTCTCGCCAGTTGATCTGCCCTGCCGCCCTCGAACAGCTCAGCGGCGGGTGCGGCGGCCCCGCAGCGAGCGGGAGAGCAACGCGACCCCGGCGATCAGCACCACCAGCCCGATCACGAGCCACATTCGTGACCCGCTCATGAAGCTGCCCCCGAGCAGGTTGGCCCCCTGCAATGTCCACACCGCCCCGATGATGAGCAGGAGCGCGCCGAGCACGGGCGGGAGCCATCGGGTCATGCGCCCGATCGTCCTCCTGCGTGCGCTGCAGGGGCGACCGGATAGGTGTTGTCCGGCTCGCGGTCGCCGCGACCGGATGGCAACAGGTCGAGCAGGTTCCACACGGGGGTCAGCAGGTCCATGCCGCGCGGGGTGCCGTCGGGGAAGTCGGCGGGCTGGGTGAGGACATGGCGTATGCCGTTCCCGTCGCGGGTGTGGACGCTGAACGCGGGGAACAGCGCGCCGCGCGACCCCGCCACCCCGAGGTCGTCGAGGAATGTCGTGCCGGCCGCGGACACCAGCCGCACCCGTGACCACCGGCTTCTGTGATCACGGCCCCTTCTCGGCGATCGTCTGGATGTCGGCCAGCCGGGCCTCCCAGAAGTCCTCGACGAAGGCGCGCAGCTCGGCGAGCGCGTCGGGTCGGGCGCGGTAGAACCGCCGCGTTCCCTCGCGGCGTTCCACGAGCAGCCCGGCGCCGCGCAGCACGCGCAGGTGCTGCGACACCGTGGGCCGGGCGACGTCGGGGAACTGCTCGGCGATGGCGCCCGCCGGCAGTTCGCCGTCGCGCACCAACCGCAGGATTTCGCGCCTGCGCGGTTCGACGAGGGCTTCGAGGACGGCCTGCATCGGACCAGCGTAGGCCATCGATTACGTAGGTGGAAGCCTACTCTTTGGTCGAGTCGTTCTCCGGTCGGCTCACATCCGGTTCGGTAGCTGGAGGGGCGGTGCCGGCCTGAAGCTCCGCCCGGAGGATCCGTGCTGACCGGCCGAGGCTGCGCGCTGCATCGGGCAGTCGTTTCGCGCCGAACAGAAGAACCACTACGCCGATCACGATGAGCCAGTGCCAGGGGCTGAGCTCGCCCATTTCTCCCGCCTTTCGCAATGCTGTGCTGTCGGTGCGTCACCTGAACATGTCGAGTGTGCACTTCCGCAGAAGCCCGGGCATATACTGGGGAGCGTTTCGGCGGTTCCTCCCCAAGGGTTCGCTGGTCCGTTACCGGAAGTTCCTGCTCATTCGTCCAAGCGCTGCGCACCCAGCGTCACTGCTGGTAGATGTTGTGGCGTGGGAGTTGTTCGCAGGTGCGCGAAGCTGGTGGTACTGGGACTGGTGGCAGCAGTGGTGCTGGCGGTGATGAGCTTGCCAGTGGCGGGCGGCGCTGGTGCGCTGGCGGCGCAGGTCAGCAGTGGTTCGGTCAATGTCGCACCGTCCGCTCTACTTGCCGGGAACACACCGAACGTCACGACGGTGACCGATTCCACCGGAAAGCCCATTGCGTACCTCTATGACCAGTTCCGGGTCCCCGCCACGAGTGCGCAGATCTCTCCGGCGATGAAAGCGGCGATCGTCGCCATCGAGGACAAGCGTTTCTTCGAACACGGGGCCATCGATCCGGTCGGCACCCTGCGCGCCCTCGTCAACGACGCAGGTGGCGGGGCTCAACAAGGTGGCTCGACGCTCACGCAGCAATACGTGAAGAACTTCGAGCTGTACGTGGCGGCCACCACCGACGCGCAGCGCCAGGCGGCTGTGGCGCCGAGCCTCGCCCGCAAGATCCACGAGGCCGAGCTTGCGGTCCAGCTCGACCAGGAGCTCAGCAAGGATCAGATCCTCACCCGCTACCTCAACATCGTCTACTTCGGGCACGGCGCCTACGGCGTCGCGGCGGCAGCCCAGGTCTACTTCGGCACCACCGCAGCGGCGCTGACCATTCCGCAGGCCGCGTTGCTCGCCGGGATGGTGCAGAGCCCCACCCAGTTCGACCCGATCCAGCATCCCGACGCGGCCAAGTCGCGACGAGACCTGGTGATCTCCCAGCTCCGCCAGGTGGGCTCGATCACCGATGCGGACGCGGCCGCCGCCACCGCGGCGCCGCTGGGCGTGCAGTCCGCTGCGGCAGTACCGGCCGAGGGCTGCACGGCTGCGGGCGATAACGGCTACTTCTGTTCCTACGTCGTGCGCTACCTGGAGCAGGCCGGGTTCTCCTCCCAGCAGCTCTCGTCGGGCGGCTACACGATTCGCACCACGCTGGACCCGCAGGCACAGGCGACGGCCAAGGCCGCGGTGAACAGTCAGGTGCCGCCGACCACGCCGCACGTCGCCGACGTTCTCTCCTTCGTGCAGCCCGGCCAGAACCAGCACCCGATCACCGCCATGGTGGCCAACCGCACATACGGCAACGCGCCCGGGCAGTCCAGCTACGGGCTGCCTTACCAGCCGGAGAACCTGGGTGCGGGCTCGGTCTACAAGATCTTCACCGCTGCCACCGCGATGGAGCAGGGCCTCATCGGCATCGACTCGGTGATCGACGTCCCGGCGAGCGGCTACCTCTCCCCGATCTACTTGGACGGGTCGGGCCACCCGACGCCGGTACGCAACGCCGAGCAAGGCCTCGCCCCCCAGCTCTCGCTGACCGACGCGCTCGCCCAGTCGCCCAACACCGCGTTCGTGAAGCTCGAGGAGAGCACCGGGATCGCACCGGTGGTGGACATGGCGCAGCGGCTCGGGCTGACCTCGCTGTCCGACCCGGTGAGCAACAAGCCGGGAGCCCTGTCGATCGCCGACACGGTGAAGGCGCAGAAGCAGGCATCGTTCACCCTCGGGGTGTCGCCCACGAGTGACCTGGAGCTGGCCAATGTCGAAGCCACGCTGCAGAGCCACGGCATGTGGTGCCCGCCGACGCCGATCGCCTCGGTGACGGACCAGAACGGCGCGCCGGTGCCGGTGAACCAGCTCGCCTGCAAGCAGGCGGTCGCTCCGGCGTTGGCCGACACCCTGGTGAACGGCCTCAGCCACGACGACCAACCGGGCGGCACGTCGGCGACATCGGCCGCGGCGGAAGGCTGGAACCGGCCGACCGCGGCCAAGACAGGGACGACGGAGATCTACCAGGCTGCAGCGTTCGCCGGCAGCACGCCGCAGCTCGCCGGCGCGGCGATCGTGTTCGACGACTCCGCGCACCCGCGTCCGATCTGCGACGGGTCGCCGCCCAGCACCTGCTCGAGCGGCTCTCTCTACGGCGGCGGTGCGCCGGCCCG
>DASRSC010000219.1:0-4935 GCA_035695525.1 Pseudonocardia sp. | reverse complement strand
ACCGAAGGTGCCGGGTTGGCCGACGTGCGGCCCGTGGACCTCGCCGTGCTCGTCGTGCCGGCACTGGCCGCCGTCCGCGCCGATGCCGCGCGGCGAGGGCTGCGGGTACAGGTCCGGGTGGCGCCCGCACCGGCAACGGGCGACCCGGTGCTGCTCGAGCGCGTGGCGGGGAACCTGCTGGAGAACGCGGTGCGGCACAACGTCGTCGGCGGCTGGATGGACGTCTGCACCGGCGTGCGGGACGGCTACGCGGAGCTCCAGGTGTCCTCCGCCGGCCCGGCGATCCCGGCCGACCGGGTGCAGGAGTTGTTCGAGCCGTTCCGTCGCGGCCCGGTGGCGCGCACGGGCAACGCGCCTGGTTCCGGGCTGGGGCTCTCGATCGTGCGGGCGGTGGTCCAGGCCCATGGCGGAGTCGTTCACGCCGTGCCTGTGTCGGGCGGCGGACTGGCGGTGACGGTGCGCCTGCCAGCGGCCTGATCAGCCCCGGGCCTGAAGTGCAGGCTCCAGGAGGGGGGCCAGCAGGTCGATCTGCCAGGGGCGCGCCCCACCGGTGCGCAGTGCGCCTGCCACGTCGCCGTCGGCGGGCGGGGACCAGCACAGGCGACGGAGGAGATCGGGCTGCAGCAGGTTCTCCACCGGCACCGATCGCTCCTCGCCCACAGCGGCGATCGCGGTACGGGCCGCGGCGAGGCGGGCGGCTGCATCGGGCTCGCGGTCGGCCCACCGCGCCACCGGGGGCGGCCCCTCGGCGGGCGGAGCGATCTTGGGGAGCTCCGCAGCATCGAGGCCGGCGGCCTCGGCCAGTGCGGCGTACCAGTACGCGGTGAGGCGCCGCTGGGACCGGCCGCGGAACACCGGCAATGCTGCCAGGTCACGCGCCGCCTCGGGCGCGGCGACGGCAGCCTCGACGATTGCGGCGTCAGGGAGGACACGTCCCGGTGCGATGTCGCGCTCGGCGGCGAGCCGGTCACGCGCTTCCCACAGCGCCCGGACGGCGGCCAGGGCGCGCGGCTTGCGCAGCTTGTGGAGCCCGGAGGTGCGTCGCCATGGTTCGGCGCGGGGCCGCGGTGGCCCGGCGGTGCGCACGGCCTCGAACTCCTGTATCGCCCACTCGAGCTTGCCCTGCTCGGCGAGCAGCCCGGCGAGTACGTCACGCAGCTCGACCAGCACCTCGACGTCCAGTGCGGCGTAGACGAGCCAGTCCTCGGGCAGTGGGCGCCGCGACCAGTCGGCGGCACCGTGGCCCTTCTCCAGGGAGAGACCCAACAGCTGCTCGACCAGGGGGCCGAGGCCGACGCGGGGGAGTCCGGCCAGCCGTCCGGCCAGCTCGGTGTCGAAGAGCGCGGAGGGGACGAGACCCACCTCGGCGAGGCACGCCAGGTCCTGGTTGGCCGCGTGTAGCACCCACTCCGGCCCGGTCAGCGCCGGGGCGAGCTCGGAAAGGTCACTCTGGAGCGGGATCGGGTCGACGAGGGCCGTACCCGCGCCCGCACGGCGCAGTTGTACCAGGTAGGCCCGTTGCGAGTACCGGAAGCCGGAGGCGCGCTCGGCGTCGACGGCGATCGGTCCGCTCCCCGCCGCGAAGGCCGCGGCCGTGTGTGCGAGCGCCCTGCGGTCGGCGACGACCGAAGGCAGCCCGTCGCGGGGCGCCAGCAGCGGAACTGCTGCTGGAGCGTCCGGCGGGTCGTACTGCCCCTTGTCCTGATGCGGATCTGCGGTCAGCGGATGACCCCGGCACGCATCGCCAGCGCGACCATCTGGGCGCGGTCCCCCGTGCCGAGCTTGCGCCCGATCCGGGACAGGTGGCTCTTGACCGTGAGCGCGGACAGGCTCAGCGCCTCGCCGATCTCCTTGTTGGACTGCCCGTCGGCCACCAGCTGCAGTACCTCGACCTCGCGGGCGGAGAGCTCGCGGGGCGTGTTGTCGGTGCCCGGCACCCGGGTGCCCGTGGCGAGCAGCGGGGCCACCGTCGGATCGGCGTAGACACCGCCGTCCAGCACGCGCTTGACCCCGTCGGTGACGATCGCCGCCGACGCGGACTTCAGCAGGTAGGCCTGCGCACCCGCCTGGAATGCCGAGCGCACGGCGTACGGGTCGTCCGAGGACGCCAGCACAACGAGCCGGTTCCATCCGAGCGACCGCAGTTCGGTCACGAGGTCGAGACCGCTGCCATCGGGCAGACCGAGATCCAGGATCGCCAGGTCACAGGGCCCGTTCGCATGCGCCCGAGCCCGTGCTTCGGCGACCGAGGCGGCTTCGTACACCGTTCCCGCGCCCATGGAGCGCAGCCTGGCGGCGATCGCCTCGCGAAGGAGCGGGTGGTCGTCGACCACCAGCACCGAGAACAACTCTTCCCGCGGATGCGGGACCATCGAGGGCGACAGCACGGCACCCGGAGTGCCGCGAGCTGGTGCGCCCTGGCCCACTACGGCCACGTCACTACCTCCCTGGAGTCGGTCGTTGCCCCCCGACCGGCACCAGAACCCCGGTCGATGAAGCTGTCGCCCGACCGCCCGAGGAGGTGTCGTGGAGGAAGCCTAGCCCCCCAAGCGGTCTAACGTCGTGTGGTGGTTCGAAGTTCTCCGGGTGAAAGTTACAGCGTTGTCGATATGCATCCACCCGTACGGGTGACGGACCTGATCTCTTCGGAGTCTCAGACCCAGGTGAACGCCAGGTCAGACCGTCCGATGCGCTAGGGGAAGTATCCCAACCGGGGGAAGGCCCGCCGCCGATGCGATGAGCGCGCAGAATGCCTCTGCGTGACGGGACAGGTCGGGTCCGGTAGGCGTCCAGGAGGCGCGTAGCTCCACGTCGTCGTCCCGGCGCGGGCCTGCGATGTCTCCGAACCGCACCGAGGACGTCTGCGTGACGGTGCCGCCGAGTGCGACGTACTCCGCTCCGCCATGGTCGAGTGCCTCCGTGAGCCACGACCAGCCGACGACGGGCAGCATCTCGTCACCGAGCTGCTCGGGGTCGAGCCGGGCCTGCACGAAGCACACCAGGCGGAACGTGCCCTCCCAGGCATCCTGCCCGGCCGGGTCGTGCAGGAGGATCAGCCGGCCGGAGGTGTCCGGCTCGTCGAGCTCCTCGCCGGGGGCCGTGCTCGCGTCCGCTTCCACACTGAACGCCCACGTGTAGGGGGCGAGCCGGGGCGGCGCATCCAGGGCGGAGACGATCAACTCCGGTCTCGGACGCATGGCGCGCAGCGAGGCGACCGCCTGCCGGAACTCTGGAGGTGGGGCGGTCGCATCGGGCACGAGCGAGAACTCTAGGTCGCTCTCCGTGTCCGGGTGCCGAGGCGCGCCGCATGATTCACGGCCCGCGCCGTCCACCGTCGGGTGATCCAACGCCGAGCCGTGAGAGAATGTACTTCTCATGGTGCTCAATCCCCCTTCAGACGTCGTCGCCCGCCGCGATCTACGCACTGCGCCCCTGCTCGCCGCGGCGCGCGGCGAGTCCCCGGAGCACATCCCGGTCTGGTTCATGCGTCAGGCGGGGCGCTCGCTTCCGGAGTACCGGGCGCTGCGCGCCGGGTCGGGGATGCTGCAGGCCTGTCTGACGCCCGACCTGACCTGTGAGATCACCCTGCAGCCGGTGCGCCGCCACGGTGTCGACGCGGCGATCCTGTTCAGCGACATCGTCATACCGCTCTACATCGCCGGAGTGGGGGTGGACATCGTGCCGGGCACCGGCCCGGTGGTGGCAGAGCCGGTGCGAACCATGGCCGATGTCGACCGGATCCCGGCGCTGCACCCCGACCAGGTGGCTCCGGTGGCCGAAGCGATCACGCTGCTGCTGCGTGAGCTGGGGGAGACCCCGCTCATCGGCTTCGCGGGCGCCCCGTTCACCCTCGCCTCGTACCTCGTCGAGGGTGGCCCGAGCCGCAACCACGAGCGCACGAAGGCCCTCATGAGGTCGGCCCCCGAGGTCTGGCACGCACTGATGGGCCGCCTCGCCGAGTCGACCTCGGTGTTCCTGCGGGCCCAGATCGACGCCGGCGTCGACGCGGTCCAGCTCTTCGACTCGTGGGTTGGTGCGCTGTCGGACCGCGACTACCGGGCCTACGCTCAGCCCCACTCCGCCCGGGTGCTCACCGGGCTCGCCGACACCGGCGTGCCGCGGATCCACTTCGGCGTCGGCACGGGCGAGCTGCTCGGTGCCATGGCCGAGGCCGGAGCGGACGTCGTGGGCGTCGACTGGCGGATCCCGCTCGACGAGGCGGCCCGCCGCACCGGCGGCACTCATCCGGTGCAGGGCAACCTCGACCCCGCCGTGCTCTTCGCCGACCAGCCGTCGATCGAGGCCGAGGCCCGCCGGATCGTCGACGAGGGCCGCCGCACACCGGGGCACGTGTTCAACCTCGGCCACGGTGTGCTCCCCGCGACCGATCCGGACGTCCTCACCCGGCTCGTCGAGCTGGTGCACAGCCTGCGGCCGTGACGGCGCGGACGACCTTTCCCAGCGTGGCCCCGAGCATCGCCGTCGTCGGTGGCGGAGTCTCCGGGCTCGCCGCGGCACACCGGCTGCGCGTCCTGCTCGGCCCGTCGGCCACCATCAGCGTGCTCGAACAGCGCGACCGCACCGGCGGCGTGCTGCACACCGTCGATCTCGCCGGAGTGCCCTTCGACGTGGGCGCGGAGGCGTTCCTTGCCCGGCGGCCGGAGATGGCCGTGCTGCTGGGCGAGCTCGGCCTCACCGGGGAGCAGGTGCACCCCACGGCGGCGAAGGCGTCGTTGCGGGTGAACGGGCGTACGGCGGCCCTGCCCGGCGCGACCCTGCTCGGCGTGCCGACGAGCGACGCCAGACTGGACGGGCTCCTCTCCGCCACCGGGCTGGCCGCCGTCGCCGCGGAGCCCGCCCTGCCGCTGCATTGGCAGCGAGGGTCCGACGTCGCGCTGGGCGGGCTGCTGCGCCACCGGTTCGGTGACGAGCTCG